>CAVZMC010000033.1:0-3540 GCA_963776125.1 uncultured Acidobacteriaceae bacterium | reverse complement strand
ACCCAGTCCGCGGTCTTGATGACTTCCAGGTTGTGCTCGATCACAAGAATCGATCCCCCTGCATCAATTAGACGGCGAAAGGCCGAAAGCAGTTTGCTGACATCGTCAAAATGCAGCCCCGTGGTCGGCTCATCGAAAATGTACAGCGCGCGCTTGCGCCGCTTGCTGCCCTCGGGAAAGTTGCCCAGGCGCCCGACGCCCCGTGCCGTCGGCTGCAAATGCGCCGCCAGTTTCATGCGCTGCGCTTCGCCGCCGGAAAGCGTGGTCGCGGATTGCCCCAGCCGCAAGTATCCCAGCCCAACATCGTCCAGCACGCGCAGCTTTTCCGAGATTTTCGGAACGTTGGCGAAAAACTGCAACGCTTCCTTCACCGTCAAATTCAGCGCTGCGTGAATATTCTTGCCGCGATAACGCACTTCCAGCACCTGCGGCTTGTAGCGCGCGCCTTTGCACTCCTCGCAAATCAGCTCCACGTCGGCCAGAAACTGCATCTCCACCGTGACCGTGCCATCGCCCTGGCAGATTTCGCAGCGGCCCCCCGGAACGTTGAACGAGAAATGTCCGGCGGTGAATCCCCGTTTCTGCGCCTCGGGAAGGGAAGCGAATAACTCACGGATGCCGTCAAAAGCCTTGATGTAGGTCACCGGATTCGACCGCGGCGTGCGGCCGATCGGCGATTGATCGACCAAAACGACCTCGTCGACGTATTCCGCGCCTTCCAACCGATCCCAATTCACGGCCGGCGGCGCAGTTCCATCGCTCTGCTTGAGAGCCGCGGACAAGGCCGGATACAGCACGTCGTGCAGCAAGGAAGACTTTCCCGAACCGGAAACGCCCGTGATGGCAACGATCATTCCCAGCGGAATCGCGAGGTCAAGGTTTTTCAGGTTGTGCGCCTTCGCTCCAAAGATTTGAATCTCCCTATATCCGGGCTCGCGCCGCGCGGTGGGCAGTTGAATGCGCAACTCGTGGGAAAGGTATCTTCCGGTGAGCGACGCCGGCATCTTCTGGATTTGTTCGTAGCTTCCCACCGCAATCACCTTGCCCCCGTTCTCCCCAGCGCCCGGCCCAAGGTCAATGATGCCATCGGAGGCGCGCATCACCTCAGGATCATGCTCCACCACCAGGATCGTATTCCCCAGATCGCGCAGGTCATGCAGGATCTTGATCAGGCGATGGGTGTCGCGGCTGTGCAGCCCGATCGAGGGCTCATCCAACACGTACAGCGTTCCCACCAATCGTGAACCCAGCGACGTCGCCAACTGAATGCGCTGCGCCTCACCGCCCGAGAGCGTGGAAGAAAGCCGATCCAGCGTAAGGTACTCCAGCCCGACATCGTTCAGAAAGCGCAGCCGCTCGTGAATTTCCTGCAACAGCTTATCGGCGATGGCCGCTTGTTGCTCAGTCAGCTCGACCGTTTCAAAGAAGCGCGCCGCCTCCTCCACCGTCATGCCGCAAATCTCACAAATGTTCTTGCCGTTGATCTTGACTTGCCGCGCTTCCTGACGCAGCCGCGCTCCGTGGCAAGCGGAACAGAGCGAATATCCGCGATAGCGGCTGAGAAATACGCGCACATGCAGCTTGTACTTCTTGCGCTCCAGGTAGGCGAAAAACCCCCGTACGCCCTCGAAGCGCCCTTCGCCGTCGACGATAAGCCGCTTATGTTCGGCGCTGAGTTGATCCCAGGGAACATCCAGCGGAATCCCGGCTTGCCGCGCGAAGCGCTTCAGCTCCGTGAACTGGGGCCGATACTTGGGTTTGGTCCAAGGCTCGATGGCGCCTTCATTCAGCGTTTTTGAGCCGTCCGGAATCACGCGTCCAAGGTCAAAATCGATGGTGTTGCCGAAACCTTGGCATCGTGGGCAAGCGCCATAGGGATTGTTGAAGGAGAACAGGCGCGGCTCCGGCTCGTCATAGCGAAGATTGCAGCGTTTGCATTCGAATCGCCCCGAAAAGCGGAGTTGGTTCGGCGCCCGTCCTTCTTGCGCCGCCGTCTCAAAAATAACTTCACCGGCCTGGCGATAGCTGATCTCGATCGCGTCGACGATGCGAGCCCGGTTCTCCGCCGATACCGCGATTCGGTCCACCAGCAGAAACACCGGCTCGCCAAAATTTATGTCCAACAACGACTCCGGCGTGGAAAACTCAAAAATCTGCCCGCGTTGATAGAGCCGATTGAATCCGCGCTGCCGAAGCTCGGAAAGCCGGGCTTTGAGGGAATCATCAAGCGTAGCTGCGGAGTCTAACGTAGCGCCGGCGTCTCGCCGGCTGTCCTGCGGCCGTCCCGCCCGCAGCCGCGATGAAGTTCGAGGCTTCTTCCGTGCTTCTCGTCCGAACTCTCCGCCGAGACCGCAGCCGCAATCCGCAGCGGAAATAACACATTCAACCGCGCGCCCTCGCCCAGCCCCAGCACCGCTGCGGCAACCTCATCCACGGTGTCTTTCTTCACCTCGTTGCCGCACTGCAGGCAATAGGTCCGCCCAATGCGGGCGAACAGCAATCTAAGGTAGTCGTAGATTTCGGTAGCCGTCGCCACCGTGGAACGTGGGTTGCGCGTCGTGTTCTTCTGCCGAATCGCCACCGCCGGAGCAATGCCGTCAATCACGTCGACATCCGGCTTCTCGATTCGCTCCAGAAACTGCCGCGCATAGGCGGAGAGCGACTCCACGTAGCGCCGCTGCCCCTCGGCATAGATGGTGTCGAAGGCAAGGGAAGACTTGCCCGACCCCGAGACCCCGGTGACCACCGTCAGCGAGTTATGCGGGATTTCAAAGTCGATGTTCTTGAGGTTATGGACCCGCGCCCCGCGAACAATAATGCTTTCCGTGGACATCAATAGAGGGATACGCCAGACGCTCCGGGACCTAACAGACAGCCTCAGAAGCCCCAAGAGAATCTTTCTATTATAAAGCAGTTCGCGGGATGCGGAGGATGCTTCCCTTGGGCAGAGGGCTGAATATCTCGAGGCCTCCAATCAGCTCGCCAAGTACAATTTCTAGTAGGTCCACAAACGCTGAGAGTCAGGCCGCGATGGACCGTGGTCTAATCGATCACGTTTGACTTCGGAAGAAGTGTGGACTCCTTGGACAGAAAGGCGATTGAAGCCGCATGACAAATCCTGATGCGTGGCCAACTTGGCTAAAGCTCCTCGCCGGAATCTGTCTAGCTCTAGTAAGTCTATGGCCATTAGGCGTGTCCCCCCGCAAACTCACTAAACGCGAATCTGCCCTCTGCGCTCTTTTTACGGCGTTCGTTTTGAGTTTGATCGCGATCTTCATTGTCGGAATGCATCGCTCTCGCTAGATTGGCCAAAACAGCCCGCTACTTCTCGCGTTCTGAGTTCCCTCGTGCCATTGGTGGTTATTGCTTCTCGCTGACCGCGAAGAGACCCGCGCCAACAGAATACCCAAAAACCAAAGGCCTCGATTTCTCGAGGCCAAGTCCCTGTCAAGGTGCCTTTTCATTCTACTCACACTCACGAATTCCGGTCTTCATCCCGTTTCTTGCCATAGCGCAGCGCCGCTCCCAATCCGATAGTCA
>CAVZMC010000032.1:0-85503 GCA_963776125.1 uncultured Acidobacteriaceae bacterium | reverse complement strand
TAGGACTCTTTCAATAGACGCAGATTCTCCTGTGCGGCGAGGGCCTGGTCCACGGACGCTTTAGCTGCATTAGCCGCTGCGTCGGCTGACCGCTGAGTTGCCTTCCTGATCTTAAAGGTTTCAATCGTGTACCAGACCAAGGCGAAAAGCAAAAGGCCTTGGACAATGAAGTTCAGGAGCGGAAGCCAATCCATTATGCGATCCGACTTTGTTTTCGTTTGTCAGAAATTTTACAATCTTAGCATAGAGTAATAACGGTGATTTCGGATGCAGGGCGTTTGCAAATTATGTAGCCAACAGAAGGAACTGCAATATAGTAGACGGGAACCACCACGACGCCCAGCAGCAGGGCGGCGAAGTCCGCCATCGCCCATTCGGGGCGGTTCTCGCTGAGAATCGCGATCCTGTCTCCGGCGGAAATTTTCCACTCACGCAGCGCGCGCGCAACCCCGCCCACGCTTTGATAGAACTCCCGCGAAGAAATAGACGCCCACCCTGTGGTCTTGCGATACATCATGACCATGCGAGCGTCGCGTTCCACGACGGCGAAGAAAATATCGTTGAGCGTCAGTAAGCTCATTAGCACCCAGGCTCTGGACCGAGTATTCGTAACAGAATGGAACGACATCCAGGAAGATGGATTCGCGAAGGTGCCAAGGCAGTAATCAAGATGGTGGATCTCTCAAGGAAATGTACTTGTTTTCGCCGCCATAAGGCAACGCCCTGGTTAGCACAGGCAAACCTCGTATGTCTCGCGGTCGTTCTCTGAGAACTCCGCGCTTTAGATTTTTGGTTTTCATCAAACGTCAAAAGCCTTAGCCGCAGAGATCGCCCGGGGACGGCGGTGGAGAGGGCGGAAAAGCCAGGTGAAGACCAATCTCCTGGCAATGGCTTGCCGAAATTGTCAATTGACAAAGTCATTGGATTGCACTACTTTCTTCGAGCGAGTCAGCGATTTCCTCGCCGTGTTCTTTGGCTCTCGCCAGGCATGATGCCGCCCAATGTCGCTTCCAAGGCCGCCGAAAGCAATCCCGGGCTGCGAAACCAAACATCAGTTCCGACCGCGAGAATGCCGAAGCTGCGGGCACGCCGCCAATGAACCTTGAATCTTGCAATCTTCGAACGGCGCCGCAAATGCACGATCGGCACGAAATGTACAAGGCGCGGAAGGCGCGCGCTAAGTCGAGGAAAGAGAATACGAGGAAAGAGAATAAATGATGCCAACTGTTTCCATGTTCGTCGCCAATACGCTCGTACATCTATCCTCCATCGATGTCGCAATCGTAGCTTTCTATTTCGCTTTGGTTCTGGGGATCGGCTTCTATCTGCGCGGCAAGTCGAACACCGGCGAAGACTTTTTCATGGCCGGACGCGAGATGACCGCCTGGGTCGCCGGCCTAAGTTTTCTTTCCGCCAACCTGGGCGCGCTGGAGTTGATGGGCTGGGCAGGGTCGGCCTACCAATACGGCATCCTCGCCACCCACTGGTACTGGATCGGCGCCATTCCAGCCATGTTGTTTCTGGCCCTGGTTATGATGCCGTTCTATTACATCTCCAAGACTCACTCCGTTCCGGGATACTTGAAGTTGCGCTTCGGAGAAGACAGCCGCATTCTTTCCGCGGTTTGTTTTGCTTTCATGACCGTGCTCATGAGCGGCGTCAACATGTTTGCCATGGCCAAGGTCATGCAAATTGTGCTGGGCTGGGACCTCAACTTCAGCATCTGGGTTTCGTCGTTGACCGTCGCCATTTATGTGGCGCTGGGCGGCTTACGCTCCGCTATTTTCAATGAAGTGCTGCAGTTCTTCTTGATCTGGGCCGGGGCGCTGATGATTCCTGTGCTCGGCTTGTACGAAGCCGGGGGCTGGGCCAACCTCAAAGTGGAAATCACCCAACGGGCTTCCGCTCAGTACGTTCATCTATGGTCCGGCCTGGGGCATTTCAGCACCAATCCCATGGGGATCCATTGGACGGGTATTGTCTTTGGCTTGGGCGCGGTCATTTCGATGGGTTATTGGACTACCGATTTTCTAGTCGTGCAGCGCATCCTTGCCGCCAAAGACCTGCGCAGCGCGGAAATGGCTCCCATCATCGGCGCGGGTTTCAAAATGCTGGTCCCGATCATCGTGATTCTGCCTGGGCTGCTCGGCTTGGCAGTGCTCCCCATGCACCTGACCGGAGAGGCGCAGGCCGCGATCACCGGAGGACACAGCTACAACGACGTCCTGCCGCTGATGTTGGCGCGCTATTGCGGTCCCGGCCTGCTGGGCTTGGGTGTCACCGCGCTGATCGCGGGTTTCATGTCCGGCATGGCCGGCAACGTGAGCGCGTTCACCACGGTGTGGACGTACGACATTTATCGGCCGCTGATCAACAAGACCGCCAGCGATTCTCATTATGTGAGCATGGGCCGCTGGACCACGATCATCGGGGTTTTAATCAGCGTCGGTACCGCGTATCTGGTCATGCAGTTTGCCAGCATCATGGATTATGTGCAGGCGCTGTTCAGCTTTTTTATCGCTCCGCTGTTTGGCACCGTAATCCTGGGGATGCTGTGGAGGCGGGCCAGCAAAGCGGGCGGCTTCTGGGGATTGCTTTGCGGAACGGCCTCATCGGTCGGCATGTGGACGTGGGTGAAACTGGATCCCACGGCGCTGCGGTATGTCGCACTGTCGCCCGATGCCAAAGGCCTGGCGCAGGATATGTACCAGGCGCTTTGGTCTTTCCTGGTATGTGTGGTGGTCACCGTAGTGGTCAGTCTGGCGAGCCAGCCTCGGCCTGCTGCCGAGTTGAACGGTTTAGTGTATGGAATGACGGAGGTGCCGGCCGTCGGCAACCTGCCCTTCTATCACAAGCCGCTGTTTTGGGCGGGAATGGTGACCGCCGTTTTCATCGTGCTGAACATCATTTTCTGGTAACGGGAGGCGGGAGAGCATGATTTCTATCTGGTTTTTTATAGGGATTTCGCTGTTGGTCAATGGCGCGCTAATTTTGGCCGCAGGAATTTACGAGCTGGTGAACCCGCCCGCGCATCCCGCGATCGTTCTCTTCAACCTGCATGCCAACGTGTGGTGGGGCGCTTGCCTGCTGCTGCTCGGCATCGTCTACTCCATCAAGTTCGCTCCCAAGCGGCACGCCTAGCGGCGGCAACTCTCCACCGTAGCGCCCGAGCCTGCCCGGAGCGGAGTCGAAGGGGCTCCAGGCAAGGCATCTCGCCCGCCCGCGAAGGGCGAGATGCCAGCGCTGAGAAGAAATCTCTACTTGCTCTTGCTCGGCACGAACAGCTCCAGCCGCACCCTCCACACCACCGACTGGCCGGGCTGCACCATAGCCATCCCGGTATCTCTCGTTCCCCAAACTTTGCTGTAGGGATCGGCGAGGTTGAACTGCGGCTCGATGGCAATCACATTCCGGTTCAATGGCGCGTAAACCTGGAAGCCATTGATCTCACGCGAGAGCCCGACAATGCGCAACCCATAGTTCGCCGCGGGGTCGGTAAGCTCCACCGTTGCGCTGCCGCCCGGATCGCGCGTCAGATTGAGAAAGAAGTCATCCATGAACAGCGCATCGAGCGGCGCGCCGCCCGGCGCGGTAAAGTCATAAGGGGTTCCCTTAACCTTCTCCACCTGGCCGGTCGGCACCACGTCATCGTAATTGTTGACCAGGGCTCGCTCGCTGGCGGGCACATGCAGGCGAACCTGCTCGCGCTGGCCGCTCAACAGCTTGTACCAGGGATGAAAAGCGATGCCGAAAGGCGCCGCTTCATGCCCGATGTTCTTGACGGTTACGCTGAACTCGATGGCATCGTCCTTAAGCACGGTGCGCACCTGCACGTCGCTTTGCGAAAGCCAATGGCCGCCAAAATCTCCCGCGTGCAACGTGCCTGAAACCGCGGACTCTTGCGGCCCGTTGTCCACATGGATATCTTCAAATTTCTTGCCCAGAATCAGGCCGTGCATGGCCAGAATCTCGGCCCCTGGCTTTTGCCCATGCCAGTTGGCCGGTATGGAAACGGTCTTGCCGGCGATGTCGGTGGCAATGGTCTTTCCATCCGCTGAAAGTTTTCCGGTGACCCGGTTGGGGAAGGGCAGCAGAATCGCCGCTCCCACCAGGAAATTCTTGTTGCCAAAGGCATCGTCCTGCTCGTCCAGCAACTGCTTGACTTGAACCAGCGGCGGAGTGTCGAGCAGTTCGACTTCACCCTTGCCTGGAAGATAGGCCTTGATCTGCAATGTGTTCATGCCGCGGCCGGGGGCGACGGTTGCTTCCAGAAATTGCGGTTTGTCTTGATTTTTGGAGGGAGGCCGTTTCAGCGTGACCACGGGCTCCCCGCCGATCACGATAGCGGGTGATGCTGCGGACGTCTCCTGCGATGACTGTGACATAGTCTGCTGACTCCAAGCTTGGCTGAAGGCCAATGCGACAAGAAGAATTAAAAGCGACGTGCAACCTAAAACTTTCATGGTTTCCTCGCGGTGAAGCGGTGATCTTTTGCTGTGTTGAACATTGAAGTTTCATCCCGCGGCGGTATTTGCCTACGGGCTACAAGGAACACAAGAAGCGACCGCAAAATGGCGCGCCAACCGGCGGTTGCTTCCAGGAAGAAAATACTGCTGAAAGAAATTTATTTGGAAGCCTCGGGTATTATAGCCCAAGGAAAACGTTTGCTAGAAAGTTCACCAAGGGGATGCCATCTATGAAAACATGCCTCGCACTCCTAAGCCTCCCGCTGGTTCTCTTTTCCGCGAGTCTTGTGACGGCAGAAGGCCGCAAGCAAGGTCCGGGTCAACACCCCACGCTGGCTGCGACGCCTCCGATGGGGTGGAACAGCTGGGACTCCTACGGCGCCACCATCAACGAGGATGACTTCAAGGCCAATGCGCAGTGGATGGCGCAACACCTCAAAACATACGGCTGGCAGTACGTCGTCATCGACGCGGAATGGTTTGTCGCCAATCCAGTCGCCATCGGCAACTCGAAGGATGCGCAGTTCACCCTCGACAACAACGGCCGCTATATTCCCGCCGTGAACCGTTTCCCTTCCGCCGCGAACGGCGCGGGCTTCAAACCGCTCGCCGACTACCTGCACGCGCTTGGCTTGAAGTTCGGTATCCACATCCTGCGCGGCATTCCGAAGCAAGCCGTGGAGAAAAATCTGCCTATTGCGGGATCGTCCTACCGCGCTGCCGACGCCGCTGACACTTCCGACACCTGCCCCTGGAATCCCGACAACTATGGAGTAGACGCGGCCAAACCGGCAGGCCAAGCGTATTACGACTCCATCGCGAAGCTCTACGCCAGTTGGGGCGTCGATCTGGTCAAGGCCGATTGCATCAGCAGCCATCCGTACAAAGGGGATGAAATTCGCATGCTCAGCCTGGCGTTGCGAAAAACCGGCCGGCCCATTGTGCTGAGCCTGTCGCCCGGACCGGCGCCGCTGGAAAAGACAGATGAGATGCGCCAGTACGCGCAAATGTGGCGCATCTCCAATGACATCTGGGATGTGTGGCACAGCGCTGTGGATTATCCGCAAGGGCCAGGAAACCAATTTCCGCGAACCGCCGAATGGGCTCCACTCTCCGAATCCGGACATTGGCCGGATGCCGACATGTTGCCGCTGGGCTACCTTGGCCCATCGCCCGGATGGGGCACGGCCCGCACAACCCGCTTTACGCATGACGAACAGCGCACCCTGCTGACCCTGTGGTGCATGTTTCGTTCGCCGCTGATGATGGGAGGAAACTTAACTGCCAACGATGCCTGGACTACTTCGTTGCTTACGAATTCCGAAGTGATTGCGGTGGATCAGCACTCCAAAGGAAATCATCAGGTACTCGCGACGGAGAAATCGGTCGTTTGGCTGGCGCAGAGCGAATCCGGGGACAGCTACTATGTGGCAATTCTCAATCTGGCCGACTCGCCCCAAGCGGCTGGGTACGGATGGAGTGAGTTGGGTTTGGCGGGGGCCACATACAAGTTGCATGACGTTTGGGAGCACAGGGATCTCGGTCCCGCAAATTCGCTTGTAGTCAAGTTGCCCCCGCATGGTGCAGTGTTGTACCGCTTATGGAAGGCCGACGATGGTCCTGCGCAATAGACTGCCCGCCCACCGGCGGTAGAGACGTAGCTAGTTACGTCTCCACCGGCTACACCCTGACAAAATCCAGATAACCGTGCTGCACATCGGCCCGGGTTAACTTCACCTGAAACCTGTCGCCGAGTTTGGCTCCTTGCTGGCCTTGCACCAACATCCCTTCCACGTGCGGTTGCAACACGCGAACAAATACTCCGTGAGAGTTCGCGTTCACCACCACCGAAGCAAAGGTCTCGCCGATCCTCCGGCTCATGGCCACGGCCGCCAGCCGCTTTGCCATTTCGCGCTCCACCTTCTGCGCCGCGTCTTCCTTCACCGTGCAATTTTTCGCGATAGCCGCCAGTTCGTCGTCGGAATAGGGATTGGGTTTGCCGTCGAGCAGTGCCTTGATCAGCCTCTGCGTAACCAAATCGGCGAACCGCCGGTTGGGCGCGGTGGAATGGGTGTAATCCCGCACCGCCAGGCCGAAGTGGCCTTCCTCGGGATCGCCCGGCCGCTCCAAAACATATTCGCCCGGTCCAATCGACTTAATCACCTCCAACGAAAGCACCGCAAAGTAATCCGGGTCGGCGGCCTTGCGCTTGATCAGAAAATCGTTCAAGGCTTTTGAATCTGGTTGCGCCGGAAGTTTCTCGCCGTGCAGCGCCGCGATTTGCACGATCCGGTCCCAGTGCTCCGGCGTTTTCACCACGCGTCGCAGGGAAGACACTTTTTCCAGCATGCGCGCCACCACGCCATTGGACGCGATCATGAAGTCTTCGATCAATTCCGTGGCGTGATTTTTCTGTTCCCCCACTACGTCCACCACTTGTTGGTCCTTGATGACCGGCTGGACTTCACTGCTTTCCAGATTCAGCGCGCCCTGCCGGTAACGCTGATTCATGAGTTTTTGTGCGACCTCATCCTGCAGCTTGAGTTGCGCCTGCAAGTCGGCTGACGCCGCGACTTTTTCCGGAACCGCGCCGGCGCCTTCGAGCCACGCGCCCACCGCGTTGTAAGTCAACTGCGCCCGATTGCGTACTACGGCGCGATAAACGTTGCCCGACACGACAGTCCCATCCGCGCCGACCATGAATTCGATCACCAGGCTCAGCCGGTCTTCGTTTTCGAGCAGCGAGGTAAGCCCCGTGGAGAGCTCGTCCGGCAACATGGAAAAGTTCTTTGCGCCAGCGTAGATCGTGGCTGTTTGTTCCGCCGCGTGCTGGTCGATCGGCGAATTCTTGGGCACGAACGCATCTACATCGGCAATCCCGACTATCACCTTGACGCTGCCATCGGCCTGTCGCTCCGCGACCTCAATTTGGTCGAGATCCTTGGAAGTGTCATTGTCGATCGACGACCAGACCAGACTTCGCAAGTCGCGCACATCCCCGCTGGGCGCAGCCTTTGGCGGAGCAGCCTTTAACTGCGCCAGCTGCTGGGCGGCTTGCGCGGAGAACTCCGGCGCAAAGCCATTCTCCTGCATGAGTTGCTCAGCCATGGCCAGAAGATCGGGATGGGAATCGGAATGATAGCTGTCAGAATGGTTGGGACGATGATCCTTCATGAACTCTCCGCCAGAGGAATGACAAACCCCACAAAGGCTAACATGAAGCCATACAATCCTGAGGAGATGGGTGGACTCATTGGCAATCGAAACTGAGCGGCTCATTCTGCGCCTGTGGGAAGCGCGCGATCGCGTGCCATTCGCCCGCATCAACGCCGACCCGCGGGTGATGGAGTTCATGCCCTCTTGCCTTTCGCCGGAAGAAAGCGACCTATTCGCCGATCGCATTGAAAATCATTTCCGCGAACACGGCTACGGCTTATACGCCGTGGAACTGCCGGCAGAGCAGTCATTCATCGGCTTCGCCGGATTTCAGATTCCGCGATTCGAGGCCCACTTCACGCCCTGCGTCGAGATCGGCTGGCGGTTATCGCCCGATCATTGGGGCCGAGGCTTCGCCACCGAGGCGTCTTACGCGCTCATTCGCCATGCCTGTGAGGTTCTCAAGCTCGACGAGTTGGTCTCGTTCACGTTCACCGCGAACCTCCGTCCCCGGCGCGTGATGGAAAAAATTGGCATGACACACGATCCGTCTGAAGACTTCGATCATCCAGCTCTGCCGCCGGGCCATCCGCTGCGCAGGCACGTGCTCTACCGCCTGCAACCTTCGCGCATTCCGTAGCGCGGGCGCTACGAGAAACCAGCGCCCGTCATGATATTCTTACTGCAGTAGCTGCGTCCCCGCCTTCGGGTAATTTCCGCAGTTCCCTGTGCAAGAACATGATTTCAGTCAGCAATGTTTCCATGCGCTACGGCGCCAAAATACTGTTCGAAGATGTCTCCACCGCCTTCACGGTCGGCAAGCGCTACGGCCTCACCGGTCCCAACGGAGCTGGCAAGTCGACGTTCCTCAAATTGCTCACCGGAGAACTGGAACCGCAAAAGGGAACCGTGGTCCGCCCCAAGAAATTCGGTGTTTTGAGCCAGGACCAATTCGCTTTCGACGCCTATCGCGTCATCGACACCGTCGTCATGGGCAACAAGCGCCTGTGGGCTGCGATGGAAGAGCGCGACCGCATCCACGCCAAGCCCGAGATCACCGACGAAGACGGCATGAAGCTCGGCGAACTCGAAGGCATTGTCGGCGAAAACGACGGCTACACCGCCGAAAGCGACGCCGCCATTCTGCTCAACGGCCTCGACATTCCCGACGCGCTGCACGACCGGAAAATGAGCGAGATGCAGGGCGGGCAGAAAGTCCGCGTTCTGCTGGCGCAGGCGCTATTCGGCGCATCCGCAAGCCTGCTGCTCGACGAGCCGACCAACCACCTCGACCTGGATTCCATCCACTGGCTGCAGGAGTTTCCTGATCCGACTATCGAGGGCGCGCTGATCGTCATCTCGCACGACCGCCATTTCCTGAACAGCGTCTGCACGCATATCGCCGACATCGATTATCGAGACCATCATCACCTACACCGGCGGTTATGACGACATGGTGGTGGCGAAGACGCAGATTCGCTCGCGAATCGAAAGCGCAGAACGCGCAGCGCGAAAAGAAGATCGCCCAGCTCAACGAATTCATCGCGCGGTTTTCGGCCGGAACCCGCTCCAGCCAGGTGCACGTCGCGGCGCAAGGAAGTCGAGCGCCTGCAGACGGGACGGAACTGGCGCGGTCGAACATCGCAGCGCCCATTCCTCAGTTCGAACATGAAGCGGCCATCCGGGCAAGCATCGTTCTGGAATTTAAGGGATTTCCAAGTCCTACGGCGATACGAAATCGTCTCGCGGTTTCACTGCCAGCCTTATCCGCGGCGAGAAGATCGGCCTTAATCGGCCGCAACGGCGCGGGTAAGACCACGCTGCTCAATGCGCTGCTGGCTAACTCTCCGACCGTTTCCCACGCGGAGTTGCGCCAGACCAGCGGCTACGACGGCCCCTACATTGATAATGGCAACGTGATCTGGGGACACGAGGCCGCGGTCGGCTATTTCGCGCAAGACCACCAGGCGTTAATTCAAGGGGAATTGACCGCGTTTGAGTGGCTGCATCAATGGGATCTCTCCGCTTCACACGAAGAAATTCGTGGCCTTCTCGGCCAGATGCTCTTCCCCAAAGACGACGCCACCAAGCGAACCAGCGTTCTCTCCGGCGGCGAAGCCGCGCGCCTGCTGTTCTGTAAGCTCATGCTGCAGAAGCCCAACGTGCTGGTCTTCGACGAGCCCACCAACCACCTGGATCTGGAATCGGTCAACGCGTTGAACATCGCGCTGCAACGCTATCCCGGAACGGTGCTTCTGGTAAGCCACGACCACGACCTGATCGATGAAGTCGCAACCCGCATTTGGCATTTCGAAGCCGACCACAAGATCACGGACTTCCAGGGCGCGTACGAGGAATATCAGTCGGTGATGGTGTAGAGACGTAGCTTGCTGCTTCTCTGCGCGCTGGCCCTCACACCGCCTTTCGGCTCTCTACGGCAGTAAACCGATCCGCATTGCGCAGCGCCGGGAACAGCCACGCCCACGCCGCAATCACCACCAGCGTGCCAATCCCTCCCAGCACCACCGCGGGCACCGTCCCAAGCCATTGCGCGGTCAGCCCCGACTCGAATTCGCCCAACTCATTCGACACGCCGATAAACAGCATGTCCACCGCGTTGACTCGTCCGCGCATTTCGTTCGGCGTCGCGAGCTGTACCAGGGTGCCGCGAATGATGATGCTGATCATGTCGCTGGCGCCGACCAGCAGCAACGCCACCAGCGATAACACGATGTTCCGCGAAATACCGAACAGGATCGTGAACACGCCAAACGCCGCTACGAACCACATCATGATGATTCCGACTCGTCCGCGCAGCGGGTGGTGCGCCACCAGAATCGCCATAAGCGCGGCGCCCACCCCCGGCGCGCTGCGCAGCAGCCCCAGGCCCCACGGTCCGGTGTGCAGAATTTCCCGCGCGTAAATCGGCAGCAGCGCCACGGCTCCTCCCAGCAGCACGGCGAACATGTCGAGCGAAATTGAGCCCAGAATTACTTTCTGGCGCCATATGTAGCGGAAGCCGGCCAGCACCGTGTGCAGGCTGGTTTGCTCATGCGGTGCGATCCGCGGATGCGGCTTGATGCGCAGCGCCGAGAAAAACGCGACCACCGTCACCACCAGCGAGGTCCCATACACCGCCGACGGCCCGCGCGAAGCCGCATAGATCAGCCCGCCCAGCGCCGGACCGAGAATCGTCGCAGTTTGGAAAAAACTCGAATGCCACGCCACCGCGTTCTGAAAATGTTCCGCGGGAACCAGTTCCGGGAGAATTGCGCGCGTCACCGGTCCGCCCAAGGAACGAACCACGCCCAGCAGAAGCAGCACGCCGTAAATCAGATTGACGGAAATGGGGTGGTGCGAACGCGCTCCATTCCAGGTGACGGCCAACAGCGACCCCGAGCAGATGGCGAATCCCGCATAGCACAGCAACAGAAGCTTGCGGCGATCGAAGCGGTCGGCGGCGTGGCCGGACGGCAGGAACAGAACCAATCCCGGTAAAAACTGCGCTAGGCCGACGAGTCCGAGATCGAGCGCCCGGTGCGTAATCTCGTAAACCTGCCAGCCCACGGCCACCGACTGCATTTCCAGCGCGGCCACGATGAAGAATCGCGCCAGCTCGTAAACGGTGAAATCCGGGTAAGTAAACGCAATTCGCCCGGAGATTCCAGAGTCAGCGATGCCTGCCATCCTCTATCTACTTTGGCACAAAATCGAAAATCACACGAGAGGAGCGGCCGAGTGGCGCGGGCGCCCCGCCCGCGTTTTCCCGTAGAGACGTAGCTCCGCTACGTCTAGGCAGTGGCAAGGAATCAGTCGGACGTGCAGCCGGCCAGACGTAGCGAAGGTACGTCTCTACGGGAGGCTTGTACACTGCAAGCATGCAGAGCCTGCCGCCTACCGCCGCCGACGAGTTCTACTCCGGCGCGCTCGCCCGGATCTCCCGGATCATGATCGCGCTGGCGGTGGTATGCACCCTCGCCGCGTGGCTGCGCCTGGGATGGCGCGTTGCTTTGGGGTTTGCCTGCGGCTGCGCCATCGCCTATGTGAATTTTCATTGGCTGAAACGGGTGGTGACCGTCTTGGGAGACCGTATCACCGATACCGGCAAGCCCCGCTCCGGCAAGGGAATCGTGGTGCGTTTTCTGCTCCGCTATTTTTTGATGGGGCTAGCGGCCTATGCTATATTCACTGTTTCGCGCGCCAGCCTTTTTGGGCTCTTGGCGGGCTTGTTCCTGCCCGTCGCAGGCATCTTCTGCGAAGCCGCGTATGAAGTTTATGCCGCCCTGGCTCGCGGCTCGTGAACAGCGGAGCCAAGCCAGGAGCTGGAAGCTAGCAGCTAACATGCCCGAACAACTCTGGTTTACCGAAATCCTGAACCATTTCTTCGCCAGCCCGGTCACCGGCCTGCTGCGGGCGCTGCATATGGAGCCGAGCCATCCGCAAACGCCCATCACCAACGGGGTGGCCATGCAGCTTTTGGTTTTTCTTTTCCTGGTTGTGTTGTTTGCCCTCACCCGGTTGCGGCTGTCCGTGGAGAAGCCCGGTGCCCTGCAGCACGTTTTTGAAGGTTTGTACGGATTCATTCAAGGCCAGAGCGAAGAAGTCATTGGCCACGGCAGCGGTGCTTACACACCGTTCCTGTTGGTGCTGCTTCTGTTCATCTTGTGCTCGAATCTGATTGGGCTGATTCCTGGCTTCGAGTCGCCGACTGCGCTGGCGGTGGTTCCGTTGGGCTGCGCCGTCTGCGCCTTTGTCTATTACAACCTTCAGGGATTCAAGCACGCCGGCGTCGGGTATTTGAAGCATTTCGTGGGCCCCATGTGGTGGCTGGCCCCCATCATGATTCCCATCGAAATCATCAGCAACCTGGCCCGCATGCTTTCTCTGACCATTCGTCTCTATGCCAACATGTACGCAGGAGATATGGTCACCTTGGTCTTCTTTTCGCTGATCCCCGTGGGCGTGCCAATCGTTTTTCTGGGGCTGCACATCGGCGTGTCGTTGCTGCAGGCCTATATTTTTGTCCTGCTCACCACGGTTTACTTGTCGGGGGCGGTGGCGGAAGAACACTAGTCAGTCCTCAGTCTCCAGGAAAGTCAATCCTGGCGACTGACGACCAAAGACCGACGACTGTTGTTGTTCGCCGTTCAGCGTGAGGACGTCTGTACGAGGATGGCGTCAACCACCCACTGGCGGCAATTCATGCGAGGAGAGAAACACAATGCGTAAACTTAGTTATTTCTTCATGGCGATGGCGATGTTGTGCTTCGCCGTTCCAGCTTTTGCCCAGGGAGGGGCTGCCGGCGGCACCAACTGGGTCGCTATCACTGCCGGGTTCTCCATGGCGATCGCCTCGGCCGTCTGCGGCCTGGCGCAGGGCCGGGCAACGGCCGCAGCCGCGGAAGCCTTAGCGCGCAATCCGGCCGCCCGCTCGGGCATTCAATTCGCGCTGATTCTCGGTCTGGCTCTGATCGAGTCCTTGGCGCTCTACACCTTGGTGATCATCTTCGCCAAAGTGGTTTAGGATGGCGTTCCCAAAATCAAGAAGCCTCTGCCCATCCGGGCAGAGGCTTCTTGCGCTCAGAATGATCTCGATCTACAACTTGCGCTGGCCTTCCCACCCGTTGGACTTGGCCTCTTTCGCGTCATCCAGCGCATCCATCATGGTGCGGCGCAGGCGGTAGCGGCTCTCCAGGTCCATATTCACGATCTCAAAACCCACTTCATTGACCCGGGCGCGGCGCAGCAAGACTTGTCCGCGCACATGGCGCACGCCCATCGAAATATCCAGATTTGCTTCCGTCCCCACGCGCAGATTGTCTTCCTTAACGCCCATGCCTCCGCCCAAACTCAGCTCGCGGATGGTGATGCTCGATTTTCCCCAGGAGCTGCCAATCGTGGCCGACAAGGGTTTGCGCAACGCCACGCGTTCGTACCGCCTCTGCCGTACCCAAGGGCAAGCCGGAGCGGAGTCCAGCGGGGCAATGGCCAGCTCCGCGGGCTCCAGGCCGCTCTCAGCGACGATGGTGGCGCCATAACCGGCGTCGATTTTCGCCAGCGCCTGCGCCGCCGCTATCCGTAGCTCGCGATGGTTGATCCACTTCCACATCTTTTTCGCTTCCAGCAGGTTGCGCAACACGCTTACCGACTCCGGTTCGCGCAATCGGCCCAGAGATTCCACGGCCTTCAATTGCAACAGTGGAGGCCGTCCCTGCGCCTCGCCGCTCTTGGCAATGACCAGCAGGGGTGGCGCTGCCGTGCGATCGCCGCTCATGCCGATCTCATCCAAAGCCTGCGGCAAGACCAGCGGATCGAGGATTTCGAGCAGCTCGAGCAGAGTGCGGCCGCGATCCGTCGCCGCGCCGAAAGCAATCTGGCGCACCGTCATATCGTGGTAAAAGCGATTCCAGTCCTTGAGCCGGGTGGCCAGCAGTTCGAGCAGTGTGGGCACATCCAGGCGGCTCAGCAAGCCCACCGTCGCCGCCGCCTGCCGCGGCTGCCCCACCCGCAGCTGTTCCCGCAGATGGCCCAGGATCGGGCTGCCCAGCTCCCGCACCAGTTCGATCATGCGGTCGCATTCTTCCCGCCGCATGCAGCGGAAGAAACGGTCGGCTAAGTGTTCCGCCGAAGCCTGTGAAGTGCGGCGCAGCACTTCCACCAAGTCGGGAGGAAAATGCGGCAGCCGCAGCGCCTCTTCAATAAACTCCGGCAGCCGGTTTTCCACCCCGATGCGCGGGCGCAGTTCATTGGCCAGCCCCGGCCGCTGCTTGCCGACCACCTCCAAGGCGTCACAGACCTCGCTCACCGCGCCATATTGCTTGCGGATGTTGGCTTCCGAGCTTAAGCGCACGAAAGCGGCGCTCAGCAGGCTTTCCAGCTCGCCATCCTGCTCCAAGGCCAGTGTCTCTCCGACCTTGCGCACCGCCGCCGCGAGCAACTCGGTGCCCACTTCGGCGAACAGGTCGGCCAGTTGCCCAATGCCCAGTGCGGTCTTGCGGCGCGGGTCCGCGTCCCCATCCAGGCATCCGTAGTAGTTGCGCAGAATGGCTTCGGCGGTGTCCCGCTCTCCCCGCTCCAGCATTAGTTCCACGAACTGCCGGACGTTGCGCGCCGGCACGCAAGGAGCTTCGCTCGACATCAGCACGCTCTTCTTGCCCGCTTCCGGCACCTCCGCCCAAAACATGCGGTCCAGAATGTCGGCGTGGGATTCCACCAGAATCCCGGCCTTGTTCATCTTGTCTTCCTGCACCCGCAGAATCTGGCGCAGCGTATCCATCTGCCGGCTCATGTGCTCCATCATCTGGTGCACGGCGTTGACCTTCACTTCGCCCTTCTGGAAACGCTCCATGGCGAAGCGAATGGCCATATGCTCGGCCGCTTTCATCAACAGCGGCGTGTCGTTAGGCCCGTTGGTGGCCTTGGCGGCCAGGCTCCCCAGCAGTTGTTGCAGATTGACTCTGGTGTTGGGGTCGACCTGGCTGAGTTCCTGTTGCAGGGCTTGCGGCTGCACGTTGGGATCCTTGCCGACTTCTCCGAACCGTGTCAGCAGGCGGATGGCCTGCATCACTTCTTCTTCCTGCAGCGGGACAACCCCGCCCGTCCATGCGCCGCCGCCGCCGCTGGTGCCGTCGCCTTTTCCCGGGAGGTTGGGAACGCTGCCGATGGGCGCCCCGCCCGCCGCGCCCGGCCCCCCTCCGCTGTGCGCGCCTTCCGCGGCCGCGATGAGCTGCAGCAATTTCTGCGGATCGTTCAGCCACTCTTTGAACTCCGGCCCCAGCGTCTGCGCCGCAATCTGCGCCGCAATCGAGATGTCGCCGGTTCCGGAATCGGCGGCGATGAACTTCACTTCGTTGATGCGGATGGAGGCTTGTTTGTTGTCACCAAAAGTGTTCTTGATCTGCTTGACCACATCCTGGGCCTTGGAGCCGCCCGAGGTAAAGGCTTGAATCAGTTTGGTGAAATCGTCCTTGGTAACCACATTCGAAAAATGGATACTGGCCAAACCCGCCGTGGTCAGCAATTGGGCGAAGCTGCGTTCGGCTTGCCCGGTTTCCAGAGGAATGCCTTCGAGCAGCAGCCGGTTCTCGGAGACCCCAAGCAAGAAGCCGCCGTCGGGACCCTTCGGCAAGCCATTCTGCAACTCATCCCAGGCAATCTTGAACTGCCCTTCGGTCCGTTTGTGTTCCAGGCCATAGAGCCGAACGTACTTCACCAGGATGTTCAGACTGTGCACGAAAGCGCGCGCCGACGCGATCCGGCCTTCGTTGACAGTTTTGGTGTCTACCGTGGGAATATGCAACTCCTAGTTGCCGCTGGTTTACCGCGTAAAGCGTAATCGGAAAGGGTAAGGGGACGCACGTTACGGAGGTAATAACACCTTTGCAGTCAGGAAGTGCGAATTTCGCGAATTTGGTCCTGCCGGGACCGCCTCGCCCAGCGGCCTAGGGGCGCAAGCGCTCATGTAACGCTAATCTTCGAACTGCGTGAGTTCATTTCATCGGTCTTTCACTGTGCCGCCCTGTGAGGGGTCGGGTGAATCGTCTGCCGCCGCAAACTGGAGCACTGGAATTTATTCTGGCTTGGCCTGAGAATAGCTAATTCCGTTGGCCCCAGGAAAACATGCCTACCGATGCGACGGCAATAAGCGCCCCGCGAAAATCCGGCCTCGCTTTTTGGATGGAGCGCGTGCTCGAAGAGTGCGACCGCGCCAGCGTGAGCTTTGCTCCCGATCCGGTGCATGACTTGCGGGTGGCCCTCCGGCGCTGCCGCTCCATGGCCGACGGCCTGATGGCCATGGATCCGGATCCCGCGTGGAAAGAAATGAAAAAGGCTGGCAAGCGTCTGTTCAGCCGCTTGGGCGACTTGCGCGACGCGCAGGTGATGCAGGAATGGACCCACCACTTCGACAGCCCCGGCGATCCCGTTACCAGCAAGCTGCTGGAAATTCTTGCCTTTCGCGAGAGCCAGTGGAAGCAAGAAGCGGCCCAGGCGCTGCAAGACTTTGACCGCAAACAATGGCGTAAGTGGAGCGCTCTGTTGCCTCGCCGCGCGGCCAAGTTGCGTGCGGGAGGCGCCATCTTCAAGCATCTTGCGCTGGAGCGCTGGACGGCGGCCCACGATCTACATCGCGAGGCTTTGCGCAACCGCTCGCAGGCATCCTTTCACCAGCTGCGCATTGGGCTCAAACGTTTCCGCTATATCGTGGAGAATTTTCTGCCCGAACAGCACGCCGCGTGGGGCGCTGATCTCAAAACCTTGCAGGATTGTCTCGGCGAAATTCACGATCTCGACGTTTTGTGGGCCACGGCGCAGCAGGCCGCGGTGTTTTCTGACGCCGAGGCGCGCGCTCGCTGGCATGGCAGAATTCAAGCCGACCGCACCTCGCGAGTGGAGCAGTATCGCCAAAAGATGGTGGGGCCGGGGTCGCTTTGGCAAGTTTGGCGGGCTGCGCTGCCGAGCGGCGCGCAGATGGAAGCGATCGCGTTGCAGCGGCTGAGACTTTGGGCTTCTTTCCTGGATCCGGATTTCAAGCACTCCACTCACGTCGCTCGGCTGGCTCTCCAGCTCTACGACGGACTGGCGGCGAGAGGATATCTCGCGAAGCTGGCCGCTCCCCACCCGCGCGAGATTTTGCGCTTGGCCGCTCTGCTGCACGATGTCGGACGGGCGAAAGGCGACAAAGGACACCATAAGGCGACCTGCCGCCTGATCGCCCGCCTCGTCCCGCCCCTGGGTGTCGATGGCTCGATTCTGAGACTCGCGGGAATTGTCGCCCGCTATCATCGGGGGGCGTTGCCGCAGGCGCGGCACACATCTTTCGCCGGTTTGTCTGCGGAGCGGAAACAAGACGTGCAGTGGCTGGCGGCGATTCTTCGCCTCGCCAACGCCTTTGATGCGGAACGGGACAGCCGCGTGCAGCGCCTGGAAGTGGGTTCGCCTGCTTTGGGAAAAGAGAACGGATTAATCGTCGTGCGAGCGCAGGGCTACTCGCCGCGTGATCGATTAGCCGAAGACATAGCCGCGGCGCGCCACCTGCTCGAGATCGTCTGCCGCCGGCCGGTAATGGTGAGGACGATGCGGCCAAGGCCAACCAACCAAGGGACAGCCGTAAAGTGGCTAAAGAGTGTCGCCCGGGGGAACAGTCCCGGGCAACCGGCACGTTGATCCCGCCTCGCGTCTCAGCGGCCTTATGGCGAGTTATTATCTATTAGCTATAGTGCGGCGTGCCGATGCACGGTGCTTTAATTGGGACTGAGCTTGGCTGCGCGAAACTCACTCCTCCGACTTGACACTGGGCCACTCTAGTAGCTAGTCCGTCACTCCCGCGGACAGGCGGCGCAGAGTATTTTTTCAACATGACTCACGCGCAATTGGTGGAAAAAGCGGTGCGCTGGCTGCGCGCCTACCGCTGCGGGGTGGTTCTATCGGAGCAGGCTTGCGCCAGCGGCGAAATGCCCGATGCCATTGGATGGAAACGGGCCTCGCACTCGGTTCTGGTCGAATGCAAGATTTCCCGTGCCGATTTTCTCGCCGACCGCGAAAAGCCCTGGCGGCAGAAGCCGGAAAGAGGCGTGGGATGCGAGCGTTTCTATCTCGCGCCCGCTGGATTACTCGGGCCGGAAGAAATCCCCGCGGGGTGGGGTTTGCTCGAACTGCGCAAACGCGGCGTGGAAATGGTGAAGGCCTCCGCCAAGAACCTGCGCACCGCCAAGGGGTTCCGCTACGAAATGAATCTTCTGCTCGCCAGCCTGCGGCGGGTGGAAGTCCGCATCGAACCGCAATCCATCACGGAATTCCTCAAGTGGAAGAATCGCATGGCGGAATACAACCGGGGCGCGATGCCCGAGGGAATTCTGCCGCCTGAAGAAGAAGCGAACTGCTTTCTGGATGCGGCGGGCGACTGAAATTGTTCACTGCCATTTTTTCAACATCGGCCAAGCCTGTTGCAAGTTCCATTTAAACCCACGGCACAGGAAGATCGGCCCTTGTTCCAGCGCATAGGGGCTGTGAACAAAATCGAATTGTTGAACGCTCGCGCACTCGCCTTCTAGTGTGGCGCGCCGGTCGCCCAGCACAATGATGATTTCGCCGGTGTAGTCGCGCGGCCCCCAAAACCAATAGCTTTGGTGCCCGCTGATGGCCTTGGGCAAGCCATACTTCGGACCAAGGAAATCAATCGCCCCGGCTTCGCCGTAATTGTTTCCGAAGATCGCAGCTTTCGCTTGTTCTTCCGGCGGCAGCGAGTGATAGACCTGGGCGACAGCCGCGGTCATTTCCTCCCAGCCGAACTGGTCGGCATAGTGTTGCGGGAGGATCGCGCTCAAATGGCTCTTTTCCGTTCTCGGCCCTTGGAGCGGAAGCTTACCCAGATAGGACACCAGCTGCGGCGCGGGCAAGATAGGTATGGTCACGGGTGCGAGCCAGGCGCCGCCTGCCAGCAGCACAACCAAGATGACCGGTTTGAGCCATGCGCGCCCGGGACGCTCCAACATGCGTTCTCTGCCCACCGCGCCGGCAGCCAGAAGCATGGGGTAAATGGGAGCGAGATAGTAGTTCTTGCCGCTCAGGGCCACGAAAGTGGTGAAAGCGATGAGATAGCACCACCCCAGCATTCGATAGGGCCGCAACGGCTTCCAGAAAAACAGCGCCAGCAGTCCGAAAATCCAGATGGGCGACGTGAGCGGATGAACTAGAAGAATTTGCTGCCAGGAAAACTGCCATGGGGTCAGGCGCACGTCGCGGCCGCTGGCCTTGATATTGTGCATGAGTTGCAGAAACGGCCAGTGATAATGCAGGTTCCACAACAAATTGGGCAGGAAAATCAAAAACGCGGCTGCACCCCCGAACCACATCCAGTGGTTCCAAAGAAACTTGCGTTGCGGAGTGAGCAGCAGGCCGGCGACCACGCCGAATCCAAAGACGGCAATGGAGTATTTTTCTTCCATGCCGATCCCGGCTACCACGCCAAACCACAGCCAATAGCGCGGATCGTCGCGATTGATGGCGAGCAGGGCAAAGTAGGCGCAACTCATCCACAAGAGCGGTTCAAGGCAGTTGGTGGTCATCAGGCTGCCATCGGAAAGAAAAGTCGGTGCAATCAGGACCGCCACTGCGCTGAGCGCCAGGGCATATCGACGGCCGCCGAGTTCACGGGCGATCAAGCCGGTCACGATGATCGTCGCCGAGGAGGCGAGCGCGGCAAAAAGCCAGATGCCGCGTAAAGAATCGCCGAACAACTCTTGCGCAATCTTCACCAGGAAAGGAATCAGCGGCGGCTGGTCGACGTAGCCCCAAGCCAGGTGTCGTCCGCAGGCGATCTAATCGAATTCATCGCGGAAATATCCGTAGCGGTTGTTGAAGATCATGTGCAGCGCGAAATTGGCTGCGGCGATGCACAGCACGAAGAACATTCCGCGTTGAAAGAAAGACTGGCTGGGTTGGTTCTCGTCGGCTGCGGCGCGGGAGCCGCCTGTGGAGGGAGGGTTCATGAGGACCCAGAAATATACGCCGCGAGCCGCGCCTTGGTTCGGGCAAAAAGAAAACCGGGCTGGTTGGCCCGGTTTCTTAAGCGTCGCGGTGGGATGCGGTTACATCAACAGCACGGCGCGGGCTGGCGGCGAATTATGCGTTGGGCCTGTTTGTGGCCGCTTTCTGCACCTTCTCTCCGCCAGCTAGATCCATATCGGAGAATCGAGAGAGACGAGGTGTTAATTGTCCTAAGAATGGAGCACTCCGCGCTCCAATCTTCGGTTGGCGTCCCGATTCGCCAGCTAGCCTATAAGACCTTGAAAATAATAAGATAAGTGATTCACGCCCGGTTGCTTCGGAGGGCGCTAACGTCGCCTGAAGGGGCTGGAGAGAAAAGTTTTGCACACCTTGGTTGAGGGCCTTGCCGACAACGTCCAGACGTAGCGGAGCTACGTCTCTGCGGGGCCGGGGAGCGTTAGACTTCGCGGCGGCCTTCCATGGACTTCAGCATGGTGATTTCGTCCGCGTATTCGATGTCGCTGCCAACAGGAATGCCCGTGGCAATTCGCGTTACACGGAGACCCGGCCGGCGCAGTTCGCCGGAAAGATAGACCGCCGTCGCTTCGCCTTCGACGGTGGGGTTGGTGGCGAGAATGACTTCATCCACTTCGCCATTCTTGACGCGACGCATGAGATTCGCGGTGCGTAGTTGCTCGGGGCCGACGCCGTGCAGCGGGGAGATCAGGCCGTGCAGCACGTGATACACGCCGTTGAAGTTCTTGGTCTTCTCGATGGCGGCGATGTTGGTCGGCTCTTCGACCACGCATACGAGGCGCTGATTGCGCGTTGGGCTGGCGCAATAAACGCATGGGTCAACGTCAGTAATGTTGTTGCAGACGGAGCACAGGCGCAGGTTGGCCTTCACGTCCCGCACGGCGGCGGCGAGGGCTTCAGCGTCATCGTCGCTCGAGCGCAGGATGTAGAACGCTAGGCGCTGCGCGGTTTTGCTGCCGATGCCCGGCAGTTTTTTGAGTTCGTCAATGAGCCGGGTCATCGGCTCGGCAAATTTAGACATGAGAGAGATTGAGTAATTTCGCAATTTGGTAATTGTGTAATTTGAAAAGCGCCAGACGCTGCACGGCTTTCAAATTACCCAATTACTAAATTTTACAATTACTAAATCCCCGGGATTCCCAGCCCGCCCAGCATTCCGCCCATGGTGGATTTCATGGTGTCATCCACTTTGCGCGCAGCGCCATTGATAGCGGCGGTGATCAGATCCTGCAGCATTTCCAGATCGCCGGATTTGACTACCTCGGGATCGATCTTGATGCTCAACACCTGTTTGCGGCCATCCATCTTGACCGTGACGCTGCCGCCGCCGGAGGAGCCCTCGACCACGGTTTCTTCTAATTTCTTTTGCAGGACTTCGAACTGTTTTTTTGCCTGCGACATCAGCTCCTGCATGTTCAGTCCGCCCATAGAAAGTTGTCCTCAGTCGCGCCTCACCCAGGCGACGAAAAATCAGCGTTTGTCGCGGTAGTCGATAATCGTGCGGATTTCCGCGCCGAACTTTTCCTTCATGCGGCGGACAATCGGATCCTGCTCGGCCCGTCCGCGGCCTCCACCATCGGATGTCGCGCGGGGTTCGAGGGCGGTTTGCAGCGCGCCCCCGGGAATTACTTTGAGCTTCACCGCGCGCCCCAGCACCCCGCTGGCGGTGGCCATAGCCAGGCGCTTGGCGTCCGCGCCCAGCGACATGTCGATAACAGCCGCCGACGCCGCCAGCTTGATGATCAACTCGTTGCCTGCAACCTGCCACTCGCCTGCTTCGAGCATAGAGACCAAGATGCGATGGCCGGCGTCGGCCAGGGCGTTGAGAACCGCGCTGCGCAAGTCCGGTTGCTCCACCAGTTCCGGTTGCGGAGTTTCGCTATCAGCATGCGCCGCGATTTCAATTCGCGGCTCGATGATCTCAGCGGGGGCGGCCGTGCCCATGACGACTGGAGCCGCGGTCCCCGCGACCAATCGCGGCCCAACTTGCGGCGCGCCTTCTGCGGAGAGCTCGGGCTTCGACAATCCCTTGCGCGCCGAATCGGCGGCGAAAGGGGAAACATTGGCGGGCCGCGCGGAAGGGGTCTCGGCCCGCTTCAGCTCTGGTGCCGCGATGGGCTTGCCGGCGGCGCGCGGAGCGCTTGCACTCGCGACGCCCGCCTCGCTGAGCAGTTGTTCGATGGGCAGCAAACGCTGGGCGTGCGCCATCTTCAGCAATCCCAACTCCAGGTGGAAGCGCTGCTCCTGGCGGTAGCCGAGCTCGGCGTGGGTGCGCAGCATGATTTGCAAATGCCGCGCCAAGTCTTCCTCGCTAAATAATTCCGCCACGCGAGACACGCGCTGCCGCTCGTCGCTCGAGATTTGCAGCAGGGAAGATTCGCCGCCCGCGACTTTCGCGACGACGGTATTACGCAGGAAACGGACCATTTGGCGGGCGAAGTGAGCCGGGTTCTGGCCATCGCCAAGCAGTTTATCGACGAGGCGCAGCACCTTTTCGCTCGATCCCTCGGCGACAGCTTGCATGACTTCTTCCAAGACTCCCGAAGGCGCGGTTCCGACCAGTTGCCGCACCGCTTCGGCGGTCAAGCGTCCGTCGCAGGAAGCGATGGCTTGGTCGAGGATGGAAAGCGCGTCGCGCATGGAGCCGTCGCCGGCTTCGGCCAGCAGCGCCAGCGCGTCTTCGTCAGCGACAATCTGCTCGCGCGCCGAAAGGTCTTTGAGCTGGGCGAGAATCTCCTCGAAACGCACCGCGCGAAAACTGAAATGCTGGCAACGCGAGCGGATGGTCTGCGGAATATCCTCCGGCTGCGTAGTGGCCAGCATGAAAACCACGTGGCTGGGCGGCTCTTCCAAAGTCTTCAGCAGCGCGTTGAAGGCCGCATCGGTAATCTGGTGGGCCTCATCGAGGATGTAGATTTTGAAGCGATCGCGGGCGGGACGATAGCGCACGGCGTCGCGCAGCTCGCGAATCTCGTCGATACCGCGGTTGGTGGCGGCGTCGATTTCGATGACATCCACCGCATTGCCGGCGCGAATTTCGGTGCAGGATTCGCAAACTCCGCAAGGCTCAACCGCCGGGCTGTCCGAAGACCGGCAGTTAAGGCACATGGCCAGAATGCGCGCCACCGTGGTCTTGCCGATGCCCCGGTGTCCGCTGAAAATGTAGCCGTGCGCGGTGCGTCCCTGGGCGATGGCGTTGGTCAGGGTGCGGGTGACGTGCTCCTGCCCGATGACCTCGGAAAATTTCTGCGGACGGTATTTGCGCGCCAGGACCTGATAGCTCATGCGGGGAGGCTCAGCCGAACAATCGATTATACGTGATGAAATATTTTGAGTTTTGGGAAACGCGGCGAAGGCTGATCTACGGGGAAGGAAAGACCCTTGCGAAAAACACCCCGCTGGGAATAGGCTTCTAGCCTGGGCCGGCGGGTTAGGCCGGCCGAAGGAGAGTTCGTGCAACTGAGACTGAGCACTAGAATCGTGGATGAGGTTCTGATCGTCGATTGTTTCGGCCGCATTGTGTTTGGCGAAGAGACCAGCGAGCTGCGGGAGACGGTAAAAAAGCTGGTCCCGCAGAACGGGCGCATCATTCTCAACCTGGCGGGCGTGAATTACATCGATAGCGGCGGGTTGGGAACGCTGGTCGCGCTGTTCACCACGGCGCGCAGCGCGGGCGGTTCCATCAAGCTGGCCAACCTCACCGAGCGCGTAGGCGATCTGTTACAGGTCACAAAGCTGCTGACCGTGTTTGAGGTTTACGACAGCGAAGGGAAAGCACTGGAGTCGTACCGCAACGCGGCGTAGATGTAGATAGGGCGGCTCTGCGCGTTGCCCGTCGCCGCCTCCCCCACGGCCGGCTCGACGCCGGCGTTTACGGTAACGCCATGCGGGAACGCATCCTTGCCGCCATTCGCAGAATCCCTCGCGGCAAAGTTTCTACCTACGGCGCGGTAGCGCGCGCGGCCGGACATCCCGGCGCGGCGCGGCAAGTGGCGCGCCTGATGCGCGGGGCCGTGGACTTGCCTTGGCAACGGGTGCTGGGCGCGGGCGGCGAAATCAAACTGACTGGCGATTCAGCCTTCGAGCAGCGCTTCCGGCTGCAATCCGAGGGTGTGGCGTTTCGCGGCCGGCGGGTGGATATGAAGCGGCATGAGTTCAAGTTTCGGGCGCTGCCCCGCGCGAAAGCCGATAAGCGAAACCAACGCAACCGCAAAGAGCCTCAAGCTAGAAGCTAAGAGTTAGCGGCTAGATTGGAACTGCTGGTCGATCTCGATTTGATAGCCCGCGGCCAGGCGATTGGTCTCGTTTGCCATTCCGACTACCGCCATCAACTCCTTGAGCATGCCATCCGTCATGCCTTGCTTGCGTGCCGAGGCCGTGTGCGAGGCGATACAGTAGCCGCAGTGGTTGCTGACGCTGACGGCAACATAAATCATCTCTTTCGTTAACGGATCGAGCGCGCCCGGCGCCATGATCTGCTTGATACTCTCCCAGGTGCGTTTCAGCGTGGCGGGGTCATGCGCTAGCGCCTTCCAGAAGTTATTGATCCAGTCGGTTTTGCGCATGGCCATAATGTCGTCATAAACCGCGCGCACTTCCGGGCTGGCGTCCGCGTATTCGATGAGACCGAGAGCGGCCATTAGAGCCTCCCCTGCGAGCTATAAGTTGTCATCGCCAATCCCCACTTTGTGTAGCTCACGGCTTCGCCGCGACATAAATCTTGGCAACCAATTGGGCCTCAGCCCCTGAGCTCTCGCCGTCCCGTTCTTGCCGCAGCCTGGCGTGCCGACAGCCGTGACAACGAGCCTGCTTCAACCGCAAACCGTGAAGCCGCTGTAGGCGATGAAGACAACGGAGACGAGGAGATCGGTGACCATCGCCAAATTCTGGTGTGGGTTTCGTCCCTTATCCGTGCTGTGGCGGATACCTGCGATGCCATAAAAAAGAGCTCCCGTTATTGCGACCGGCAGGACAAAGCTGGGTTTGGCGAGCGAGAGAATTCCGACGGTCCCGGTGGCAAGATTGGCTATTCCTAATTCCCTCACGACTGGCAAGGCATCGTCGCTGGTCAGTCCCAATATCTTCTCCGCCGTGAACCGTGGCTGAAACAGCTGCGTCAAGCCCGCACCCGAGAGCCGGATGCCCGCGCCCCAAAAGACGAACCATTTTCCAGTGAGAACAAGGAGAGACGCGGAGCTATGGAAGAAATAGTGCTCAAGGGCGATGGAGAGAACGGGAAGCACGATCATCACGAGAGGAACGGTCAGCAAATACACGGATAACCTCTCAAGTCATTCTGGGAGCAGCACCCGGCTCGAAGCGACAAAGCGGCAGTCTACGAAGAGCCTTTCGGCAATTCCCCGCTGAGCAGCTTGCCTAACTGCGAGGCCGCGCAGCGTACGCCGACGTAGAAATGTCCGAACTGGGCGAAGACCGCGCTCACTTCGTCAAAACGCATCTCGTAGATCAGCTTCTTGAAAACTAACGGGTCGTCGGCGAATAAATCCACGCCCCACTCCCAATCGTCGAAGCCAATGGAGCCGGTGATGATCTGCTTAACCTCGCCAGCATAGCGCCGGCCGATCAATCCGTGATCGTTCATCTGCCGCGCGCGCTCCGAGATGGCGATCATGTACCAATTCTTGTCTTCGCCCCGCTTGCGGTCCATGGGATAAAAGGAAATGTAGCGCTGCTTCGGCATCTCGGGATAAAGCCGCGGGCGCATGGCTTCTTTCTGCCGCGACAAAGTTGCCTTGATCTCGCGATTCCATTCTTCGGAGTGGGCTTCGAGGCCGCGGTCGGCGAGCTCTTTGTAGATTTTCAGCGTGGATTCGTAGAGGCCGAGTTCAATCACCGAGAGGTACGAGGTGGTGAGTTCCAGGTAGTCGCTGAGTTGCAATTGCGCCAGTTGCAACTCGGTTTGGTTCAATGCGTCGAAGGACTCCCGGAAGTGGACCAGCATGAGGTCGCCCTTGTGCCCGAGCAAAGAGAACAGCGCCGATTGGCCGGTCGAATTCTGTTCCATTTGCGCGAGCAGGCGGCTGGCTTCGCTGACGATGGCTTCCTTTTGCTGACCAGGCAGTGCGCGCCAGGCCGGCCAGCGAAAACGCATCATCTGATGCAAGACGCTGTAGCCTTCAACGGTCAATGGAACCGGCGGGATTTCCTTGGACGTGGTTAGCGGGTGAACGGCATGAGTAGATGACATGAATAGTCCTCGAGATCAAGCGCAGACGTTATTGTAGCCGGATCAGGACCCGTCCAGCCCGGCGCATCCAAACTGTCTAGACATCGCAAAGATCGACGGCCTGCGCCAGCGACTGCAACGGATCTCCCGTGGGCAGAAATTCGTGCGCCACGTAGCCGCGATATCTGCTGTCGGCAATGGCGCGCATCACGCCGTCCCACTGTACTTCCTGCGTATTGTTCAGCTCGTGGCGGCCCGGGACGCCTCCAGTGTGGAAATGCGCTAGCCACTGCATGTTCTGCGTAATGGTGGCGATCAGGTCGCCTTCCATAATCTGCATGTGATAGATGTCGTAGAGCAGTCTTACATGAGGAGAATTCACCTCCTCCACCACGCGCACTCCCCAACTGGTGTGATCGCACATGTAGTCGGGGTGGTCCTTCTTGCTGTTCAAAAGCTCCAGGCAAATGGTGATGCCGTTGTCTTCGGCAATTCTCTTCACGCGGTTTAGTCCCGCGACGGTATTTTTCGCGCCTTCGTCATCGCTCATCCCGTTGCGGTTTCCGGAAAAGATGATGACCTTCGACATGCCTGCCTTCGCGGCCGCGGGAATATTCTTGCGCAGAGCCTGTTCGATGGCGATATGGTTTTCGGTGCGGTTAAGACCATTCTTGATGTCTCCCGCTTCCGCGTAGCCCAGAGTGCAGATCAGTCCGTAGCGCCGGGGGACTTCGTATTCCTCCGGTTGCAGCAGGTCCACTCCCTTCAGGCCAAGGCGCGCGGCGTAGGCGCAAAGCTGGTCGAGCGGGATCTTGGCATAGCACCAGCGGCACGCCGACTGGTGAATGCGATCTTTTCTTTTTGCGGTGGGCGTGTCCTGCGTCCAGGCCGCCCCGGCCTGCGACAAAGCCGCTGCGGCAAGGCCGGTTTTGAGCAATGAGCGTCGGGTGGTTAAGGGCATGGAGCGCTCCAGGCGTTGCATCGCGACTGGATGCTATCATGAAAAAATATGGAGCAAGTGAATGTTGGCATCGTCGGCCTCGGCAACGTCGGCACTGGCGCGATGGCGATCTTGGCTGAAAACGCCGAGCAAATTGAACTCAAACTTGGCTTCCGGCTGCGAGTGAAAGCGGTGTGTTCGCGGCAGGTCGAGCAAAAGAAAATCCCGGAAGCGCTGGGTCCGGTTTTCAAGACCACTGACTGGCGCCAGTTGGTTTCCCGCCCTGATTTGCACATCATTGTCGAGCTGGTCGGCGGCACCACGGTGGCGGCGGAGATCGTCAACGCCGCGATCGCCAGCAATAAATCCGTGGTCACGGCCAACAAGGAACTGATGGCGGCGTGCGGCGCGGAAATTTGGGAACGCGCCATCGCCGCTGGCACCAATGTCGCCATGGAAGCCAGCGTGGCCGGCGGAATTCCCATTCACGCCGTGCTGCGCGAGGGCATTTCCGGAGACCGCATTGTCGCGCTCTACGGCATTCTCAACGGGACCAGCAATTACATTCTCACCACCATGGAAAAGCATGGCACGCCGCTCGAGACCGTGCTGGCCGAGGCGCAGCGCCTGGGCTATGCCGAGGCCGATCCCACCAACGATCTCGACGGTTTCGACGCGCGCTCCAAGCTGGCGATTCTTTCCGCCCTGGCTTTCGGAGAACAAATCACGCCCTCGGATATTTTCACGGCGGGCATCCGCCGCATTTCTCCGGTGGACTTCGAATACGCGCACCGGTTGGGCCACACCATCCGTCTGCTGTGCGCGCGCGCGACAAACGGAGGAGGGTCTGATCCTCTCCGTGCGCCCGGCGCTGATTTCCACTGCGACGATCTTGGCCAGCGTGCAGGGTTCTTACAACGCGGTTTGGGTCAAGGGCTACTACGGAGAAGATACGTTCTACTACGGACGCGGAGCCGGCCCGCACCCGACCGGCGTGGCCGTGGTGAGCGATCTCATGCGCGTGGCCCGCGAGATTCGCGATGGCAGCCCGGAGCGCGTATCGCCGTTCGCGCACAAGCGGCTCGGGGTGTACAAACCAATTCCGGTCACGCGCCAGAAGCGCGCTTACTATTTGCGGTTTCGCGTGGCCGATCGCGAGGGAATCATCTCCGCGCTAGCGGGCATTCTGGCGGCCAAGCACATCAGCCTGGATGCGGTGCTGCAGTTGCCGTGCGACAACAAGCACGATCTGCCGTTCGTCATTACGCTGGAACCCACGACGGAAGAATCCGTCCGCCAGGCGGTGGAAGAAATGTCGCATCTGGATTTTCTGCGCGAGCCGCCGCTGGCTTTGCCGATTGAGGCGCCGCTCTAGCAATCTCAATCGCGCAGGACCTCCCAGTCCGATTCATCGTTGGCGGGAGACACGATGTCGCCCAGAATTTCAAATCTCCCCTTCATGGACCCTATCCAATCACGCGGCCGGACGGGCGAGACCGGAACGATGTTGACGACCGGTTTTCCGTAGCGAGTGATTTGAACCGGATTTCCGGTTTTTTCCACCTGCCTCACCAGGAAGAGGCACTTCATCCTGAACTCGGAGATGGAGATTTGTTTCAAGGCCGTCGTGTTAGATCATCGTCAAGATGCGCCTTAAAATTCAGTCGGAAGAATTGGCCATTCAGCACAGGGCTACGCCTCCGCGGACAGCCGAAAGCGGCTGTCCCCAAGTGATTTTGGCAATGTCACTGGCCGGCGTAGTAGCCATCGCGCGTCTGTACGACTAGGTCTGTCTGCTTGGTGGTGAGCTGGATTTTGCGGTAGCCCTGCGCGGCATCCGCAGGCCGGTCGGGCGTATAGCCCAGGCTGTATTGATTGCGCAACTCTTCTTCAATCTGCGCGTAGATCTCATCGACCGGTTCCTTTTTCGACACCTCAAACATGCGGCCGCCGGTTTCCTGCGAAATGCGCTGCAGAATTTTCTTGCCGTCGGGGCGCGGTTCGTCGCGGGGATAGCCGCCACCCGGGCCACCGCCGCCCGGGCCACCGCCACCGTGCCGGCCCATTCCGCCGCCGCCCATGGGTCCGCCCATGCCGACGTGGCCCCCGCCGCGTCCATACCCGCCTGGATTGTTTCCGTATCCCTCGTCATTCTTGAACAAGATGGAGTAGACCTCGGTGTCCGTGCGCTGCGCGGTTTCGATGGCGGTTTCGATCGTCTCCTTGCTGCCGCGGTCCACGCCGTCGGACAGCACGATCACCGCCTTGCGCCCCTGCTGATTTTTCATCAACTCGTTCGAGGCCAGGTAAATCGAGTCATACAGCAGCGTGCCGCCGCCACTATGCCATCCTCCGTGCCGTCCGCCGCCCGCGGAATTCGGATCATTAGGATCGTTGGTGCTGGCGCGTTCCAGTTGCGGAGTTTGCAGCGCATCGAGCGCGGCTTGCAGCTTGTCATAGGAGTTGGTGAGGTCCTGCAGAAGTTCCACCTCCCGGTCGAAGTGGATGACGAATGCTTTGTCCTTGTCCACGCGCAGCATCTGATCGAGGAAGGCTCGGCTGGCGCTGCGTTCCTGGTCGAGCACGCGCCGCTGGCTCAGGCTGGTATCCACCAGCAAGCCGAGAGTGAGCGGCAAATCGGTTTCCTTGGTGAAATAGTGAACAGTTTGCGGGCGTCCGTCCTCGCTGAGGACGAAATCGTCCTTGGTCAGATTGTTGACGATGGCGCCGTGCTTGTCGCGTACCGTGGCCAGCACATTGACCACGTTAACCTTGACCGCCACGGTGGTCACTGGCTGATTCGTTGCCGCGGGCGTGCTCGGCCCGCTGCTGGTTTGCCCGGCCGATTGCGCAACCGCCACTTGCCAAGCCAGCATTAGGCCGAAACTCGCGGCCGCGAGAGCAGCCGCTAACCGCAACACCGTGCAAGACCTTCGGAGAGCCATATTCTCCTTGTTCAACGCGCAACGTCGCAATGCGTAAGAGTGATTGAGCAGCGGAAGAGACAGCTTAAACCTTTAGGTGAGAACGCAACCGCGGAGGGATGGTTGCTGGAGTTGATCGTAAAAGTTTGTAAAGCGAGTCATTCCGGAATCCGTTCAGTTTGAAAATCTCACGCGCCGGTCCTAGGCCTGGCAGGGACTTATTCCGGCCGCGCCCTTGCACTAGCGTAACCTAAGTTTGCGGGCGATCCAGATGAGTTTTCTTGTAACCTAATTCAGTCGCCGCCGGGCGGCGCCAACCCTATGTCAGCCCCACCAAGTCTTGATTCTCAAGCAGTTTCCAGGATCGATGCCCTGCCATACAATGGCCCTGAGGCAGGCGAAGCAGCCGGCAGCGCAGCCAGCATGAAGGAAATCTGGAAACAGTGGGAAGGCCGAGTGGTTGACGGCAAATTCCCGTTGCAGCAATATCTAGGCGGTTCCGGGCACGGCATTGTGTTCCTCACCGAGCGCAACGGGCCGGGCTCCGAGAAGGCCGCCATCAAGCTGGTCCTGGAGATTCCTGCGCAGGCGGAAACCCGCCTCTCCGTCTGGAGGCAGACGGCAAACCTTTCTCATCCCAATCTTCTCCAAGTGTTTGATTCGGGGCGTTGCCGCCTGGATGACACCGCGCTGCTTTACGTGGTGATGGAGTACGCGGAAGAGGACCTGTCGCAGGTTCTTCCGCAACGCCCGCTCGACGCGGCAGAAGCCCAGGAAATGCTTCCCCCGGTGGTAAAGGCTTTGGCCTACCTCCACGGCAAGGGTTTTGTGCATGGGCACCTCAAGCCCGCCAACGTTGTGGCGATAGGCGATCAGGTGAAGCTTTCGAGCGATGGCCTGTGCGCCCTAGCCGGTGCGAGTGGAAGCTGGGCCGATTATCCGGGCATGGACGTGCACGATCCAGTGCATGACCCACCCGAGGCCAAAGAGGGAACGCTCACCCCCGCAGCCGATGTATGGGCGCTGGGCGTGACGCTGGTCGAGGCGCTAACCTTGCGGCGGCACATTTGGGACCGCACGGAGCGAAATGCCTCGAAAGAGCCCGAACTCATACTGCCCGACGGCATTCCCGGCCCTTTCCTTGACGTGGTGCGGCATTGCCTGATTCCGGATGCCCGGCGACGGTGGACGACAGCCGAAATTGTGGCTCGCCTTGAAGGGCGTGCCATTGAATCGCCGGAACCGGAGGCGGTTCGTTCCGGCGATGGGGAAGGGAAATCGAGCCAGATCCAGCCGACGCCTAATGCGGGGGCGGGGGGAAAGAAGGCTGCCCCGAAGTGGCTCTATCCGGCGATCGCCGTGGTGGCCATCGCTTTGATCATCGTAGTGGTTGCCAAGATGCGGCGGCCGGCGCTTTCGAGCGACCACAAGTTCGACCAGGAGCAGACTCAGCCGGGGTCCAGCGAAGCTCGCCTGCCGATGACCGCGGTCACGGCGGCGCAAGGTCCGTTGGCGCAGAATCAATCGGCGCCGAAGCCGGCGGTAGCACTACGCAGGGCCGCCGGTGGCAAGGTGCCCGGCGCAGTGCGGCAACAAGTCCTTCCGCAAATCTCGAACTCGGCGCGAAGCAGCATCGAAGGCCACGTGCGGGTCAGCGTGCAGGTCGCGGTGGATGCCTTGGGCAACGTCGCAGACGCTAGCCTGGAGTCTCCAGGGCCTAGCAAGTATTTTGCCCATCAGGCGCTGCAGGCGGCGCAAGGATGGAAGTTTACTCCCGCCAAGATGAAGGGCCAATCGGTTCCGAGTAAATGGATTCTGAAGTTTGCTTTCAGCAGCGCGGGCACCGACGTGCGGCCCTCCGAGGTATCCCCTTAGAGTCGACCGGAGCGCAATGCAGGTTTCCACCCACCGGGATGCATCCTTTCGTGCTGGACCCCAAAATGCGTGGGAACGCTGCTTTCGCGGTCTTTCCTGTAATCGTAACAACGCACTTGAAGTCCTAGCTGCTTGCCGGTCCCAGGATTACTTTACAAACCGAGGAGTCACCGGCCAAACTGGCCCGGCGTAAATCGTTTCGACATGGTCGAGGGGGGCCATGGTCACCTTATCTATTCCACACAAGTGCGGGCCGTTGTTGCGTCCGTTCCGATCGGTGCTTCCCCAATCCAACGCACGAGTGATTTCCGAGGATACTTCGTGGACTCAACACAGCTAAAGGTGCTGGTAGTTGGCGAAGGTTCGGATATGTTTAGGATTATCTCTGAAGCTTTGTCTTCCGAGCCGGTGCAGCTATTCCTGGCTCGCGACGCGAATTCGGCCATCGAACAATTCGAGGTCCTGCACCCAAGAATCGTTCTAGCGGATTTCGTTTTGACCGGCACCGATGGGCTGCAGTTGATGGACCGCCTGCTGGCGGCCGACCCTGGCACCGACTTTGTGCTGATGGCCGACCGCAATCTCGACGAAACCGCGCTGGATGCGATCCGCCACGGCGCCAGCGAATGTCTCTTCAAGCCCCTGGAAGCCGCCAAAGTGCTGTTTTGCGTCCACGTCCTGGTCGAACGGGCCATGGAACGGGCGCGCGTCCAGCAACTGGAGCAGCAATCCGTGCAGGCGTTCCAATTCCAAGGAATGATCGGACGCGGCCCTCTCATGATCGAGGTGTTTCACAAGATTCGCCGCATTGCTCCCCATTTCCGTACTGTTCTGGTGACCGGCGCGACCGGCACGGGCAAGGAATTGGTGGCGCGCGCGCTGCACAAGTTCAGCCCGGTTAGTTCCGCGCCCTTGGTGGTCTGCAACTGCTCCGCCCCGGTGGAGACCCTGCTGGAAAGCGAGTTGTTCGGTTACGTCAAGGGAGCTTTCACCGGGGCCAATCGCGACAAGCAAGGTGTTTTCGAACACGCCAACGGTGGCACGGTCTTCCTCGACGAAATTGGTGAGTTGCCTTTGGCCGCTCAGGCGAAGCTGCTGCGCGTGCTGCAAAATCAGGAAGTCCAGCGCGCCGGTTCTCCGGTGACCCAGCGCGTGAATGTCCGCATCATCGCCGCCACGCGGCGCAATTTGCGGCAAATGGTAACCCATGGGCGATTTCGCGAAGACCTCTTTTACCGCTTGTCGGGGGTGGAAATCCCGTTGCCCCGACTGGCCGACCGCAAAGAGGACCTGCCGCAGCTGCTGCGTCATTTTCTGCAGGTTTACGCCGCACTATTCAAGAAAGAAATCGTGGGCATGACGCGCCGCGCCCAATTGCGCCTGTTCGCCCACACTTGGCCAGGAAACGTGCGCGAATTGGAGAATGTCATCAGCAGCAGTTGCATCATGGCAGTCGGCAAAGTGATCGATCTCGCCGATTTGCCGGAAACGTTCCGCAGCCCCGAGCCCAGGCTTGAACCGGAGGAAGAAGAAGAATTGCTGACCCTGGAAGAGATACAACTGCGCCACTTGGCGCGGGTGCTAAAGCGGGTGCGAGGCAACAAAGCGCGCGCCGCGGAAATTCTCGGAGTCGGCCGCAACACCGTCTATCACATGCTCAGCCGCCGGCGGATGGGCGTAGCCCCGGAAACCCAATCCCCGCGGCTCAAAGAGCCGTTGCACTAACCCGAGCGGCAACTCGCACCTTTAGAAAAGCAGAACGCATCCTCTAGTTCTTGCTGGCGGCTTCGGGAACCTTCTCCGCGGTTTCCATCCGCGCGGCGCGGAACTGAGCCGCATTGCCGGGTTGCTTCAAGGCGTCATATTCTTCCGCCAGGTCTTTGCGCGCGCTCACCAGCCAGCTCGCCTTAGGATCCATCTGCTTGATCAGAATGTCGTATCCGGCGCGCGATTCCACCACCGCTTCCGCATAGCGATGCTCGCGCAAAAGCGTTCTGCCCAATTTGGTGCGCGCAATACCGGTGTTGATGTGCTCGGCCGACTGCGTCTCGGTAAAGAGACGAACCGCTTGCCGGAAAAGCTGCTCGGCGCGCGGCCATTCCAGACGGGCCGAGTACACATTGGCCAAGTTCGATGTCGCGATGCCGAGCAGGTAGTGATGTTCTCCATAAATCGCCCGGTAGATGTCCGCCATGCGGGTGAAGTATTGCTCAGCCGCATCGCAGTTCCCCTGCTTGAACGCTGCGTTTCCCAGTTCGTTCAGCGAAGAAGCCACGCTCGGATGCACCTTGCCGTACACGCGCTCTTTGATCGCCAACGACTGCTGCAGCAATCCGATCGCCTCTTCGAAACGGTTCTCAAACACCAAGGTGCGGGCAAGGATGGTCAAGTCGTCGGCGGTTGCCGGACTGTCCTTGCCGTACCATGCCTGCACAATGTCCAGGGCTTGCCGCTCAAAGGGCTCCGCCTCCGCATAGTGGCCCAAATCATGGCGGATAGCGCCGAGATTGATGAGCACATCGGCTACGCGAGGATGGCGCTCGCCGTAAATCTGCCGGTAAATCGGCAGCAGGCGCTGGTTGATCTCCTCGGCCTGGTCATAATGGCCGGCGTAGAAATGCGCGTTAGCCAGCTCATAGAGGCTGGCCGCCAGTTCCGGGGTGGTTTCGCGCTTCGCCGATTGTAGCTGCACCGCCGCGTTGAGTATCCCGATGGCGGCATCGTACGATCCCCGATCGTCGAGCACCTTTCCCAGCGCGGTCATCGCCTTCACAACCGCCGGATGATTGGGCGGCAGGCGTCGCTGGCTGATGGCAAGACCCTCCCGCACCAGTCTCTCCGCCTCGGGCAGCTGGGCTTGATCGTCCCGCAACATGCCGAGCGCGACTTCGCTTTCCGCCACGGGAGCGCTATCCGGCCCGAATAGCGATTTGCGCCGCGTGAGCGCCGTGGTTAGCTGGGAATTTGCTTGGTCGAACTTGCCGAGGTTCTCATAGAGCGTCCCCAACGTTTCGTAGAGTTCCGCCTGAACCTCCGGTTCCGCGTTAAGGGATTGGGCCTGTTGCACCCCTCGATCCAAGAGCGTTACCACCCGCAAGTTGTCGGCCGGGCCCGCGTCCGGGTCGCCTCCCTGAAACAGGTTGGTCATGAATTTCTGGATGCGCTGCGTGCGCGCCGCTTCTGCCAGGGCGGCATTGCGCGCCGTGGCCAGCCGCAGAGTGAAGAAGACCACCAGGCCAACCACGATAGCGAACGCGAGAGCCGCTGCCGCAACACCACGCCGATTCCGCGAAACGAACTTACCCAGCCGGTAGCGGACGCTGTCTGGCCGCGCCTCCAACGGCTCGCCCTTCAAGTAATGGTCGACATCGCGAATCAGAGCTTCCACGGAGCGGTACCTGCGCGCCGGGTCCTTGTGCATGGCGGTAAGGCACAGCACGTCCAAATCAGCCCAGGCCGCCTTGCTCTCGCTGCCGGTTCGCCGGCCCGCGGCGGTTTTGGTTTGCGCTTTCGCCGCCGCCGAAGGCTTTCCCGGTTCATGCTCGGCAATGATGGTGGCGGCTTCGCCGGGTGTCAGGTTGGAAAAATCAAAGGGAAGTCGTCCCGCCAGCAACTCATAGAGAATGACGCCAAGAGAGTAGACGTCGGTGTGCGCGCCCGCCGGCTCGCCGCGAACTTGTTCCGGAGCGGCGTACGCCGGGGTCATCAAGCGCAACAGCGTCTTGGTCTGGCTAATAGGCGCGTCCAGGCTTTCCACTTGCTTGGCAATTCCAAAATCAAGCAGCCGCACTCCGCCGTCGGACTTCACGAAAATGTTCGAGGGCTTCAAATCCCGATGAATCACCGCCTGCCCGTGGGCGTACTGCACCGCTTCACACACTTGCCGGAACAACTGCAATCGCCGCTCGATCGAGCAGTCGTACTTGTCGCAGTACTCCGTAAGCGGCAGGCCCTCGACGTACTCCATGACAAACCACGGAGTGCCGTCGGCCAGGGTGTCCGCATCGTAGAGCCGGGCGATCGAGGGATGATTCAGCTGCGCCAGAGTTCGCTGCTCGCTGGCAAAGCGCTCCCGCCGCGCGGGCGAAAGCCATGCATCGCGCAATACCTTGATCGCCACCGCGCTACCCAGGTCCTTACGCTCGCCCAGGTACACAATGCCCATTCCACCTTCGCCAAGCACCCGCTTGATTTGATAGGGCCCAAATTCCTTTGCGCCAAGGGATGGAGAAGTTGCGTCGTCGAGCATGTGGCGGGCGGCGTCGGCCATGCCACGATCCAGCAACGATCCGCCGCGGCCGTCCTCTTCCAGCATGCCCAAAACCTCAGCGAGAAGAGTGGGATCGTCGCCGCAGGCGTTCTGCAGGAAGGTTTGGCGTGATATGCCGTCCAGGTCTGCGGCGGCGTGGAATAGTCCTTGGATCCGCTCCCAGCGAGTGCTGTCCATCTGCTTTCCCCCAGCCTGGACGAACTGGGCCGGGGTTACCCCGCCCGGCGAAGTTCCTGCGCCAGCCAAGCCTTGGCCGCACGCCAATCCCGCAGAATAGTGGCTTCGGACACCCCGAGCAAGGCCGCAGTCTCGGAGACGTCGAGTCCTCCAAAGAAGCGGCTTTCCACCATCATGGCCTGGCGCGGTTCAATCCGCGCCAGCTCCTGCAGTGCGGCATCCAGCGCAAGCAGTTCTTTGCCGCAAGTGGACACGGCGTGCATGGACTCGTCGAAGGTGATTACCGTAACCGCTTCGTGACCGCCCCGTTTGCGGGTGTTGCGCCGCCGGGCCGCCTCAATCAGGAGCTGGCGCATGGCACGGGCCGCAATCCGCTTGAAGTGCAACTGGGACGCCGCTCCCAGACCAGGGGTGTTCGCCAGCTTAAGCCAAGCCTCATTCACCAACACCGTTGGGCTCAGCGTGGCGCTGGGGTCGCCGCGGCGCACGCACGAGGCCAGCCGCCGCAGTTCCTCGTAGGTCAGGCTAAATAGCTCGTCGAGCGTCTGGCGCTCCTCCTGGGGCCCTGCAAGCGGCCTAGGAGCGCCTTCTGTCTCCGTCCGGGACACGATCCCCGGTCTTTTCGGCTTAAATCCCCCAGTGTTCTCATAATCGTGCGATGGCATGACGGTTTTCCCTGGGTCTTCGCGCAATGCGGGGTAGGGGGCAATGCCCGGATGGCCAGTTGGCGGGGCGAAAGCGATCACCCGCATCCGGGAATCGGGAAATGCTATCACTCGCGCTTGTTGGGTACAACCGGTATCTGTTTCTTCAACTTGCGTGGAAGAGGAGAAGACACGGCCATGACCAAAAGAGGCAAGGTTTTGCGCGATCCACACGCCGGCCCCGGTCTCTTGATGGTGGAGGGCCAGCAATACCCATTTGCCCTCGAAGGCGTGTGGAAGTCGGAAGTGGCTCCCAAGCCCGGTCAAGTGGTCGAGGTCGAGTTTACTCCGCAGGGAGCAATCCAGGGAATTGTGGCTGTGTCAGATTCCCAGCTCGCCAAAGAGCAGGCCGACAAAGCCATCGCCGCCGCCCGTGAAAAGGGAGGAGCCGCCATTGCCGCCGTGTTTGCCAAGGTCGGTATACCGGGCCTGGTGGCGGGAGGGCTGCTGCTCATCTCTTGGATTTTCCTACCCGCTGTCTCGATCCAGATGCCATTTCTTGGGAAGCTCGACTTCACCTTCTGGCAAGTCTTGGGGTTTCTGAACTCCAGCAACATCATGGAGGGCATGGGCAACGGTGGCCATCCCAGCGCCGGCTTTTACGGTATTCTGGCCGTCGTCGCACTAGCGGGCCCATTTGTGCGCTACTTCTGGCAGAATAAGCGGGCTTTCCTCGGCGGGCTGCTGCCTTTGCTTTTTGTCGCAGTGGTCGGGATCATGATCCGCGGCAGCCTGCACAGCGCTTTCGGCGGCAGCGATGCCGGAAGCCTCGGCCAGCAAATGCAGGATCAAGCCATGAGCGCGGTATCGATCAGCTTCGGCACTTACGTTTCCGTGCTGGTGAGCCTATACTTCGCCGCAATCGGGACCAAGCAGTTTCTCGCCGCGAAAGGAACCGAAAGCCAGACCGGCGAGCACCTACGCAAGACGGCCGCCTAGCCGCTGCCGGCCTTGGTTTCACCAGCGTTTGAACTCAAAAAGGAGAATCACGAAAATGAGAACAACAAGTCTTACCCTGACGCTGGCGCGTTTTGCGTCCGCGGCGCTATTGACAATGTTTCTGGCTGGCTGCACGAATGTGGATGGCAGCTACACCTGCCAGGGTGGCCTTCTGGACTCCGTGAAACTGGACTCCGGAAAGGCGGACGTCACTATGAGTTTGTTGGGAATGAAGCAAGAACATCAGGGAACCTACACCGTGGACGGCAACAAGGTCACCATCGCCATCGACGGCCAGTCCACCGTGTTTACCCTTTCCGGCAAAACCCTGAGTGGAGGAGAAATGGCGGGCACGTGCACGGCGAAGTAAAACTCCGGCCGTAGCCCCTGGCACTTTGTCTAGGGAGGCGAAGCAGGCCGCATCATGGGCGCGAGATCTTCCTTCGAGTCGCGCGCGTGGTACAGCTTGCTGGCTTGGTCGAACTCTTTCTTTGCCTCCTCGACATTTCCCATAGTCTGATAGACGCGCCCCAGCCGGAAATGCGCATCGCCCTGGGACGGATCCAATTGCACGGCGCGTTGCAACGCGGCAGCGGCCTCGGGATAGCGCTTCAGCGTGGCCAGAACCGTGCCCAGGTCAAAATACGCCAGGCGCAGGTTGCTCTTCAGCTGGGCCGCTTTTTCCAGCAAGGGAAGAGCTTTCTCCGGATGGTCCAACTTCATCTCGCAGTCCGCCAGGTAAACCATCGTCTGAGCATCCCCGGGATCGACGTCTAACTCCGTTTCAAAGGCCTGCACGGCCTCGTCATAGTGGCCCTCCTTGCGGTACATAAAGCCAAGGGCGAAATGCACGTACGGTTCCTTGGGAGCAATCTTCGCGGCTGCTTCAAACTCCGCGATGGCCTCGCCGGTGCTCTCCATGCCATCGAGAGCTTCCCCCGCCAGCATATGGGCGGCCGCGGAGTCTGGATTCTTCTGCACAATCTGCTTGAATTCGGCCAGGGCGCACTCGTACTTCCTGGCGTAAAGGCAGCTCTGCGCCAGCATCTGATGGAGTTCTGGGCTGTCGGAACCCGATTTCGTCGCCAATTCGAGCTGGGTGACCGCCTCTGCAAACCTCTTTGCGCCGTAATAGCTGATTCCCAATAGTGTTCGCGCCTGCGTGTTGTGGGGATCGGCCGCCAGGACGGCCTTGAACGGGCCTATCGCCGAGGCAAATTGCCCTTGCTTGAATTCCGCCAGCCCGAGGTCCAGTTGAACCCCCGGCAGCTTGGGGTCAAGGGCGAGCGCTTTTCGATAGGCCACCGCCGCTTCCTGGTATTTCTGTTCCCCCGCCAGCACGACGCCCAGGCTGGCAAAGGCGCCGGCATCTTTAGGATTCTGCCGGATCACGGCCTGCCATGCCTCCGCGGCTTCCGCGAGCTTCCCTTGCCGTTGCAGGGCGAGCGCATCCGCAGCGCCGGAAGTTTGTCCGCCCGCAAATGCGGGAAGCAGCAGGAGCAGGATCGTAAAGGCTGTTTTCCAAGTTGTCATAGGGCGAGAGACAAGGCCGGAGAATCCATGCGGACTAGAATATCCAGCCCGGGAAAATGAAGCAATTGACCAGCGAACTATTCAGAATGGTCATGCCGAGGCGCGGCTGTATCGCGCGAGGAATCGGCCTTTTCGCGGGCAAGAAGCGGATTCCTCATTCATGAGACTGGTTCACACGTCTGCCAGCATGAAAAAAGCCCCGCTCACTTGCGTGAGCGGGGCTAAGAGTTTCTGCCTCAGTGCGTAGCTTAGAACGCCAGCTTCGCGCCGAATTGGAAGACTCTCGGATCGAAGGCAGAGTTCACTTTGCCAGTGTCGGCGCCGCCGTTGATAGGTGTGCGTTCACGCCGTTGAACTGGGTGTGATTGAAGGTGTTGTAGCTCTCGAAGCGAAGTTCAAGATGGGCTCGCTCGGTGAAAGCGAAGACCTTGTACATCGCGATCTGCCATTGGTCGCGGCCCGGTCCGTTCACCGAGTCGAACCCGCTGTTGCCGAACGTCACCAGACCGGAGTTCGCTCCCGCTCCTCCCACGCAGGTTGGCGGAGAAGTTCGACGGATCGAACCACTGCATCGTTTGGTTTCCGCTGGAGGCAAACGTGGTCGCGGTTTTCACGTACGAAACCGGACCGTTCTGATTGGGCCGCAGCGTAACGCCTTGTACGACGTTGCCGATGCCGTTTCCGCTGATGCCCAGGTTGATCGGTATTCCGCTCTCCATGGTCACAATACCGGCAAGCTGCCATCCGCCCGCGATTGCCTTGAGCGGACGGTTGTCGGTGTTGCGGAAGATGGGCAGATCGTAAACGAAATTGGCGAAGCCAATCTGCTGACGATTGAGAGTGGACGGACCCAGATCGTACTTCCATCCCAGGTAGGGATTGCTGACCTGGTCCAAATCGCCGCCGTCGCCGTTGTTCGGCGTCGGGTCGATAGAGTGGGACAGCGTGTAGGCGACCTGGAGTTGCAAGCCGCGCTTCAGGTGAGTGTGCAAATCGGCCTGAAACGAATTGTAGTGGCCGGTGGCGTCGTTCGCCACCTGCAGGATCTGGTTATACCCAAGATACTGCACCAAGCTCAGGTAGTTGGCAGTGGTGGCAGTGGTGGCCGCCGACCCGGTAACGGTGCTGTACGGGGTTGCGTTGACGTTGGTGATCTCGCTCTGATACCGGTTCTGGGTGCCCACGTAGGCCAAGGACAGGACGGAGCTGCCTCCGAGCTGTTGCTGGATGCCTGCGCTGAACTGGTAGCTCGCGGGGTTGCGGTAGTTGGTGTTGTCCAGAGAGGTCTGGGTGCTCACCACGACCGGCAGTGTCGCAGCGCTGATGCTGGCGTTGTTGGCGTCGACCCCAGTGTGCGGATTGGTCAGCGAAACGTCTCCCAGATTCGCGTTGCCTCCGAACAGGTTGTTTTGAGCCTGGTACATGTCGTTGCCCTGAATGCGCTCGAACATGACGCCAAAGCCCGCGCGGAAGATGGTCTTGCCAGTTCCGGTCACGTCATAGGCGACGCCGATGCGTGGTCCGAAATTAGCCCAGTGATTGTTTACCAGACCGTTGCCCACGCTCGGGAGCCCATTCGGACCTCCCGGTACGGCCAAACCGTTGGTGTAGGCCAGCAACCCGTTCAGATTCGGGTTGGGGCCGGTACCGAGGCTAGGAGAGGCCGTGGTGCAGGCGCCCGCCGTGACGCTGGCGGGGGAGCAAAGCACGCCGTAGTTCGACCCCGGGACAAATTGCCCGAAAGTCGTGACGCCGTTACCGGTGGTCGGCGCGTTGGACGCCTTATAGAGGTTGGTTTCGAAGTTGGACATCTGCCCATTGATTTCGGCGGTGTGCGGCATTCCATCCCACCGCAGACCCAGGTTCAGGGTCAAACGATGCGTGGCGCGCCAGTTGTCCTGGATGTAGGCATCCCAGGAGACGTTGTTCCAGTGCCGGTGATCTTCGAGTGCCGCCTCACTGTAGCTGTTAGAGAGGCCCAACAGGTAGTCGGCAAAGTCATAGTTGGTGAACTTGCCGTTGAATTGATAATCGCCTTCCGGGGCGGTTTGCAGCGGTTGATTCTTGCGGAAGTTCGCCCAGCCGCCGCCCATCTTGATCTGATGGGTGCCCTTGGTCCAGGAAACGTCATCGCGAATGTTGTAGTCATCCGCCGTATTGTCCCAGGGGTTCCAGTTGTCGCTATACGCGTAGCCAGTCCGCCCAACCAGTCGATCTGCGGAATCGCTCCGTTCTGGAATCCGAAAATCTTGCTTTGGGTGAAACCCGGAGCCTGCGCAAGCTGCGAGATTCCCGTCGGATTCATGTTGATGCGGTTGCCGTCATAGTTGAACGCGGCCTCGTTCAGCAGCGTGGGGCTGATGGCGTAGGTCGTGTGCACCACCGCGCTGTAGGAGGGGTTGCCGAAACGTGTCTCCGATCGTGGGAGCGTTGGCGAATGCCCAGCGGGTCGGGAGGTCGGTTTGCAGAATCTGCTCCGAAATCCAGTGCCCGAAAATGGAGAACTTGTCGCTGAAGGTGTGATCCACGCGCGCCAGTTCTTCTCTGACGGTGGTGGGAGCAGCCGGAGACCTAATGAACTGATCGCCGGTGGTGGGGGTGGCGAAAATGCCCGCCTTAATTAGCGCCTGGTCGCATTCGGATTCATAAGGGAGGCCGGAATCTGGTTGCCGCCCGGTCCACCAACGAGCCCGCCGCGCAATCTCAGCCTGACTGCCGGTGGCTACGACGGTGCACTGCCTTGCGCCGTGGTGCTAGAGCGTGAAGCCGTTTGCTCCGCTGGAGGCCCGGGACTCCCTGTCGGATCGCCGTCGTGACGGAATGATCAGCGGCTGCGTTCCGCGCATTGGTAGTGGGGTCGGTGACGCTGTTGAGCAAGTCGCCTTGCGCAATCGCGGCAGCCAAGTTGCCCGTGTAGGAGCGGGGATCGGAATGGTCACCGACAGTGCCGCCGCCGTTACATCCGACCGGGCAGGCGCGCCATTCCATGTTGTAGAAGAAAAACGTCTTCGGATTGTCGCTGGGTTTGATCTCCACTGGTCCGCCCACGTTGAAGCCATAAATCTGGAACCTCAGTGGTGGCTCCTTGCCGGTGCTGGGCCGGGTTGAAGTAGTTACGCGCGTCGAAGATGGTGTCGCGGTCAAAAATCCAGCCACTGGCGTGGAACTGCTTGGTCCCGGATTTCAGCACCGTGGTCACGGTGGCCGAAGAGGACAAGCCGTATTGCGCGTCGTAGTTGGAGGTCAACATCTTGAACTCGGCAACTGCGTCGAGCGAAGGCATAACGATGGCGCCGGAACCGCCACGATCGGCAGCTTCGCCGCCATCTACAACCAGGAGGTTGTGGGCCACGCGGTTCCCGTTAAAGGAAATCGTTCCGTTGCCGCCCATCGGCGTCGGCACCTGGAAGTCGCCAGTGTTGGCCGATGCGCCGGGTGTCAGGGACGACAGGGTGTACCAGCTGCGGCCATTCGTTTCCAGCTGCGTCACTTCGGTTCCATTGATGACGTCGCTGATTTCGCCGCTGTCCGCTTGCACGCGGATGGCATTGGCTTCCACCGTCATGACTTCGCTGGTAGCGCCAATGATCAGTTGAAAGTCGACACGGAATCGATCGCCGTTGTGCAGCGTGATGCCGGTCTTCTCTTCGCCCTTGAAGCCTTTGGCTTCTGCCTTGATCTTGTAGTTGCCGACTGGAATGTCGACCGCGAGGTACTGGCCGGCGTCGTTGCTGGTGGTGTTATTCACCAGGTTGGTGTCGGTGTTGGTATAGGTGATGGCTACGTTTGGAACCACCGATCCAGAGGGATCAGTCACAGTTCCGACGATGGTGGCAGTCTGGCCGAGCGCGTAAAACGCCGACCCTACCACGAGCACGCCTAAAATTAACAGGTGTCGTAAGCCGCGATACTTTGCAGCGAACTTAGACGAAAAAGCATTCATGTGTAACTCCTCCGGCATTCCCACAGCAAGATTCATACAAAGCATTGAATACGCTCCGTTAACGTTAACGGTGCAGACAGGTTGTACTCAGTTTCGTAAATGCTTGTCAAGCACATTCTTGGCGGAAAATCTACATTACTTATAGGGGTGGGAGACCCCACGGACGTGTCGGCGCGCACGAGCTTTCGCCGGTTCCGGCCGCCCGGCGGCAAAATCTGCAAAGTCAAGTGTTAGATCGGCGCTATCGTTAAGAATATAAAGAGAATAACGAGGCTTAGGACTCTTGGAGGCCGGCGAATTGAAGTAGCGCTTTATCAGGCTTGCACGCCTGCCATCGGCCGGAAAGCCGAATCCTCCAGGTGGGCGTCGGGCAATCTTATTTCGCGGAAAAGGTGCAAATTGGAGGACATCACGACCCCCGGGCTCAGATGTGCGTTCGGCGGGAAAGGGACCTTATTCGTCAGATTGTCCGAGAGCAGCCGCACCGCCATTTGCCCTTGCCGGTGGGGTTGCTGATAAATCGACGCGGTAATCGTCCCCTGCTTAAAGTAAGGAGACATTTCCGGGAATAGATCGGTGGTGATCAATGTGATTTCTCCGGCGCGGCCGCGAGCCGCCAGTGCGCGGCACACCGGAAGACAATTGACCGTGTTCACATACACTCCAGATAAATCCGGAACCCTGCCTAGCAAGTCGAAGGTCTTCTCGAAACTTTCCTCTTCATCTTCGTGGCCCTCGATCACGTCCACGATTTCTCCGCCGCGGCAGTGCCGGGGAAACGCTGCGGTGAAGCCCTCCGTTTTCTTGCGGTGATCTTCGGTTCGCAACATGCCGGTCACCACCGCGACCTTCGCGCCGCGGGGGACAAACTTGCCCATCAATTCGCCCGCCAGGCAGCCGTTCAACGAGGGTTCGACGCACACCACGCTGGAGCGCCGGCTCTCCGGCGCGTCCGTGGACACGCAGACCACGCGAATGCCGTTTTTCTCCGCCTCGTTAATCAATGGCTTCAGGTCTCTAGGATTTCCGGCGGTGAGAATGATTCCATTGACTCCACTTTCGACCAGTTCCTGGAAGGCGATGGTGTCATCTTCGCCCAGAGCCCGCACCGGGCGGTTCACGAATTGGATTCCAAGCTGCGCGGCGCTTTGCGCCTCTTCGAGAACGCCGCTCCACAGCTGGTCATAGAAAAAATGAATTTCCCGCGGCATACAAACGCCAATTCGGGCGCTGGTCCGCGCCGCCGACAGCGCCCGCGCCGCGAGATTGGGCGTATAGCCGATTTGCCGCGCGATTTGCAAAATCTGCTGGCGGGTCGATTCCTTGATTCCTCCCCGTCCGTGCAGCGCGCGGTCCACCGTCCCGATTGAGACATGGGACAATTCCGCGATGAGATGGATTCCCCGCCGCTCTTTCTTCTTCTTCATGGCCGTGCTCCCAAAGAGTCACCGGGTTTGCTCCGCCGACCGGGGCTCGCGATTTGATGACGTCGCCAGGTCTCCAACGGACGAAGGATTTCCAGCCCACACTTGCACGGCTTGGATCGCTATGTGCGGATGCCCATCAGAAAGACCTCGAACCTGGCTAGTCGCTTTTCGCGTACGTGGCGGTGCTATACTCCGATGCGCTGCTTTGCGTACCTGTTTCGGGACCATATCACTGCCGGGAGCTAAATTCCAATGCAAGGTTGGTTTGTTCGGCTGTCTTGGTTTGCCCTGCTCTTTACTTTGGCAATCGCCGCCTCCGTCGCCTTTGCGCAAGCCCCTGCGGCTGCGGCGAATCCGCCGTATCTGGATCCGAAACTGCCCACGGCGGCCCGGGTGGACGACCTGGTTTCGCGCATGACGCTGGAAGAGAAGGCCTCCCAACTGGTGAACCATTCCCGCGCCATCCCACGGCTGCAGGTTCCGGAATACGACTGGTGGAGCGAAGCCCTGCACGGCGTGGCCCGCTCCGGCATTGCGACCGTTTTCCCGGAGCCCATCGGCTTGGCATCCACTTTTGACGTGCCCTTGATTCATAATATGGCGGTCGTCATCGGCACCGAAGCGCGCGCCAAATATAACGAGGCGATCCGCGCCAACCGACACGTAATTTTCGAGGGTCTCGACTTCTGGTCGCCGAACATCAATATTTTTCGCGATCCCCGCTGGGGACGCGGCCAGGAAACCTACGGCGAGGATCCCTTCCTCACCGCGCAGATGGGCGTGGCTTTCATCACCGGCATGCAAGGCGACGATCCCAAATATTACCGCGTGATCGCCACCCCCAAGCACTACGCGGTGCACAGCGGCCCCGAGCCCAGCCGCCACGAGGTGAATGTCGAGGTTTCCAGGCACGATATGGAGGACACCTATCTCCCAGCCTTTCGCGCCGCTATCGTCGACGGCCAAGCGGATTCGATCATGTGCGCTTACAACCGCGTCAACGGCCAACCAGCGTGTGCCAGCGACTTTCTTCTGGTCGATGAGCTGCGCCGCGCCTGGAATTTCCAAGGCTATGTCGTTTCCGATTGCGACGCGGTCGCCGACATCCAACGCGGCCACCATTTCGTCGACTCCATGGCCCAGGCCGCGGCCGTTTCGGTGAAAGCGGGCACCGACAACGATTGCGCGAATTTTTTCGGCGGCGCCGCGGGCGACGCCGACTACATGAAATATGTGGACGCCGTAAACCAGGGGCTGCTCACGGAAAACGACATCGACATTGCCGTCAAGCGCCTATTTACCGCGCGCTTCAAGCTCGGCATGTTCGATCCCCCGGAGATGGTCAAGTACGCGCAAACTCCGGATTCGGAAATTGACAGCGAACCGCACCGCCTGCTCGCCCTGCGCGCCGCCCGCGAATCCATGGTGCTGCTTAAGAATGATGGCGTGTTGCCTCTGAACTCGAACATCAAGAGGATCGCAGTCGTTGGCCCGCTGGCCACTTCCACGCTAGTGCTGCAAGGCAACTACAACGGCACGCCTTCCCATGCCGTCGCCGTGATCGAGGGCATCCGCAAGCAGTTTGCCAACGCCGAGGTGACCTACGCTCCGGGCACTAATTTCCTGCGCTTGGATGAACTTGTTCCCGCCTCCGAGCTTTCCACCGACGACGGCCAACAAGGCTTGAAAGCCGAGTACTACCTGACCGCGGATTTCGCCGGGACACCTTTCCTCACCCGTGTGGATAAGGAGGTCAACTTCCAGCCGGTCAGTAAAGATCCCAACGCCCTTACCCTCCCGAATGGCAGCGCGCAATTCACGGTGCGTTGGACCGGTTTCTTGACTCCCTCTAAATCCGGGAACTTCCGCTTCGGCGTTTCCCGCTCGCGCAGCCGGCTCTGGCTCGACGGCAAGCTGATCGTGGATGATTGGGTTCGCGCCACGGCCACGCCGGCGAGCATTGCCATCCAGCTAGAGAAAGAGCACAAATACGCCGTCAAACTTGAGTACGTGAATGCGCGCCAGGGAGTTCAATTCATCAAGGTGCCCATCGTCGCGGATCCCATCGCTCCGGCTTTGGCCGCGGCCAAAGTCGCGGACGTGGTCGTCGCGGTTGTCGGCATCACCTCCGAACTGGAAGGCGAGGAAATGAAAGTTGATTATCCCGGATTCTCCGGCGGAGACCGCACCAGCATCGACTTGCCGAAGGAGGAAGAGGACCTGTTGGAAGCGCTCAAGGGCAGCGGCAAGCCGTTCATTGTTGTGCTTATGAACGGCAGCGCGCTCGCGGTCAACTGGGCCAATGACAATGCGAACGCAATTCTGGATGCGTGGTATGCCGGCGAAGGAGGCGGAACTGCCATCGCCGAAACCCTGGCGGGCGTCAACAACCCCGCCGGACGCCTCCCGGTCACGTTCTACAAAGGCACCGACCAATTGCCGGACTTCACCGACTACTCCATGAAGAACCGCACGTACCGCTATTTCACCGGCGATCCTCTTTATCCGTTCGGCTATGGCCTAAGCTATTCGCAATTCGCTTACAGCAATCTGCAGCTCTCCACCTCACAGCTGAAGGCGGGCGATTCGCTCGGCGTCGAAGCGGATGTGAAGAACACCAGCCAGCGCGACGGCGATGAAGTGGTCGAACTTTATTTAACTTTTCCGCAGTCTCCGGCCTCGCCCATTCACGCCCTGCGCGGCTTGACGCGGATACATCTAGCGGCCGGCGAAACTCAGCACGTTCAGTTCAACCTGAATCCGCGCGATTTGAGCGCGGTCAATGCCGTGGGAGATCGCAACGTCTCCGCCGGCGACTATCGTGTCAGCGTAGGCGGCGGCCAGCCCGGAACCGTCGCTCCGCAGGCCACAGCGGAGTTCTCCATCACCGGCAACCAAAAACTGCCGGAGTAGCCGCGTGCGTGAGCGAACGAAACGCCCCAGCCCCGCGGGGAAATCCTTCAAGGATATCTTCCTGCCCTTAGTGGTTTGCGCTCTCCTGTTCGATTGCAAATCCAGCCTGCCCACCGCGAAACTCGCTTCCTTTCCCGCTTTGACAAAACTTTACTTTGTTTGACCAACATATTACCGGCCACCCTCATCCGATAGTGTTTGAATGGTGTGAAGCCGCTCCGCCGGAGGAAATGCAATGCGCAAAGCCAACGTTCTCCTGATTTTTCTTTTGTTCGCCATGTGGGCCGTCGCCCAGGATCGACCGCCCGCGCCGCCAGCCGCCAGCCAAGCTCCGCCTGCGGGAGGGCAAATGGAAGGCCGCCGCCGTCCTGGCGTGATGGGCACCATTACCGCCATCACCGCCAATTCCATCACTGTGAAAACTCGCGACGGCGAAACTGTGACCGTGAGCTTTAATGATCAGACGCAATTCACCAAGGACCGCCAGCCCGCCAAACTTGCGGACTTCAAAGTCGGCGACATGATTTTCGTGCGCGGCCAATCCACCGGCCAGAATGCCTGGCAGGCCGAGATGATCGGGGCTCGCACCGGGGGCGTTGGCGGCGGCGCGGGCATGGGCGGAGGCGGAATGCGCGATGCCCTGGGCAAGAGCTTCATCGCGGGCGAGATCAAGTCCATCAACGGCACACAGCTGGTGATCGCGCGCCCCGATGGCGTGAGCCAGACCATCACCGTGGACGAAAACACTTCCTTCCGGAAGCAAGGCGAAAGTATTACCCTTGCAGACCTGAAGCCCGGCGATCACGTGTTCGGCCGAGGAGAGATGAAGAATGCTGTATTCGTCCCCGCCGTCCTCAACCTCGGCGATCCCGGCATGATGGGCCGCGGACGCGGCGGATACAACGGCGAAGGACAAGGCGCCGGCAACGGTCAAGGGCAGGGAACCGGGACGCCCGCTCCTCAGTAGCCCATTGCGGGGGCAACAATCGCGCCGCCGGCGGAGCGGCGCGGGAATACGGCCCACAGCGCAAATTGCGGGTCGAGAGAGCGTACGAGGTTAAGCCCTGGACGCGAGGCTACTGAACCCAAGTTTTCTTCCCATGAGATTGCGCTTCCCACTTCCCATCTCGCGCCTGGTTTGCAGGAATCTGCCTGGGATTTTCTGGCTGATCGCCGCGGGCGCTCTGCTGGCCCAAACTCCCACCCCCGCGCCGCCCGCCGGATTCATCCACGGCCTGGTCAAATCCGGCAATATGCCGCTGCCCGGCGCCACGGTAACCGCGACCAACACGCTGACTGGCCAGAAGGCGATCACGTGGACGGCCGTCGACGGGACCTACGATCTGCAAGTCCCCGTCAAAGGCCGCTACGTAATTCGCGTGCAAATGGCGGGATTCGCTCCCTTCACTCAGGAGGTGGTGGTCACACCGCCCGTCGACTCGGTAACCAGCGTGGCCAACGTCCAGGCCGATCTGGAGATGGTGTTGCTCTCCCGCGCCCGGCAAGCCCCTCCGCCGGATTCGCTGGCGCAAATCCCCGGCGCTCCCAGCGGAGCCCGTGGCAATACCGGCGCCAACGCCAGCCGCTTTCAAAGCCTCTCCGTCATGCAAAGCGAAGGCGCGGACCAAGCCGAGAACGGCGCCGATCAATCGGCGCCCGCGGGCATGCCAGGAATGGCGCCTGACTCCGCCACCGAATCCGTCGCGGTTTCTGGCACCACGCAAAATCCCATGGGCTCACTCAGCGGCGACGATTTCCGCGAGCGCGTCCAGGAATTTCAACAGCAGGGCGGAGGCCCGGGCGGTCTCGGCGGAGGCGGTTTTGGAGGCGGCCGTGGCGGCGGTGGGTTCGGCGGCGGCGGGCCCATCTTTTTCGGCGGCGGACGCGGCGGACGTTTCGACATCAATCGCCCTCACGGATCGCTTTTTTATACGGTCGGTGATTCCGCCCTGAACGCCGGGCCCTTTGCGCTTACCGACCAGCCTTCCACCAAGCCCAGCGGCATGCAAAACCGCTTCGGAGGCTCCATCGGTGGCCCGTTAAACATTCCTCACATCTACAACGGCGGCACCAAGACTTTCTACTTCATCAACTACACCGGCAATCGCAGCGAGAATCCTTATGACCAGTACTCCACCGTTCCCACGCTTCTCGAGCGCATGGGAGATTTCTCGCAAACAACCATCACCTCGCAAGGCGGAAGCGGCCCGCCCACGCAAGTTCCGGTCCAGCTCTACAATCCTTTCACCGCGCAGCTCATTCCCGGCGCCAACCTGGCGAATTCCGGGCTTACCATCAGCCCTATCGCGCAAGGTCTTTTGCCATTCATTCCGATGCCGAATTTACCCGGTGCCCAGAAGAATTTTCATTTCGTGACGTCGGTGAACAGCGACAGCGACGATCTGAACCTGCGCATCAATCACACTTTCGGCGCGGCGCCTGCTCCCCGACAGCGAGGCGGAGGCGGCGGTTTCGGCGGCCGCGGCGGGGCACGTGCACCCCGCAACAACTTGACCATTGGCGTGCACTATCACGCGACTGCCTCCAATCAGAGCAACCCGTTTCCCAGCGTCGGCGGTACCCTCAATCTGCGCGCCTGGGATGTCCCAATTTCCTACACCCGCAGCATTGGCAAGCTCACCAACACCGCCCGCGTGGACTTCAACACCAGCCGCAGCCGCACCCAGAATCTTTTCGCGTTCTCGCAGGACATTACCGGAACCCTAGGGATCACGGGGGTTTCGCAAAATCCCTTCGACTGGGGCCTGCCCAATCTTTCGTTCACCCATTACGGCAGCCTCAACGACATCAACCCTTCTTTCACCCGCAACCAGACCGTCACCTTCGGCGACGCCGTGGTGTGGAATCACGGCAAGCATAGCTGGCGCTTTGGCGGCGATTTCCGCCGCATTGAACTCAACAGCGAAGCCGATACCGATCCCCGCGGCACGTTCGTGTTCACCGGCGAGAACACCGCGCAGTTCGTCAACGGACAACCCGTTCCCAACACCGGCTACGATTTTGCCGATTTCCTGCTCGGCCTGCCGCAGCAGACTTCGCTGGCTACTGCGTTGAATCTGCAGAGCACCAACACCTATCACTTCCGCGGAAACTCCTGGGATGCCTACGCGCAGGATGAATGGAAACTGCGCGGCAACCTCACCCTCAATCTCGGCGTGCGCTGGGAATATGTTTCGCCGTTTTCCGAACTCAACAAACGCATCTCCAATTTGATTCTTTCGCCTGCGGTGCTCAACCCGTCGCTCAGCAATCCCACGCTGACGCAGGTTCTGTCCGGCCAGGATGGCTATCCGTCGACGTTGGTCCATCCCGACCGCAACAATTTTGCCCCGCGCATCGGCATCGCCTGGAAGCCGCTTGCCAATATGGTGGTGCGCACCGGCTACGGCATCAACTACAACACCGGCGCCTTCCAAACCATCGCCACCAAGCTCGCCTTCCAGCCGCCCTTCGCCAATACCGAAACCAACGTGCAAACCGCTCCAGGTGAGCTGACACTTGCGAACGGATTCCCCACGCCGCCCAGCGGCCTCCTTACCAACAGCTACGCCGTCGATCCCAATTACCGCCTCGGTTACGTGCAACTGCGCTTCCTCGACATCCAGCAGCAGATCCGCCCCACGCTGCTCCTGAACCTCGACTACACCGGCTCCAAAGGCACGCATCTCGACAACGAAATTGCGCCCAACAGCCCCATCACCGGCATCCGCATCCCCACCGCGCAGGCTTTCCTCTGGCAAACCGATCAGGGCTATTCCAGCGCCAACTCCGGGTCGGTTCGCTTGCGCAAGCGCTTGCAGCGCGGCGTTTCCATCGGAGGAACCTACACTTGGTCGAAGGTGATCGACGACGTTTCTTCGATCGGCGGCGGCGGATTCTCGCTCGCCCAGGATCCCTTTAATCTGGCCGCCGAGCGTGGACTCTCCAGCCTTGACCAGCCGCAGAAATTCACCGCCGACTATCTCTGGGAGTTGCCCTTCGGCCACGACCGGCGCTGGCTCGCTGGCAACAGCCCATGGCGCGCCATCTTCGGCGATTGGACCTGGAGCGGCGACTGGACCATCGCCGACGGCACCTTCGTGACTCCGACCGTGCTGGGCAACTTCAGCGACGTCAATCGCGGCATCAACGGCGTTCTGCGCGCCGATGTGGTCTCCAACGTGCCCGTCACCGTCCCTAATCCATCGATCTTAGATTGGTTCAACACCGCGGCCTTCACCGCTCCGCCTGCCGGCCAGTACGGCAACGCCCGCCGCAACAGCATCGAAGGCCCCGGCCAAGTGGTATTCGACATGTCATTCAACAAGGTGATTCCGATGAAAGAGAGCCGCAGCCTGGAGATTCGCGCCTCGGCTTCAAACACTTTCAATCACCCGAATTTCACGAGCATCGATACAACCGTGAACTCGCCGACATTCGGCGAAGTAGTCGGCGCCGGCGCCATGCGCACCATCACCATGACGGCGCGGTTCAGATTCTGAGGTTGATTTTGGGTGGCGTAGCGCTTCCGCGCTGCGATGGAGATGAGATTAAGAGTTGTCATTCCGAGGAGCGCAGCGACGAGGAATCTGCTGTTTGCCGGCGCGGACAATTGCGGAATATTGAAAACATGACATCCCTCCCAACTCGACTGATGGCGTTGTTTTTGACGGTTCTAGTGCCGCTCGCGTCGCTCTCGCCCGCCCAGACCGTTGGCCCCGACTACGTCTTCCACGCCCAAACCGAACTGGTCCTGGTCAATGTCACCGTCCGCGACAAGAACGGCAACTTCGTTCGCAATCTCAAGCCCGAAGATTTCAGCGTGAAGGAAGACGGCAAGCCCCAGACCGTCGTCTCCTTCGACCTCGAAAACACCGATATCGTGCCCGCGACCGAGGTTGCGCAAACCAAGCTGCTCGCTCCTTCGCTAGGCAAGCCGGCCACGCCCGCCGCCAAGCCGAACGACGAAGTCGCCGCCGCCCTCGGCGCCTTCAAAGACCGCCGCATGATCGTCATCTTTTTCGATCTCTCTTCCATGGAGCCCGACCAGATCGACCATGCCGTCTCCGCCGGCGTCGACTATGTGGACAAACAAATGGCGCCCGCCGACCTGGTCGCCGTTGTCTCCCTGGGAGATTCGCTCCAAGTTAATCAGGATTTCACCGACGACCACACCGTCATCAAGAAAGTTCTGCAGTCTTTTGGCTCGGGCCAGGGCCAGGGCTTTGAAAACGGTTCCACCGGCAGCACTGAAGACACTCCCGACACCGGAGGCTCCTTTACGGCCGACGATACCGAGTTCAACATCTTCAACACCGACCGCCGCCTGGAAGCCATTCGTTCCATCGCCGCTTCGCTGGCACACGTCGAGCAGAAAAAATCTCTCATCTACATTTCCAATGGCATGACCCGCACCGGCATCGAAAATCAATCCGAACTGCGCGCCGCCACCAACGCCGCGGTTCGCGCCAACCTCGCCATCTACACCCTCGACATCACCGGCCTGCAGGCCATCGTGCCCGGTGGAGAGGCGCAAAACGCCAGCCTGCGCGGCCAATCCGTCTATTCCGGCGCCACCACCATGAATGCCATGAACGCCAACTTCGCCAGCCAGGAAACTCTGGTCACCCTCGCCGGCGACACCGGCGGCAAGGCTTTCCTCGACTCCAACGATTTCGGCAAGGTCTTCAAAGGCGTGCAGGACGACACTTCGCAGTACTACATCCTCGGCTACCACAGCACCAATCTCGCGCGCGACGGCCGGTACCGCCGCATCACCGTCGCCATGAAGAATCCCGGCTACAAAATCGAATACCGCCGCGGCTACTACGCTCCCGCCGACTACAAGCACGCCACCCCGGAAGACCGTGAACGCCAGCTCGACGAAGAAATGGCTTCCGATCTGCCCAACACCGACCTGCCGGTCTACTTAGCTGCCGGCTATTTCCGCATCGGCAACGACCGCTTCTTCATTCCCATTTCGCTGGTCGTCCCCGGCAAGGAAATCCCCTTCGTCAGCGATGCCACCCGCGACAAAGCCACGCTCGACGTCATCGGCGAGGCGCTCGACAACCAAAAGCGCGCGGTCGGCGACATGCGCGACACGGTCAAACTGGCCGTCAACACCACGGCGGACGTAAAGCGAAAAAATGTCCAGTACGACAGCGGATTTGTCCTGCCCTCCGGCAAATATCATTTGAAGTTTGTGGTCCGCGAAAACCAGACCGGACGCATGGGGTCGTTTGAAACCGATGTCACCATCCCCGACTTCAAAACCGCGCCCATGAAAATGAGTTCGGTAGTGCTCGCCAGCCAAATCCAGCCGTCCAGCAAGAAGGGAAAAATCGATAATCCACTACTGCGCGACGGTTCCGAAATCATCCCCAGCGTCACTCACGTTTTCACCAACGCCCAGCATCTCTACCTCTATTACGAGGTCTACGACCCAGCCAAGGAGACCGCCGCAGCCGGCCAGCCAAAGCTCCCCGCCGACAGCATCCGCATTCTCTCCAACGTGGAATTCTTCCAAGGCAAGGTGAAGACCTACGAAACTCCGTTGCTCGAAACCAAAGAACTCAACGCCGAAAACCGCCACGCCGCCGTCTTCCAGCTCGACGTTCCGCTCAATCAACTCAAGCCCGGCTTCTACACCTGCCAGGTCAACGTAATCGACGACGCGGCAGGCCACTTCCTATTCCCGCGCCTGGCCATGTACGTGCGCCAGTAAAGCCCGTCTCATGAATTTGGTTTTGAGTGACGTCTAGGGAAGGGCACGGCTTTCAGCCGTGCCGCCAAGAACCCGGTTAGCAAACGGGCTTTAGCCCCTGATGTTTTCGCCGGCCCTAATTCCTCATCCCCGCGATATTCAACTTAATCCGATACACGCTTGTGCTGGCCGTGATGTACAACGTCTTCCCGTCCGCATCGCCCCAACCGATGTTGGCGACATTCTCCGGCACGTTAATCGTCCCAATATGTTTTCCCGCCGGCGAAATAATCCAGACTCCCCCAGGCCCCGACCCATACAGATTTCCCAGCTTGTCCACGCGAATGCCGTCGGGATTCCCCCGCCCCGGCACGCCGTTCGCATCCGTAAACACCATGCCATCCGTCACCGAGCCATCGGGCAGCACCCGATACCGCATCCATACTTTGGTATCGGTCACGGCCACATACAAATATTTCTCATCCGGAGAAAACGCCAGCCCATTCGGCCGCGTGAGGTCTTTGATGATTAGCTGCAGCTTATCCCGATCGGGCGGCGCGCCCGCCTTCTGCTGCCGCGCGTTTGGTATGCGATAGACGCCATTGAACGGCAGCTCTTTCAGCGGATCATGATCCCCCTGCGTCGGCAACCCATAAGGAGGATCGGTAAAGTACAGCGACCCATCCGACTTATACACGCAATCGTTCGGACTGCTCAACTTCTTGCCTTGATATGAATCCGCCAGCACAGTAATCTGCGCCGTCGGGCTCACCGACTCCAGCCGAAACACGTTGCGCCGCGCATGTCCCGCGACGGTCACTCGCCCGTCTGCATCGAGCGTCATGCCATTCGACCCCGGTTCTGGCCCCGCGTAAGGCTCCGTCCCCTGGTATCCGCTCGGGTGCATGAACACCGACGCACCCTTCCCCGGAATCCACTGATCGATGTTGTTCGCCGGAATCTCCGCGAACAAGAGTGTCCCTTCACGCGTCCAAACCGGCCCCTCCAGCCACTTGTCGAAGCCAGTCGCCACGCGCTCCAACTTAGCGCCGGCGGGGACAATCTGATCCAGCGCCGGATCGAGCTTCTGAATGTCCTGTGAGAATGCGGCAGATGCCGCAGCGAGAATCAGCGCCAGCAAGAAAAGAAATCGTCGGTTGGTCATGTGGCAAATTGTACTAAAGATTCACCGCCGATCTTCTCCGCGTCCTCGACGCTTCAGGGTGTTTGTCCTTGTTCCGACCCTAGAAGATGTCCGCTGGCACTCCCCGCGCCCAGCGCGTATATTGACGCCACTAACCATGCCCGCCGCCAACGCCAAACCCGCCATCACCATCCGCGACCTCGACGGCCTGGCCGACCTCCAGCAAGTCGAAGCCGTGGAAAAGGAAGTGTGGGGCGCGAGCGACCTCGACACCCTCCCGCTCACTCTCATCATCGCCAGCAAATCCTCCGGGAGCCTCTGGCTGGGCGCCTTCGACGGCGCGCATCTGGTTGCTTTCGCCTTCGCGCTCCCCGCGCTCGAGAACGGGCGCATGGCTCTTCACTCGCACATGCTCGCAGTGCGTCCAACTTATCGCGACCACGATCTTGGATTCACTCTTAAACGCGCCCAGCGCGAACGCGCCCTCGCCTTAGGCATCCAGCAAATCACCTGGACCTTCGACCCGCTGCAAAGCAAGAACGCCCACTTCAACTTCACCAAGCTGGGAGTAGTTTCAAATCTCTACAAACCGGACTTCTACGGCCCGGCAACGTCGAGCGTCCTGCACCGCAACGGCACCGACCGCCTCTGGATCCAGTGGCCCCTGTCCGCCCGCCGCGTGCAAAGCCGGCTGCAAGGAAAAGACAACCGCGCCGAGACGCTCGACGCGCTCTCGACGCTCGTTCCGCTCATTCGTTTCAACGGCGATGGCAAACCTGCGCGCGCCGATCTGCACGCCGCGCTCTCCCGCCAAAGAATCGCCATCGAAATTCCCAGCGACATCGCCATCGTGGAACAAAAAGATCCACCGCTGGCCCAGCAGTGGCGCCAGGCCACGCGCTGGGCTTTCACCGAGGCCCTGAGGGCGGGCTTCTTCGTCGCCGAGTTTTGCCGCACCATCCGCGGCCAGCAAGGCCCCGGAACCTACCTGCTGGAGAAAGGCAGCGTTGAGGAGTACGTCCCCGAACTCCCGCGCGCCAAATAGACTCCTCTCGCTCCCGCCGAATGTTCCACATGGAACACCAGAATTTCTGAGCTGCGCGCGCGGTTTCGAGACCGCAGATCGTGGTCGACACGAGGGGCGCAAATGCAGTGATAAATCTGAATCCGCGAAGAGAGAACTCCCACTGCTCGCAACATCGGCGAGACGTTGGGCACACGGCCAGCCCCTGCTCTCTTCTTCGCCGCAAGTTTAGGACAGCACCCACGGGTCGCCCTCACGTGCCCGGGCGACGATTTATGGTAGACTCCCACCCAAAATACCCTGCGAGGTCGCCTTATTGTCTGATCGTGCCGCAAGACCGACGAGGCCCGAGTCCTTTTTAGTCTATCGAAACGTCGATCTCGGTTTGGTCATGAAGTATCCCGCCGCCTGGCAGACGAATGAACAAGCTAGTCCGATTGGCTTCATGTTGGCGCTGCTTTCGCCGCCCGAGAGTCCCGCCAGCCAGTTTCGCGAGAATGTGGTGTTTGCCATTCAGCCCTTGATGGCTCCCATCAAGCTGGACGAATACGTGGCATTCGCTTTGCGGCAGATACAGGGTGCGTACCAGATCGGCGCGCCCGCGGCCGCGACCCTCGCGAGCCTGCCCGCGCGCCAGGTGACCTACACGGGCCCGCTCGATCCCATGCTTCCGCTTGCTGGCAGGTATTTGGCAGTGTGCGCGATCAAGGACGTCAAGGCATACTTCTTCCGCTACACCGCGCGCGCGGAAAAATTCGACGAGTTTTTGGCCATCGTGCAGGAAATGTTGGAATCCGTGGATATCGTTTGACCGGTCTTGGGCCGGCACGGGCGAATCTGGATCAAGGAGTGCTGTATGAGTGAGAAAGATTTGCAGGCGGTGACCGCCCGCTTTAGCGTCGACTCCAAGTTCGCGGACCAGCTCCTGCGCAACTTCGAGCAAGCCGTGCAACAGAATGGCTATTCGCTCGACGAAGAGGAAATGGGCAAGGCTAAGGCCGCCTTCAAGACACCCCCTGCGCCGTCCATGGCCGTGGACGCAACGGCACAATTCGCTCAGCCGTCCCAGCCCTTTGGGGGCGATCCGCATCTGCGCGCTGCACAGATAAAACGCATGATCGATTTGGGTGAGTTTACCGTGAACCTCCTAAAGGGCACGCTCAACAATGCCAGGCTCACCTACCAGCTGATCACGGTGATGAACGGACTAATGTTCAGCCTGGGAATGGGGCTCTTCTTGTTCTCCGCGGTGTACGGCGCGGTTTCGCGAGACCTGACCTTCACCGGCGCGTTCGCCGGCCTCGGCACGGCGAGCTTCATTGGTTTTTTCCTGCTCAAACCCATCGATAAGACGCAGGACGCATTGTCCAACCTGATCCAGGCGGAAGTGGCCTTCATGAACTATTACGATCAGATGTGCTTCCTCGAAGGCTGCGCCATGGTGCCCCTCCCAGGAACGAACGCACCAAGTGTGGAAAACATCGAAAAGGCCAGCGACCTGCTGCAGAAACGTACCGAGGAAACCGTAGCATTGTTGCAGACCTACCTGGAGAACCGCTCTCCTCGCCAGCTGCCCACGGAAGCCGAACCTGAGCCGAAGGCTAGTCCTACGCAGGCCCGAACCGCGTGACCGGCCGCGCGGCCGGTTGCCTGGACTCCGTTTCCGTCCCGCCCAGCAAGTTTGGGACGGAAACTCCTTCGATTTCGCGGATGCCCCATCTTTCGCGCGTTTTTCGCGAAAAGGTGGGAGGAACCGACTGCGCGGAAGATGCCGCCCCCTTTGCGCGTAATACTATTAAGAGTGTGACAACGCTCACTGACGGCCAGACGCCTCGCTTGTAGCCTGCATGTCGCTGGCCGAAAAAAGAGAATATCCTCAACTTCGCCCAGTGGAAGAAGTGCACTATGAAGAATCTCGCGTCTCGGCAGGGAGTTTCTATCGTGATCATGCTCGCCGTGGCGCTTTTCGCTGGCGCCCAGGCGTCGCCCAATATGGGTGGCGCACCGCAGGCGAATTTGGTAGCGGACTATCCCCAGCGGCAGGTGGGCGTGCTGATTCAGAGTCAGACCGCGGATTGGGCGCCGATCTCCGGCGCCGTGCCTTCCAAAACCCGCGCCAAGCACGGCATAGCGGCCTCGTTGTCGTATGGCGCAGTGCCGGCAACCGTGGTCTCCGAGTACGACGGAGTGCATGCGCAAACCCAGGTTGCGCCCGGCCAGCCAGTCATCTGCATTTGCCACATGATTTCGCTTCCCGGAGATCCGGTGGTGGTGAGGTTGCATCCCAAGAAGGCGTCGCGCGAACTCGACGGTGGCCGCATGATTGTGTATCCGGTGGTCGGTGGCAGCAAGATGGCCGATGCCAATAAGAGCGACCTGATCCCGGTGGATGTCTCGCAGCCTGAGAGTATTGTGTGGCTGGTTCGTCCGCAGCAGCCGTTGCCAACCGGCGAATACGCGCTCATGCTCGGCACCCAGAACCTGAATCTTTTCCCGTTCACGGTCGCCGCGCCGTCCGCCGCTGCGCCGCAGTGAGGCGTGGACAAGTGTAGGGCGGACACTCCTGTCCGCCGCATTTGACTTCCGTCGTCGCCACGAAAATGGGGTACCCCATTCCTCGCGCGTTCTTGGCGCGAGAAGGGAGGAATGTCGTCAACAGTGACAGGGAAGCCGAACCAATCTCGGAAAATTCATTCCGTGCCTCCAGAAATGTGGTAGCTTGTTCGCCCATATGCGTCGATTCGCCATTGCGATGGTCTTTTTCGCCAGCTTTATGCTGACGATTCGGGGGCTCTCCCAGGACAACGCTTCCTCGTCCACGCCGCCCGCGGCAACCGTGTCGCAAGACTCGGGAAAGGAGACCGCGCCTCCCGACCAGCAGAACTCTGAGCCCGTTCTGACAGTGTGCGGCCCGAAGAATCAAGAGCCGTGCGCGGACGGCCCGCCCCGCATGATCGAACATCCTGTTCCGGAATACTCCAAAGAAGCGCGCGAGAAAAGAATTCAGGGAACGGTTGTCCTTTCGCTGGTTGTGGGCTCTGACGGCCTTCCCCGCGATATTCGCGTCGTGCAATACCTGGGGTACGGCTTGGATGGGGAAGCCGTCAAGGCGGTAGAGAAATGGACGTTCGAACCCGCGACCATGCACGGCAAACCTGTGGCCGTGCGAATTAATGTCCAGGTGGAGTTTCGCTTGCGCGACGATAGTTCCTCAGGAGGCGGATTTTTCCGGCGGGTCACGGCCCCTGGGTCTCGCGTCCGGTTTAACGAGGGGAGTGGAACTCTGGACAGACGGAGATGGTCGAGTGAGCGAGATCAATGCCGGGGGGCCAGCTTACGCAACGCCACAGTGCCGAAGGCACGGAATGTGAAAGCCCGGCACGGTAGTGCCGGGAATGATTGAAGTAGACGCGAGTCCCGCAGGGACGGCACCTCACCCGAACGCCTCCTTTGGATCAAACGCCATCCCGGATTTCCGCAACATGGTTTCAAATTCTCCTTCGTACGAACGTTTTTGGTGATGTTCCGCCTGATGTTCGATGTACTGCCTCGCGGCATCGCAATTCGAACTGCTTACGCTGAAGGCGCCGTATCCTTCTTGCCATGCAAATTTAATTCCGTGTTCGCTCAGCCATCGGGAAGAGTTGGCTTTAAGAACCTGAATGGCTTTCGCTACGGGCACGTCGGCGGGCAGAGCAATCAGCAAATGAGCGTGGTTGGAAATTCCTCCGGCGGCGAGGACCGGGATTCCATGGTTGCGTCCGATCCCGGCGAAGTATTTGCAAAGCCGTGGGATTAGTTCGTCGGGGATGAGATTCCTGCGTTCTTTGGTGCTGAAGACGCAATGGACCAGAATGTTGGGGTACTTATGCGCCATGGGACGAAAATATCCACGATGACAAGGTTGTTGTCTGTGCCGGATGTCACATTGTACCGTCCCTAAACGGGACTCGGGTTTTCTGAATCCTCTACCCGGCACTGCCGTGCCGGGCTTTCACATTCCGTGCCTTCGGCACTGCTGCTTATCCACTCCTTAAGGATGCGGCTTAGACTAGAAAAGCCCCGCTCTTGCGAGCGAGGCTTTCAAAATCGGACGGGGCAGAGCCCCGTCCCTACACGATTCAAGCTAAAAGCTAGGAGCTAAGAGCTAGAAGCTGCCTTAGTACATGCCTTCCATGCCGCCGCCGTGTCCGCCGCCCATGGGAGCGCCCTTCTTCTCCTCGGGGATTTCGGATACCAGCGCTTCGGTGGTGAGCATCAGGGCCGCGATCGAGCCGGCGTTGGTGAGCGCGGTGCGCACCACCTTGGTCGGATCGAGCACGCCCGCCTTGACCAGGTCTTCGTACTCGCCGGTGAGGGCGTTGTAGCCGAAGTTGTTGTCCTTGGAGTCGTTGATCTTGCCAAGGACAATCGCGCCTTCTTCGCCGGCATTCTCGGCGATCTGGCGCAACGGCTCCTGAACGGCACGGCGCACAATGTTGACGCCGATCTGTTCATCGCCTTCCACCTTCAGCTTGTCGAGTGCGGCCACGCAGCGCGCCAGCGCCACGCCTCCACCGGGGACAATGCCTTCTTCCACAGCCGCGCGGGTCGCGTGCATGGCATCTTCGACGCGAGCTTTCTTTTCTTTCATCTCGGTCTCGGTGGCCGCGCCGACCTTGATCACGGCCACGCCGCCAACCAGCTTCGCCAACCGCTCCTGCAACTTCTCGCGGTCGTAGTCGCTGGTGGTTTTTTCCACCTGGCTACGAATTTCCTTCACTCGGCCTTCGATTTCGGAGTGCTTGCCTTTGCCTTCGACCACGGTCGTGTTGTCTTTGTCGATGGTGATCTTCTTGGCTTGGCCGAGGTCGCTGATCTGGACGTTCTCGAGCTTAATGCCCAGGTCTTCGGTAATGGCCTTGCCGCCGGTGAGAATGGCAATGTCCTGCAGCATGGCTTTGCGGCGGTCGCCGAAGCCGGGGGCCTTAACGGCCGCGACTTGCAGCGTGCCACGCAGCTTGTTGACCACGAGGGTAGCGAGCGCTTCGCCTTCCACGTCTTCCGCGATGATGAGCAGCGGTTTGCCGCCCTTGGCAATCTGCTCCAGCAACGGCAGCAGATCCTTCATCGAGCTGATTTTCTTTTCGTTGATCAGGATGTAGGCGTTCTCGAGCGAAACTTCCATGCGCTCAGGATCGGTGACGAAGTAAGGCGAGAGATAGCCGCGATCGAACTGCATGCCCTCGACCACTTCCAGTTGCGTCTCCAGAGTCTTCGACTCTTCCACGGTGATGACGCCATCCTTGCCGACCTTCTTCATGGCCTCGGCAATAATGTGCCCAATAGTTTCGTCATTGTTGGCGGAGATGGTGCCGACTTGCGCGATCATTTCGCCGGTGACCGGCTTGGAGAATTTGTCGAGTTCGCCTTTGGCGCGCTCGCCGGTCTTCTTGTCGATTTCGCCGCAGACCAGGTTGACGGCCTTTTCGATGCCGCGCTTCAGGGCCATGGGATTGGCTCCGGCGGCGACGGTCTTTACGCCTTCGCGGAAGATGGCTTGCGCGAGAACGGTGGCGGTGGTGGTGCCGTCGCCGGCTACGTCGGAAGTCTTCGAAGCCACTTCGCGAACCATCTGGGCGCCCATGTTTTCCTGCGCGTCCTTGAGTTCGATTTCCTTGGCGACGGTGACGCCGTCTTTGGTGATGGTGGGGGAGCCGAATTTCTTTTCGATGACTACGTTGCGGCCCTTGGGGCCGAGTGTGACCTTCACGGCGTCGGCCAGAAGGTTAACGCCGCGGAGGATCGCCTGCCGCGACTCTTCTCCGTGTACGATTTGCTTTGCCATACTGTCTTTTCTCCTCTCAGATTTGTTGTGCAGGGCTTGCCTGCGAATGTTGATTTCTCGTAGAGACGTAGCTTGCTACGTCTCCCTACGCGGCGCCAGTGACGTAGCAAGCTACGTCTCTACGGTCGCTGCGCTAGCGGCGCGAGCCGGCGGTTTCTTTGGCTTTCCCCGCGCCGGTGATCACGCCGAGAACTTCTTCCTCGCGCATGATGATGAAATCTTCGCCGTCCAGCTTGATTTCGGTGCCGGAATATTTGCCGAACAGGATGCGGTCGCCGTCTTTTACGACCAGCGGGAACACCTTGCCTTCGTCGTTGCTCTTGCCTCTGCCGACGGAGATGACTTCGCCCTCCTGCGGTTTGTCCTTGGCGCTGTCGGGGATAATGATTCCGCCGCGGGTGGTGCCTTCTTCTTCTACGCGACGTACTAGAATACGGTCATGCAGGGGAGTAAACTTCGTAGCCATGCTTGTAGACTCCTTTCGTTTAGTGTTTCGGTTGAGTTGGATGGATTGCAGAAAACTCGATTCGCCCGCAACCTGTTAGCACTCATTGTGGGCGAGTGCTAATTGTAGGAGGGGGAGTGGGGGGCTGTCAAGCGAGGGTTTGGACATGTTTTTAAGTTATATATTAATCAATAAGTTGCAATATATCCGAGATTTGGGATATTTGTCGATTGCGGTTTCGTGAATCGCTGCTAGCGATAGGATGAATGGCCGGTTGGGGACAGACGGCGGAGTCGCGGGCTTGGCATCAAAATCGGAATAGAGGTGGGGTTATGAAGAAGTCGTTCACGTCGATCGCGGTTCTGGCAACCCTGGCGCTGGCAACTTTGACGACACTTCTCGGCGGCGGGGCGCTGGCGCAGGATGACAACAGCGAAGCCACCATGAGCTTTTTGGTGTTGCGGGATAGCAACGGGAAGCCGGTGCGCAATGCTAGCGTGGTGCTGCATCCGGTGAACAAGAAGGGAAAGCAGGCCAAAGGCGGGGTGGAGTTGAAGGCAAATGCGGATGGCCAGTGCAGCTACGACGGCGTCCCGTATGGCAAAGTGCGGGTGCAGGTGCTGGCGCCGGGATTCGAGACTTTCGGGCAAGATTATGACATCGACAAGCCGACAGTCGAGATCACGGTCAAGCTGAAGCGGCCGCAGGAGCAGTACTCGATTTACAGCGATCAGCAGAACACGAAGAAGGACGATGCGCCGAAGGACGGGAGCGGGGCGCAGGCGGATCCGAACGCGAAGGGGAAGTAGGAGGGCCATGGACTATCTTCTGAAAACTGAACCGACTGTGTATTCGTTTGCGAATTTGCAAGCGGATAAGACGACGTTCTGGGATGGGGTGACGAATCCGGTGGCGTTGAGGAATCTGCGCGGGATGAAAGCCGGAGACCGGCTCGTGATTTATCACACCGGGGACGAGAAGAGCGCGGTGGGGACGGCTTCGGTTGTTTCCGTTGAGGTTGCAGATGCGAGGAATCCGCAGGTGAAGATCAAAGTCGGGAAAGCTTTGGCTCGGCCTGTAACTTTGGCGGAGGTAAAGGCCCAAAGGCTGTTTGCGGATTCTCCATTGGTGCGGCAAGGAAGGTTGAGCGTGGTGCCGCTGACGGCGGCGCAGTTTGGGTTTTTGACGGGGGAGTGAGATACTTTCGCCGGACTCACGTGTTCATCAGCTTGTTTGCCAATCCGACGCACTTGCTGATCCTGGCGGGGATTCTGATTTTGGTCGTCATTCCAGCGGTGATCGCCTTTCGCGTGTGGGCACGGTAGTTCGGGCGTCCATCTTCCCACCTTTCCGCACCGAACGCGCAAAAATGAGCATGCACTCGATTGTTGTCCAAAACTTATGAGATCCATCAGGGAAGGCGTAAGCGTCGCTGTTATCTTCCTGCTCTGCCTTACCACGCTGGCGTCCTCGCGGCGTAAGCCGGGTTGGCCGAATTGGGTGGGGTCGTGGGCCACTTCGCAACAGATCCCAGAGCCGCAGAATGCTCTCGCCAGCGACGATCTGCGCGATTCCACGCTGCGGCAGATTGTGCACTTGTCGTTCGGCGGGCCGACGCTGCGGGTGCATTTGTCGAACGCTTTTGGGACGGCGCCGCTGCACATCACTTCGGCGCATATTGCGCGGCCGGTTTCGGCGGCGTCCGACAAAATTGACGCTGCCACCGACAAGGCGCTCAGCTTTGCGGGGAAGAGCGATGTGACCATTCCGGCGGGCGCGGATTACATTTCGGATGCGATTGATTATCCCGTGGCTGCGCTCTCCGATCTGGCGATTACGCTGCACCTTGATGAGCCGCCGGCGCAGCAGACGGGGCATCCCGGGTCTCGCGCCACTTCCTATCTTGTTCACGGCGATCTGGTTCCCGCGGCTGAACTGCCCGGCGCGAAGACTGTGGACCACTGGTATCTGTTGTCGGGCGTGGACGTGATTGCGCCGGCGAAAGCGGCGTCGATTGTCATCTTGGGAGATTCGATTACCGATGGACATGCGGCGACCACTAATGGCAACGACCGCTGGACGGATGTGCTCGCGCAGCGTCTGCAGGCTTTGCCGGGAACACGCTTGTTCGGGGTACTCAACGAAGGCATTGGCGGCAACCACCTGCTGACGGATGGATTGGGGCCGAATGCGCTGGCGCGGTTTGACCACGACGTGTTGGCGCTGGCTGGCGTTCGCTACTTGATTGTTTTGGAGGGCGTGAACGACTTGGGCGCGCTGGCGCGTCGTGGGGCGGCGTCGCAAGCCGAGCATGATGCGCTGGTGCTAAGAATATTGGCCGCGTACCAGCAGATTATTGTTCGGGCGCACGCGCACGGGATTGAAGTGATTGGCGCGACTATTCTTCCGTATGCGGGTTCAGAGTATTACCATCCGTCACCGGGCGACGAGGCCGATCGGCTGGCGGTGAACCAATGGATTCGCCAGCCCGGGCATTTCGATGCCGTGGTGGATTTTGATGAGGCGATGCGCGACCCGGCGCACCCCGACCGCATGCTTCCTGCGTTCGATTGCGGGGATCATTTGCATCCCTCGCCGGCGGGGTATCGGGTAATGGGCGAAGCGGTGCCGGTTGGGCTGTTTAAGCGCTGACGCAGGCGGTCTTCCGATGCACGGTTGTCCGGACAGTATTCTTCCCATCTTTGCGCCCAGAACGCGCCAAGATGGGCTGCCTTTCACGTCGATAAGTCCAATCCGCAGAGCACTCTAGTAATAATGACCACTAAAGGCTCCGCGATTTAGCCTGGTGACGGATTGGCGTTTGCGGGCATCTTAATAAGTCTAAGTCAAAGACGGGAGGACGATTTGTATCTGGAGCGCAATCGCGGAGACAGCGCCGCTTGGTGTCTCACCGAGTCGGCGGCCGGCCGGAGTTCGACTGCTCTCGCTGTTCTATTTCTTCTAGTTTGCTTGTTCTCTTCGCGCGCTTACGCGGACGTGGGCGTGGTTCTCAATGAGTCGTTGGATACCAGCGTTGCGCGCATCACTGGTTCGGGGCACACAGCGGTATATCTCTCGAATATTTGCCCGGAAACTCCGGTGAAGCTGCGATTGTGCCGTCCCGGCGAAGCTGGGTCGGTGATCAGCAACTACACCACGCTGGGAGAAGACCAACGGTTCGAATGGAATGTGGTGCCGTTCAACATTTATCTCTATGGGGTGGAGAATCCGGAAGACCGGCCGCTGTTTGGCACGGCGCAGGTGAAGGAGATTCTAGAAGAACGTTACCGCGAGAAATATCTGGCGGCGTATTGCGCGACGAAATCCTGCCAGACTAGCAATAACGCGGAGTGGCGGGAGATGGTCGGGGCCAGTTTGTCGCGCAGCATGTATATCTTCGTGGTGGCGACTACCGAGGAGCAGGACCGCGCGCTGATCGAGGAATTCAACGCGCTGCCCAACCGGAATCACTTCAACGGCATGACGCGGAATTGCGCGAATTTCGCCGAGCGAGTGATCAACACGTATTTTCCGCATGCCACGCATGGCGACTACATCAACGATTTCGGCATGACCAGCCCCAAGGCGATCGCGCGTTCGTTCACGCGTTATGGGTTGCGGCATCCGGAGTCGCAATTCCGGGTTTGGCATATCGCGCAGGTGCCGGGAACGATCAAGCGCAGCACAGAATGCCGCACCGGCACGGAGCAGTTGTATCGCTCGAAGAAACTGTTGCTGCCCATGCTGATTTTCGCTTATCACGAGTTGCCGGTGGTGACGGCTTCGTACTTGCTTACTGGGCGTTTCAATCCGCAGAGTACTTCGGAGAAATATCCGACCGTGGAGACGAGCGAAGCCCAGCACGAGATTCGCCAGGCGAAGGCAGCGGATAACGCCGCCCAAGTCGAGCGGTTGGAAGCGGAACAAAGCCGCGAGCGGGAAAGAGTGGTCGGCACGGCGCAAGAGTGGAAAGAGTATCGCGGGAAATTTGGGCCGATCGTCGATCAGGCGGAGGACGATGGCATGGCGCTGGGACGGCATTGGGCGGATGTCTTCAAGCGAGTGGATGGGGAGAGCAAGATTTCCGCTGACACAAACGGAGCCTTGTGGGCGGAAGTGCATGGGCCCGGCGGTGCTGTTTCACGCGTGGGACTGAGCGCCAGTAATATTTTCGCGCCGGAGTCGGATGCGCGTTTGGCTTACGAGCTTATGCTGACGCGGGACGATCGCGAGTTGAAGAGCCCGAAGCATGGGCGGGAAACCATGGTCGAGTTTAAGACGGATTGGGCTTGGCTGAAACAAGCTCGGGACCAGGAATCTGAGCGTTTGGTGGAGTCTGGCGGATCGGCTGCGGGGCATGCGCGCAGTTCAATGATTGACCTGCTCCACTGAGTCTAGACGGTCCCTACCTTTCGCGGCGCCGGGAAATTAGAATCTGCCAAGCGCGGCATCCAGCGGGCGATTTGGGGCGTGACGGGCTGGGGTTTCCTGTTATGATGCTGGCGCTGTGACGCGGCGCGCCGGCATTATCGTTCGTTGGTTGGGCTTCTTGCTCTGCCTCGATATGGCCTATGGACAGGCACATTTGCCGCTCGCGGCGACTCTTCCTCTGCCTCCGGTCGTGGTCATCGGCTTCGTGGGCGGGTTCGTGAAGCACGATGATTTGATTCATAGCACCGTGCAATTGGCGGCGCGGCTGCGCAAGGACTATCCCACGGGTGTATCCGTCGCCACATTTCAGAATCGCGAGGGCGACAAAGCGCGCGAGCTGGTGCTGCGCCTGCTGGACACGGACCATGATGGCGAATTGTCAGCGCAAGAAAAAGAAACGCCCGCATCATTCTTTACGGACACAGTTGGGGCGCCTCGCAAGCGGTGACGCTGGCTAGGCAACTGGAGAAGCAAGGCATTGGCGTGCTGCTCACTATTCAGGTGGACAGCGTCAGCAAGCGCGGGCAGGACGACGCGCTGATCCCTTCCAACGTTTCGCAAGCGGTCAATTTCTATCAGCCCGACGGGATCATCCACGGCCAGCGGGAAATCAAGGCGGCCGATCCCGCGCATACGGAGATTGTGGGGAACTTCCGCTTCGACTACGCCAACAATCCTATTCGCTGCGATGCGTATCCCTGGCTGAGCCGGCTGTTCATGAAGACGCATATCGAGATCGAGTGCGATCCGAAGGTGTGGGACCGAGTCGAATCGCTCATCCGTGAGAAGTTGCCTCCCCCGGTCGAGAGAGCGGCCGGGAACTAGCCTCGCCGGCGGCGGCTTAAGCCTCCTTAAGGAATGAGCTACACGCCGCAGCGGCTAACCGCTGCGCCAGCCAATCATTGTGAAAAAGTTTTTTCGAAACACGTTCGGAGATCGAAGGCTACCAAGGCTGGTCTACTTCCTCGTACAATAGCTTCTTCGATCATCAATCGACAAAGGAACTCCAGGGAGGCGGAAAGGCAGATGGCGACGCAAACGGTGTCCACGAGTGGGGCGGGAACTTTTTCACTGGGCGGCGAATTGACCGTAAACCGGCTGGGATTTGGAGCCATGCGGATTACCGGGGACGGCATTTGGGGTCCGCCGAAGAATCACGCGGGAGCTTTGGCGGTGTTGCGGCGGGCGGTTGAGTTGGGAGTGAACTTCATCGACACGGCGGATTCCTATGGACCGAATGTGAGCGAAGAACTCATCGCGGAGGCGCTGGCGCCGTATCCCAAGGGCTTGGTGGTGACGACCAAGGGCGGATGGACGCGGCCAGGGCCGGGCTATTGGAGTCACGATGCCAGCCCGGAGCATTTGCGGAAGGCCGTGGACGGCAGCTTAAAACGGCTGCGGCTGGAGCGGATTGAGTTGTATCAGCTGCATGTGCCGGCGCCGCTTACGCCGTTCGACAAGTCGGTGGGAGCGCTGAAGCAGTTGCGCGACGAGGGCAAGATCCGGCTGATTGGGCTCTCCAATGTGACCAAGGAGCACGTGGAGCGGGCGGTCGATATTGTGCCCATCGCCTCGGTTCAGAACCGCTACAGCTTTGCCGACCGCGAGTGGGAGAACGTGCTGGAATACTGCGAACAGCACAAGATTGCGTTTATACCGTGGGCGCCGCTGGCACAGGGTAAAGCGCCGGGAGCAATGTTGAAAAAAGTTGCACAAAAACACAACGCTACTGCCAATCAGGTCATGATTGCCTGGCTGCTGCAGCGATCGCCGGCGATGCTGCCGATTCCTGGGACGTCATCAGTGGCGCACCTGGAAGAAAACATGAAGTCGCCAAACGTGACGCTGACCGACGATGAGATGGAGCAATTGGGGAGGGTGCGGGAATGAAAGTTGTCAACAAATTGTAAATATGTTCGCTGGTCGAGAAAACCTCCAAATCCCGCTTGCATAGCGCGTTTCCTTGTGTATAATTCGCCCCGGTCAAGAAAGTTGCGGGGACGGCAACCTAGATTTTTCCGCCGCCAACTTATTCGCGAAACCAAAATGAGTTCCGCCGGTTTCCCCAGCATTTTGGTTTAACGACCCAGAGTTCAGCGCACTTATGCAACAAGCCATGACGCTTGCGGCAACCCCGGCAAATCTCTGCGAGACCAACTCGCAAAAAACCCAGGTTACAAAAAATCCAGTAGAGAAATTCACCAACCGACGATGTGGAGGTGTGTAATGCCCGGTTTTCTCGGAGAGCGCAAAAGTAAGATTCGTCTCGCCTTTCTCGTAATTGCGGTGTGCATGTTCGGCCTTGCATATTCGTTGCTTCCTTCCCTCGCCGCAGCGCAAGTAGTCGCAACCTACGATTTTGAAGATGGAACCGCCCAGGGCTGGGGTTCATTTGACTTCGCCAGCACGCCTGTAAATTCAACCGCAGCCGCAGAGAGCGGGACCCACAGTCTGTTGACCACTACCGGCTCCAGCGGCCAGGGCGGTCCCAGCATCAACGTTACCTCGATCCTGCTGCCCGGAGCCACTTACACGATTACCGGCTACGTTCAGCTCACATCGGGCGAAAGCGCCACCGACGCGAATTTCACGATTCAGCGCACGGATCCCTCCTGCTCGGGAGGGACTTGCTACGACACCATCGGAACCTACCAGGTGCCTGTAACTGCTTCCGGTTGGGCTCAGATTGGCGGCACCTATAAAGTGAGCAACACCGCCACGGGTCTTCTTCTTTATTCCCAATTGGTGGGTCCGACGACGGCACAGAGCTTCTATCTAGATAATGTCGTCGTCACCGAAACCTCGCCCCCGCCGGGCGGAACGCCGGTTGCCACTTACAACTTCAGCGATGGTGGCGTCGACAGCTGGGCGCCGTTCGGTTCAGTAACTCTGACCAACAACCTGTCGCCGCTCCCCGATCCAAACGGCAACACCAACAGCCTGCTCACCTCGGGCCGGACTGCCACTTTCGAAGGCCCCAGCCTCAACTTGCTGGGCGTGAACGGCGTGGTCGCGGGCGCGACCTACAGCGTCACTGCTTACGTCTTGCTGGCGGCACCGGACAGCAGTAATCCGACGGTGACAATCTCGACCAAACGCACCGACTGCTCGAATTCCTCGGGCATCTACAGCAACCTGGTAACTTCAGGTGCGCTGTCCAGCACGGCCTGGACCAAGGTTCAAGGTACGTTCAGCTATAACGATCTGCCTGGGCCGCCGACAAGCTTGACACTGTACTTCCAGTCGAGCAGCGCGACCGATTCGTTCTACATCAGCGACGTGGTGATCGGCCAATTAGCTCCGCCGCCGCTGCCCGTCGACCAGCAGGACAACACCGGCATCAGCTCCACGTTCGAAGATGGCGGTCTGGACGGCTGGGGTGGGCGTGCAGGTTCCACGGCAACCAATACGACCGCCGAGGCACATTCTGGAAGCCACAGCCTGCTGATCACCGGGCGCACCGCCAACTACGATGGCCCAAGCATCAGCGTGGCCAACAAGATGTACGTCGGATCGCAGTACTCGATCAGCGTATGGGTCATGATGCAGCCGACCGACGGTTCTCTGCACAACATTCAGATGAGTCTGCAGACCACCTACCAAGGCACAACCAGCTTCCCCGGCGTGAACGGATATCCCGGGACGCAGGTTGCCGCCGATGGGGAGTGGCACCAGATTCTTGTGCCCAATTACACCATGTCCAGCCCGTACGATACCGGTCAGGCGACGTTGTATCTGCAAACCTTCCCGGCATCGGGCAACGATCTGACGTCGTTCTACATCGACGACTTCCAGCTCACCTACCTGCCGCCGCCAACCATTCAGACCGATATTCCTTCGATCTTCGAACGGCTCCGGGAATTCTTCCCGGTCGGTGCGGAAATCGATACCAGCGATCTCTCCGGGCCGCATGCCGATCTGCTGCAGAAGCACTTCGACAGCATCGTGTCGGGGAACGACATGAAGTGGAGCTCGGTGGAGACCAGCAAAGGCAGCTACAACTTCACCAATGCCGATGCTGAAGTCGGCGAAGCCGTGTGCCACAACCAGAAGGTCCGCGGCCACAACCTGGTATGGGCCACGGGCGCGCAGACTCCTTCCTACGCGACCGGCGACGGAACCAACTCACCCGCCAACCAGGCGACAGTGACTGCCAACATCCAGGAGCACATTCAGGGCGAGATCACACACTTTGGCAACAAGGTGTACATCTGGGATGTGATCAACGAACCGTTCGATCCGTCGCAACCGGATTGCCTGGCTCACGGACCGTTCTACAACGTTCTGGGCAAGAGCTATATCGATATCGCTCTGCAAGCGGCTCGGCAGTACGCGCCGCCGGGAACGAAGCTCTTCATCAACGACTACAGTACCTCGGATTCGGCCAAGCTGGCTTGCATCGTCAAGGTTGTGCAAGACCTACAGAGCCGGGGCATCCCCATCGACGGCATTGGGCATGAGATGCACGTTAACGTCAACTACCCGGGTGCTCCTGCGATGGAAAACGCGATCGACACGTTGGCCAAGCTCGGCATCGACCAACAGGTCACCGAGATGGACATCAGCGTCTACAACGCCGGCGACAACACCTCCAACTTTGGAGCCAACGGCGGCACCGTGCCTGCCTCGATCATTGCGCAGCAGGGCTATGATTACTGGCAGTACTTCCGCTTGTTCCGGCGGGAGCATCGCCACTTGAGCGGTGTAACCTTCTGGGGCATGGCCGATGACAACACCTGGCTCAGCAGCTTCCCCATCAACCGGCTGAACGAACCGCTGCCCTTCGACACGGGTTTGCAAGCCAAACCCGCGTATTGGGGAATCATCAACCGGCCACGCGAATTGCCCGGGTTCGGCTTGAACTTCCAAATCACGGGCAAGACTGGGCCAAGGAATGCGCGCGTGTGGACGATCACCGCGGACAATCCAAGCTCGGGCACGGCCTACACGGTACAGATCAACTCGTTCACGCTCCAACAGCTCCCGAACCTGTTTGATCGCCGGATTCCGACGTGCAATCCCGTCATCAAGTCGCCTTCCACCTTCCCGGTGGCTCTCGGCGATATCCCTGCGGGTGGATCGGCCAGCACCACTGTGACTCTCGACTTCAGCGCGTGTCGCAGCGATGCCCCGTTTATTGTGACGATGCCCTGGAGCCAGGCGAACGGCGCCGATACCGGTGAGCTGTTTGTACTGCCCCAGTTCCCATAAGGCCGTAGAACGAAACGCCAGACGCCTGCCCCACAACGTGGGGCAGGCGTTTTTTATGGGCGGAAGCCGGAACCTTCGCTAACTGTTTCCCGCGAAGTGGGGCGTTTCCGGACGACCAGGTTCGGGGCGTCCCCTTCGCGACGTTTTTTGGCGTTCATGCGCTTGCGATGCGCTAGATCCCTCCTAGCTGGCGGCGCCGGCAATCAGCGAGGCTCACTTATTGTGTCCGTGTTGAGCGCTAGCGCACACTGCGACATTCTTTTTACAAAGAATTAATCGGCCCGTAACCCGACCCTGCGCGCCGCAATCTATACCTCCCTGCATGGCCAGCGTGGAGCTGGCAAATTTTTCAGGAGGTTCGCCGTGAAACCAGACCGCTCTTTCGCCACGCTCGTCAACACGGATCCTTTACTCCGGGTCCCCCGTTACGTCGGCTCCTGGTCGGCGCTCGGATTTCTAGGATGCACTATGCTGCTGATCGCAGCTTTGGCCGCGACTCCCGCGCAGGCTTCGGATTGCTCACTGAATGCGCCAAGGGGGCGAATCAAGCACGTGATCTACATCCAGTTCGACAACGTGCACTTTACGCGCGACAACCCGAACGTGCCTTCCGATCTTGAACAAATGCCGAACCTGCTGAATTTTCTCACCGAAAATGGCACACTCATGGCCAATCACCACACACCGTTGAAGTCGCATACGGCGGATGACATCATCACCTCGCTCACCGGCGTGTACGGCGACCGCCATGGTCAGCCCATCGCCAACAGCTTCGGCTGGTTCACCCCGCCAGGGAGCAAGTTCTTCGACGGGTTTGCTTCTTCCTTCCAATATTGGACCGACATTGTGAATACGACGACCGACCCGAGCTTTTTCATGGTCACCCCCAACGGGATGAATGCCCCCGCTCCGTGGGTTCCCTGGACGCGAGCCGGCTGCAACGTGGGAGCGGTCTCAATCGCCAACATGGAACTGGAAAATGTGAGCGGCGATATCAAGACGGTCTTTGCATCCGATGCCACGAAGCTGGCCGCGGCGCTGGCCGAGGCCAGTTCCAACAAGAATGAAGCGGTTGCGGACTACGATGGAATCGCGATTCATTGCGCCGCCAACGACGCGGTGTGTTCCGCGGCTAACGGCGGGGAGCCCGATGTTTTATCGCAGGAGCCCGGCGGATACACCGGCTTCAGCGCCCTCTACGGGCACAAATTCGTGGCGCCGGTAATCAGCCCGCGCGGCCCACTGAACGATCTGGATGGCAACCTGATCACAGACGACAGCACTCCCGCCAACCCTGGGTTCCCCGGCTTCGGTGGAATCGATGCCGGGCAGACACTTTCTTATGTCGCGGCCATGCAGGAGCAGGGGGTTCCGGTGACCTACGCCTACATAGCCGATATCCATGACAATGACTCTGTGGAAAACTCGCATGCGCCCGGAGTCTGCTTTACTGACCCCGACCAGGGAGGCCTTGGGCCCGGCGACGTGTGCCATGACGCGCAGGCCGCGGCATACAACGAGGCGTTCGGAAAGTTCTTCCAACGGCTCGCCGCGGACGGCATCGACAAGAGCAACACGCTGTTCGTCATCACGGCGGATGAGGGGGACCACTTTGCGGGCGGGCCGCCTAGCCCATCCAACTGCGACGGCGTGACCGTACCTTGCACATACAGCAAGATAGGGGAAATCGACTCGAACATCCAGGACCTGCTGGCGAAAGAGGACCCGAACACAGCCAACACCCAGATCGACATTCAGTTCGACATGGTGCCCGTGTTCTATCTCGACGGCAATCCCGCCGTGGGATCCTCGCTGGCGCGTGAGTTTGAGCGCGACGCCGCGGCGCTGACCGCGGTCAGCCCAATCACCGGCAAGACCGAAAAGCTGACGGCGGCGCTGGCCGATCCGGTCGAATTGAAGTTGCTCCACATGGTGACCGGCGATCCGCAGCGAACCCCGACTTTTGTGATGTTCGGCAACCCCAACTGGTTCTTCGAGCTGAGCGGTCCTGATGCGGTCGAGAATCCCGCCTTCGCCTGGAACCACGGCGGAATTCAGCCCGAGATCAACACCACGTTTCTTGGCATGGTTGGCCCCGGAGTGGAACACGAGGGCATCGACTGGCAAACTTGGTCCGATCACACCGATATTCGTCCGACCATGCTGCTGCTGACTGGCCTGAAGGATGACTATCCGAGCGACGGGCGGGCGCTGGTCGAAGCCCTCAACTGGCGGGCTTTGCCAGATGCGGTGCGCGACAGCGGCGAGAATTTCCAGTTGTTGGCCGACGCGTATAAGAAAATCAACGCTCCGGTCGGCCCACTCGGTTTGGCAAGCCTGCAGCTTTCCACCGCGGCACTCGCGGGTGACGATGACGAGTACAACACGATCGAGAACGGCTTGAGCATCGTTACCAGCGAACGAAATCAACTGGCGAGCCAGATGATTCAACGTCTGGAGGACGCTGAATTCAACGGCAAGCCGCTTGATTGGTGGTCCACCTTCAGCCTGGTCTGGCAGGCTGACGGACTGTTGAACCTGGTACAGGGCGCGGGTCGCAACGTGAAGTGATTTGGACTGTACCTGAAACGCTTCGCTGCTAGTGTTTACTGTCGAGGGGGACGTGCTGGACAGCCACGTTCAGGACGTCCCCTTCGCGGGTTTGGTTTGAGTTCGCGGTTACTGCCGACAGCGTGCCCCCGTATCCACTATCCACGTTTGGGCGGGTGCGAAAGAAATCAAACTCCTGCTTCCCGATCAGTAAGAACCTTCCTCAGCTCTCGTCGCAGAATCTTCCCTGAGGCGGTCTTGGGCACAGCATCTACGAAGCGGATTTGGCGCGGTTGCTTGTAGTGAGTCAGCCGGTCGGCGACGAACCCGCAGAGAGCCTGTTCCAATTTGACGTCGGCGGCGAAGCCGTCGTTCAACGCGATGAAGGCCACGGGGATTTCTCCGGCGGCGTCGTCGGCACAGCCGACTACCCCGCATTCGCGGACGGCGGGATGCTCCAGCAGGACGGCTTCGATTTCGGCGGGGGCGACGGGAAAGCCTTTGTACTTGATCATCTCTTTGCGGCGATCCACCACCTGATAGAAATCCTGGGCGTCGCGACACACGACATCTCCCGACCAGAACCAGCCATCGCGCAAGGCGGCGGCAGTGGCTTGCGGTTCGTTCCAGTAGCCGAGCATGAATTGCGGGCCGGACATGACCAGTTCCCCGGGTTCGCCTGAGGCCGCTTCGTGGCCATCGTCATTGACCACGCGGCATGCGGTGCGGGCCAGAGGGCGGCCGATGGAGCCTGGGTGATAGAGCGCGGGCTCGAGATATCCCAGGTGCGTGACGGGAGAGGCTTCGGTCATTCCGTAGCCCTGGCAGACCGACACGCCGGTCAGCGCGGTGAAACGGCGCGCCAGTTCGGGGGCGAGCGGAGCGGCTCCAGACATCACCCAACCGAGGCGCAGATTCTTCGGGAAGTTGCCGGCCGCTGCCGCCTGGCATAGCGCGTTGAGCGCGGGCGGGACGACTGGCATGGTGGTGATGTCTTCTTCGAGAAGCAGAGACAACAGCTGGGGGAGATTGAAGCGTGGCTGCAAGACTAGCGTTGCGCCCAGCAGCAGCGCGGGATTTAGCACAACGTTGAGTCCATAGATGTGATAGAGCGGCAGAAAACAAAGGTAGATGTCGTTGGAGTTGAAGGCCGACGCGTTTGGTCCCAGCAGCTGATAGACGTTCGAGACCAAGTTGCTGTGCGAAAGCATCACGCCCTTGGGCAGGCCGGTAGTGCCGCTGGAATAAGGAAGTGCGGCGAGGGTTTCGCCGGCGGTCTTGCCCTGCGAGGGGAGTGGCGACGCGGACCGGGTCAGCAGGCTGGAGAAAGGTTCGGCGCCAGGGATGGGCTGGCGCACGCTGTAGACGCGGCGCAGCTTAGGCAAGCCGGAGAGGTTGATTCCTTCCAGGTTGGGGCCGTCCGTAATCAGCAGCGTGGCGCCGGAATTTTGCATCTGATAGCGGACTTCGCGCTCGCGATACGTCGGATTCAGCAGGGTGGGAATGGCCCCAGCCAGCGCAGCGGCATGGTAAGCGACACAGAATTCCCACGAGTTGGGTAGAAAGATGGCGATGACTTCATCGGGTTTTAGGCCGGCCGCGATGAATCCGCGCGCCAGAGATTCGACCAGCTCTCCATATTCGGCGTAGGAGATGCGGCGGCCGCAGGAAGGATCGACGATGGCGGTTTTCCGGGCGTTGCGGCGGCAGCTCTCCAAAATGATGTCGTGCAGGAAGAGGCCTTCGGGATTGGCGTAAAGAGCGCTTCGCTGGAGGTGGTCGGCGGCTTGCGGGGAGCAATTGGCGATTCCCATGGCGGGTTCGCGCATGATTGTAGAGCACACCCGACATCTGGAGTACGAAGAAGTTGAGCTTTCGGAATTGCTCTCCCCGAGAGGGGACGGCTAGCTGGACAGCTTGCGCAGGAATTCGCGTTCGTCCATGTGATACTTGAAGGCTTTGCGGCCATCGATAAAGACGACGGGGACTTCGTCGGTGAACTGGCGGCGAAGCTGGTCGTCGCCATCGACGTCGATGGCGCGCCAGGTAAAGCCGCCGCGGCGCTCGAGCTTGCTAAGCGATTCCTTGACGATCTCGCATAGGTGGCAGCCTTTCCGGGAATAGACCACGACCTGGCGGGGCTTGGGCATGGGTGATTCTACCGTTTCCGGCAGTGGGTTTCTAGGCGGGGTTGGGGAGCGGATTTGGCGGGCGGTCTCTGCGATTCTGAGTTCTACTTTGACTCCCAAGGGTCGAAAGTTCCAACATGCCAAACATGTCCTTCGGGATCGGTGCAGGAGAATGCCTTACCGCCCTGTTTCTTCTCTTCGAGATCGAGCACCATCTTGGCACCGGCAGTTTTGGCGCTGGCGTAGATAGCGCCTATGTCAGAGACGACAAGATAGGGAGTTTGCGTCTCCGCGCCACCGATCTCGTCCGGCTGTTTCAGCAGCTTTGACGCTGGCGTCCCATTGTTGACCGAGCCAATCATGATCATGCCATTGCCAAAAGTCAGCTGGGCATGCATCACCACCCCGTCAGCAGCAGCGAAAACCGCCTGCTTCTCAAAGCCGAAGGCCTGGCAGAGCCATTCGATCATCGCCATAGCGTTTCGGTAGCGGAGCCCTGGGATTACGGTTGATTTGCAATTCTTCGCTTGATTTGTCATGGGCGTGATTTTGCCATTGCAAGCTTCATGATGCTTGGAAAATTCGGAACTATTGAAAAAATTTCGGCCACTTAAGAAATGGGCAAGTGATTTTGCCAGGCTCCGTGCTGCACGGAATAGGTGGTCGGGTTGATGCCGGAAAAGGCGCGGAAATCGTTGGCAAAATGCGATTGGTCGTAGTATCCGCAGCGGAGCGCCAACTCCGCCCAAGGCACATCCGCTCCGTGGTGCAGAGCTCGCACGGCGGTCTGAAAGCGGCGTACGCGGCACCACATTTTGGGACTAAGGCCAACCTCTTCGCGGAATACCTGAGAGAGCCTGCGCTCACTCACTCCCACCGATCGGGCGCACTGGGACACGCCGAGGCTTCTGTCCCGGAAAAGATGGAGGGCATGGTGAACCAGGTCAGAACGAGGCGCGCCTTCCTGGGAAAGCTGGGTCAGGAACGCATCGAGAGTCCTGAGCTTTTCCGCTGGTGTAGAAAACTCGCCTAGCCTGTCCATGAGGTTCGCGCCGGCCCACACATCGTCCAAAGCGATGGACCGCTCAAAAAACAAATTCGCCGGCTCACGGAACAGGCGGGCAAATCCGCCAGGCTGGAACAGGATGCCGGCAAGCTCTTCCATGTCCGCGGTATCGACCACCCCGTATCGCGCGCGCGCGCCTACGACGACGGCTGGTGGAAGGCGGCGGTTTCCGTTTCCATCCTCTCCACAGTCAGTCAGATAGCTGCGGGAGAGATTGAGGATGATTTGCATGCACCCATTGGGTAAAACACGCTCGCGTCGGTGGGGGATGTGGGGCGCGCGACAGTACCACAGGGTCTGAACCCACGGAACAAGGAGGGGACTGGGAGCTTGTCGCAGGTAGAGCATGGGTTCGGCCGTTTGTGAAACAAGCAAAACTTACTTAACGCGCACATGCTATCACCAGCCCACTGGGATGAGAATGGGAATCTCGGATTTGCGACGGGGTTGCCCCGCGTCGGTCTCCACTGGGTTAGAATTCTGGCGTGGATGAACCAAAGGACAAACCGCTTCGCGGCAAGACGGTGCTGATTACCGGCGGCGCAAAGCGGCTGGGGCGGGCGAGCGCGCTGGCGCTGGCCGAGGCAGGAGCGGATGTCGCGATTACGTTTCGCAATTCGCTGCACGATGCGCAGCGGACGGTCATTGATATCGGCAGTTTTGGAGTGCGAGGCGTGGCCCTGCGCTGCGACATTACCGATGAGGCGAGCGTGAAAGCCGCAGTGAAGGAAGCGGCCAGGGAACTGGGCGAGATCGATATCCTGGTGAACAATGCGGCGAATTATGAGGCGGTGAAATTCGAGAAATTGACCGCGCGGCAGTGGGACGCGATCTTTGCCTCTAATACGCGCGGGCCGTTTCTGGTTTCGCGCGAAGCGGTGAAGTTTCTGCGGCGGCGGCACGGCAAGATCATCAATATGGGGTCGCTGGGAGGTCTGGTGCCGTGGGCGGACAATGCGCACTATTGTTCTTCCAAAGCGGCGCTGCATATGCTGACCAAGGTGATGGCCAAGGCTCTGGCGCCGGAAATTGCAGTGAACTGCGTGGCCCCGGGCATGATCGATCTGGGTGGGGAGAAGAAAGAAGGCCAGGCGTTCCTGCGGCGCATGGCCAAACAGACGCCGATGCGGCGCAACGGCGCAGGCGAAGATATAGCGGCGGCGGTTTTATTCTTCGCGACTGCGCCGCATTTCATCACCGGGCAGATTTTGGTGGTCGACGGCGGGCTGAGTTTGTAGGTTCTCCAGGCCGCGGATTCCTGTATCATGCGCAAAACGGCGGCCCCGGCCCGGGTCAGGGTCAAAAATTCTATGAAAATGGTTCTCGTGGCGATCCTGATGCTGTGCAGCGCCTTGGTTTTCGGGCAATCCCGACCGGAAGATGGGGGGCATGAAATCGAATTGTGGTCGGGCGGCGGGTATTCGGTGCCTGGTGGCACCTCGCATACCGGGGTTTGGAACGCCGGAGGCCGCTTCGGATGGATTCTTACGCGGCCGCACGGGCCGGGGTTCCTGAAAGGGCGCTTCGAGTATGCGGTGGATGTGGTGCCGGCGTTTCTGGTCTTTCAGCCGGCGAATACCGCCTACGGGTGGGGTTTTGTTCCGCTGAACTTGAAGTGGGACTTCGCGACTCGGGGAGCCCTTGTGCCCTACGCGGAACTGAGTGGCGGAACGCTGTTTACCAATCACAATGTCCCGGACGGGACCAACACCGTGAACTTCACCTCTTGCGCCGCGGTGGGAGCGCATTTTCTGCAAGACTCGTGGAACTGGAGCGTGGAGGTTCGCTATATGCATATTTCCAATGCCGGCCTTGCGACGCCGAATCCTGGGTTGAACACGGTGCAGGTACGGCTGGGGATTGGGAAGTTCTTCGGGAGTGCGAAGGGCAAGAAGTAGTGTGTGAAGGGACATTCTCCGCCGCTGATTTTCCATTCCGGTCCTTATCTTCAATTGCAAAAAAGCAGGCCAAGAGTGCCCGCTTAGCATGATGATATTCTTTCGCTATGTCCCCGCTAGTCGAGTGCGTTCCGAATTTTTCTGAAGGGCGCGATGCCGCGAAGGTTGATGCCATCGTGGCCGCGATGAAGATCGACGGCGTAAATCTGCTCGATCGCGAGATGGACTCCGACCACAACCGCTGCGTGATTACGCTGGTGGGCGAGCGGGAGGCGATTCAGGAAGCGGCGATTCGCGGGGTGGGCAAGGCGGCCGAACTCATCGATTTGAACCAGCACCAGGGAGCGCATCCGCGGATGGGCGCGGCGGATGTCGTGCCTTTCATTCCGATTGAAGGCGTGACCCTGGAAGACTGCGTGGCCATGGCCCGGCATGTGGGCGAACAGATCTGGCGGCGCTACCAGATTCCCGTCTATCTGTACGAGGCGGCGGCGACTTCGCCGGAGCGGCGCGGCTTGGAGAACATCCGGCGTGGGCAGTTTGAAGGGATACGCGACGAAATTGCCACCAATCCCGCGCGGCGGCCGGATTTTGGCGAGCCGCGGGTGCACCCTACCGCGGGGGCGACCGTCGTGGGCGCGCGCAAGTTTCTGATCGCCTACAACATTTTCCTGAACACTCCGGATGTGGCCATTGCGAAGCAAGTGGCTAAGAAAGTGCGCTTTTCGGGCGGTGGATTGCCTTTTGTGAAGGCGGCGGGGTTTCTGGTGCGGGGCCTGGCGCAGGTTTCCATGAACCTGACGGATTTCGAGCAGACGGGGATGCATCGCGTGTTCGAGGCTGTGACACAGGAAGCCTTGGGACTTGGCGTGACGGTCGAGAGCAGCGAGATTATCGGGCTGATTCCGAAGCGGGCACTGGAGACCGCGGCGGCGGAGTTTCTGCAGGTGGGGAATTTCGACGCCTCGCTGATTTTGGAGAATCGGCTGGCAGCCGTGACAGGTGAGAACAGAGCGGGTGGCGGGCTGCGCCGCGGGGTCGAGCCATTCCTCGACTGGCTGGCGGCGCCAACCGGGACGCCGGGCGGGGGTAGCGCCGCGGCGGCTAGCGCCGCCATGGCGGCGGGGCTGGCGACCATGGTGGCGGGGATGTCGAGGACGAAAAAAGCCTACTTGCGATACGAGGGCGAATTGGGAAGCGTTCTCGCCAGGCTGGGGCGGTTGCGCGAGGAATTGACGGCGGCGATCGATGCCGATGCCGAGGCTTATGACGCGGTCGTCTCGGCTCACAAGCAAGCGAAAAACTCAGCGGAGCAGAATGGCGCGGTTGAAGCGGCGCTACAGCAAGCCACCCGCGTGCCTTTGGGCGTGGCGGCGAAGGCCAGAGAAGTGGCCGAGATCGTCGCGAACCTAGGGCCAATTACGAATCCGAATATGAAATCGGATCTGACCACGGCGTTGGCGTTGGCGCGGGCTGCGCTCGAAGGTGCGCTGGCCAATGTGGAGATCAACTTGGGGTCGGTGAACGAGGCGGCCTTTGCGGCGGAGGTACGAAAGAGGATGGCAGCACTGCGCGAATAGCACCGGTAGAATAAGTATGAAACACTACTCGCCGAAAGCGCATAGCAACGACGATCCGCGCTTCAACGGCGAAGATTACCGTGACGGCAACGGGAGACGGAATCAGCAAGACGCAGGCACTCCCTTAGACCTGACGGCGAAGTGAACGGCGGGATTTGCTCCTGGCCGCTGCGTGTGTTTGAATGCCGGCCATGGAACGTCGCGAGTTCATTCGTTTGTCTCTGCTGGCTTCAGGCGCGGTTCTGGGAACGCCGCGGGTTTTCGCCGACGTCGACTCCGCAGTTCCTCCGCTTGCAACGCGAGTCGTCCTGCGGCCGGACCGGCTGGGCAACAAGATTGGCTCGGACTTCACCGGCCTGAGCTATGAGTCGGCGCAATTGGGCAATCCGGATTTCTTCTCCGCTGCCAACACAGAGCTAATTGGATATCTGCGCACGCTCAGCCGTGCGGGAGTTCTGCGCATCGGCGGCAACACCAGCGAATTCTGCCATTGGACGCCGGACGCCGCCGCGAGGCCGAACGCTTCCGCTCCCAGGAGTTCTGGGCCCCAAGATAAGACGACCGGGATCGGATTCTCCTACGCGGTAGGTCCGGACACGGGCCACAAGGCGCCGCCCCCATCGATAGTTACGCCGCCGGCCATCCGAAATCTGCGGGAGTTTCTGGATGCCACGGGATGGAGCTTGATATACGGCTTGAATCTGGGAACGGGAACGCCGGAGATTGCAGCGGCGGAAGCGGCATACGTCAACGACACCATTGGATCAAAGCTTCTGGCGTTTCAGCTGGGCAACGAACCCGATCTTTTCTACAGAAACGGGCTGCGCGCTTCCAACTATAGCTTTGAGCAGTACGCGCAGGAGTGGCAGCGGTTCTACGACGCCATCCACGCCCGCGTTCCCCATCCGCGCATGGCGGGGCCGGACACGGCTTACAACAACGAATGGCTGGCCCCGTTCGCCAAGCGCTTCAAGAGCGAGGTGTTGTACCTTTCGCAGCACTATTATGCGGAAGGTCCGCCGACCGACCCTGCGATGACCATCGAGCGGCTGTTGCGGCCGAATCCGAAACTGCAGGATGCATTCCATGGCATGCAGGAGACGGTGCAGGAGTCGGGATTGCCATTCCGCTTGGCGGAGACCAACTCGTGCTATCAGGGTGGAAAGCCGGGAGTGAGCGACACGTTTGCGTCCGCGCTGTGGGGCGGGGACCTGATGTACCAACTCGCGGCGGCGGGTGGAAAGGGCATCAATTTCCATGGCGGCGGGTATGGTTGGTACACCCCGGTCGCTGGAACCCGACGCAACGGATTCTTGGCGCGTCCTCTGTACTACGGGATGCTGATGTTCGCCCAAGCCGGGCCGGGGACCTTGGTGGAGAGCAACGTGGCCAACCTGCCAGACGCACCGTTGCTGAATGCCTATGCGCTTCGTAACGACGACGGCGGGCTCAGGGTCGCGATATTCAACAAGAACGACCGGGCGGTTCAGCTCACGATCGATGCGGGGCAGAAATTGGGGCCGGCCGACGCGCTCCGCTTGTGTGCGCCGCGACTGGACGACCGCACGGATACTACTTTCGGCGGCGCGCCCGTCGGAGCGAGCGGAGCATGGACGGCGGCTAAGGGAGAATTCGTTGCGGTCGAGGGAGGAACGGCTAAGCTCGAACTGGAGCCCGCCAGCGCGGCGCTGGTGATGTTCTCCCCTGCCTAGGGTAACGGCGCCGGGACGGCAATAGACTTTCGTGTCATCGACGCATGGGATATTCGCTTAGAATAATTGGGAAGAGCGACTGACCGGAGGTGTCGTTCCGGCATCTAACAATATATGTGTCCAGAGGCGATTATGAGGTCATTGAACGCGATTATGAAGAATGTGATGCGCTGCATCGGTTGCGTGTTGTTGGGTGGCGCGGCGGCTTGGGCCATGCCGCTAGGGTCGTCGGCGCGGTCCGCGATTCCATCGGACATTCAGCAGATCATTTCGGTGGACTACCGGGCGATGAAGAACTCCGACACCGCAATGCAACTGAAGCAGCAGGTGCTGCCCGACAGCCTGAAGCAGTTTGAGGTCGCTTTGAAAGGGGTGGGCATTGATCCCGACAAAGACGTCGACCAGCTGACATTTGCTTCTTTCCGGATGGCGAAACAGGGAGTGCGTGTGGTGGGATTCGCGCAAGGGGCGTTTTCCACGGCGACCGTAGTCAAGAAGATGCGGCTGCAGAAGATTCGGCCGGTGAAGTACCGTGACGCCGTTCTCTACCCCATGGGTTCGGGCATGCAAATGACCTTTTTGGACGATGACACGCTGTTGTTTGGCGACAGCGGCGCGGTACACGCGGCGCTCGACGCCCGCGACGGCTACGCAACCACATTCGATTCCAACACCCAGATGGTGGATATGATGGGATCGGTCGATTCCGGCTCGGTGTGGAGCATCCTCGACCAGGAGGGCACGCAGAATATGATGCATTCTGCTTTAGGGGATGCGGCGAAACTGGCGGATTTTGACACGGTGAAGAAGCGTATCTTGGGTTCGCGTTACACCATGAGCTTCAGCGACGGCATCAAGTTCGATCTGGACGTGGTGACCTCGGATTCGATGACCGCAGCCACGGTTTCCTCGCTGTTGAAGGCCGGCATGCTCTATCGCCGGATGACGGCGACTGCCGCTGAGAAGACGGCGATGGAGGATGTGAGCGTGGACTCCGACAGCTCCGATCTGCAGCTGCACTTCAAGAGCGACGACAAACAGTTCCAGGCGCTGATGCATTCGCCGCTGTTCGCGGCGGTTTCGAAGTAGGAGTACCGAGGTAAGCGCTGAGAATCGGCAGAAGACGAGGAAATCCAAGAATATTTGTTACCAGCTTCATTCGGCCCCGACAATTCAAGGAGAGATTTTATGAGACTTGCAAGAATCTCCGGCCTACGCTGCCTGTGGGTCCTGACGCTGGTTTCGTTGTCCAGTCTTGTTGCGCAAGCGGCGGCGCCGACGGGGTGGCGCCTCAGCGGCAGTAAGCCAGGCGAGTATGAGTCCGGCCTGGACGCGAATGCGGTGTACGAAGGCCACGCCAGCGGGTATCTAAAATCAATAACGCCCGTTGCCGACGGGTTCGGCACGCTGATGCAGGATATCAACGCCAGCCACTATGCCGGTAAACGCGTGCGGATCACTGCGTTCGTGAGAGCGGAAGAGGTACACGACTGGGCAGGCCTGTGGATGCGAGTGGACAAGGATTCTTTGGTGGTCGCCTTCGATAACATGCAGGGTAGGCCGATCAAGGGAACCGTCGGGTGGCAAAGTTACGAGGTAGTGCTCGATGTGCCCGCGGACGCCACCGGCATATTTTTCGGCGTTTTGTTAAGCGGATCCGGCTCCATGTGGTTGAACAACGTAAAGCTGGAGCCTGTTGGTTCCGACGTGGCCGTCACGGGCAAAGCGCTGCAGAGGCCGCAGAATCTCGATCCTGTGAATCTTAGTTTCGACCGGCAATGACCGGAATTTTTCGTCCTGTGAT
>CAVZMC010000031.1:0-59072 GCA_963776125.1 uncultured Acidobacteriaceae bacterium | reverse complement strand
CTGGCCTCGACTAGTACGTATTGCTGGAAAAGCTGTCGCCCGATCTCTATGTCCTGCGCGGCAATGAAGGGGTCGATGCCACCCATCCCGAAGCCGAAGGCGGCCGCATCGCGGTGCTGTTCGGGGCGGACGGGGTGCTGATGGTGAATTCCCGAAATCCGACCCTGGGCGACAGAATTTCTCGCCCAGATACGCGCCTTCACCGGATGCCCATCCGCATTCTGGTCAACACCCATGTCCATCCCGATCATATCGGCAACGATGCGTTTTTCGCCAAACAGGGCGCGCTGATCATCGGCTCCCAAAATCTTCGCGATGAGATGCTGCCCAATCCCAATGCGCCGCCGCGCCCCGCCGGCGCGCCGCCGGTAGCCGCGGGCGATCCCGCCAGCCTGCCGGTCAGACTTTATGCTTTCGATCCAGCCAATCCGGGCAAGCCCGCCTTTACCGTTCATCTCGACGGCGAAACGGTGGACATTATTCCGCTCGGCCCGGCGCATACCGGCGGCGACACCGCCATCCGCTTTGAAAAAGCCAATGTGATTTTCTTCGGCGATGTGATCCGCAATTTCGGCGGTCCCTATATCGATCAGGCCAATGGCGGCTCGATCCGGGGCGTGATCGCGGCGCTGGACCTGCTGACCAAAATCTCCGACGACAATACCGTGTTGGCGCCCGGCCACGGCTCGCTGATGCACCGGAAGGATTTTGTGCCGCTCCGGGCCATGTTCGTGGACCTGTTCGCCAAGACTCAAAAACTGGTCGCCGCGGGCAAGTCCATGAAGGATGTGGAGGCCGCCGGCCTGATGGCGCCCTATGCGAGTTCTTTGCCGGGTTACACCCAGGCCGCCACAACCGCTTGCCGATGAGCTTTACTACGAGGTCAAGGGCTTGCCGCCGCTGGTGAATGGCCGCCGCGACATGCCCCGGGTGCCGGCCTGACCGCTGGCAGGCCTCATGCGTCCGTGGCATGCTGGCCGAAATCTTGGGGGAGATTGTTCATGAAAAGATTTTTGCTTGCCGCCACGCTGGTTGTTTTCAGCCTGCCGGCCTTCGCCCAGACCGCGCCGGCCGCTGGGCCGAAGAGTTCGTCGCCACCTCCACCATCGGCGATCTCTTGGACAATCCCGCCGCCAAGGCGGTGTTCGTCAAATATCTGCGACTGGCCGCCAATCCCCAGCTCGACCAGGGCCGTGGCATGACCCTGCCGGAGATCGTGCAATATGTCCCCGACCTTACGCCCGACAAGCTGGCGGCGATTGACGCCGATCTGAAGGCGCTGCCGCCACAATAGACCGCGCTGCTTCACTCTCACTTGTCATGGCCCGCGAATGCGGGCCATGACGAGTGGACGGGAGCGCAGATGTCACCTGGATGGCCGACACTTGGTCGGCCATGACACATTGGATCAACCTCATGGCCGCTTCTCATTCATCGGCGAAAAAGCCCAACGCCCTGCTGGAAGGGCCGATCCTGCAAATCGCTTCTGACCCTGGCGATCTCCGATCGTCCTGGCCAACGTGCTGCAATCCGCCTATCAGCTGATCGACGCTTTCTGGGTGGGGCGGCTGGGCGGCGCGGCCGTGGCCGCCGTTTCGATCAGCTTTCCCGTGATGTTCCTGATGATCGCGCTGGGCATGGGCCTGGCGATGGCCGGTCGACCCTGACCGCGCAATATCGCGGCGCCGGCAATGACGAGATGGTCTCCCATGTCGCGGGCCAGACCCTGACATGGTCGTGGCACTATCCGTGACCCTCAGCTGTGCTGGGCTATATCGGCAACACCGGCGCTGCTTCGGCTGATGGGCGTGGCGCCGGACGTCTATGCGGCGCGCTGGGCTTCATGCGGTGTCCTTCGTGGCGCTCTTGTTCAATTTCACCTTCTTCGTCTTCCAATCCATCATGCGCGGCGTCGGCAGCCGCCGGCCTGCCGGTCTATATCGTGCCGTTGACGGTGATCCTGAACTTCGCACTCGATCCTCTGTTCATTTCGGCCGGGGTCCGGTGCCCGGCTATGGCGTGATGGGCGCGGCGCTGGCCACGCTTTCGACCCAGGTGCTGGCGGCGGTGAGCGGGCATGATCGTGCTCGCGCTGGGCCGCCACGGCATTCATGTGAAGCGCCGCGACTTCATTCCCGATGTCGCATACATGAAGCGCGCCTTCTACCTGGGCGCGCCCGCATCGGTGGAGCAATCCGCGCCGCGCTTCGGGCCTGATGGTGCTGACCTTTCTGATCGCCTCGTTCGGGACCCGCACCATGGCGGCCTATGGCGTGGGCTCCAATATCCTGCAGGTGGTGATCATTCCCGCTTCGGCCTTTCGATGGCGATCTCGATCCTGGCGGGCCAGAATATCGGAGCCGGCAATGTCGAGCGCGCGGCGCGCATTGGGCGATTCGGCGCCGAGCTTGCCTTCGCCATCCTGACCGGCATCGGCGTGATCGTCTTTCTTTTCGCGCCGGCCTTCGCCGCCTTTTTCGTGCCACGCGATCCCGGCGTGATCGCGGCGGCGTCGCATTTCCTGCGCATCATGGCGCTGGCCTGGGGCTTTATGGGCATTCAGCTGGCGCTGACGGGCGCAGATAAGCGAAAACCGCCTTCAAGTCGTCGTCGGTCATGTGAGAGTAGAAGCCGAACGGCATCATCGGGCTCAGCGGGCGGGCTTTCACGTAGCCGGTGTGCATGGCTTGGAGAAAAAGAGCCTCGTCGTAGTAGCTGATGCCCGAGGCGTCGGGTGTAATGTTCGCCGAGTAGGCCTCACCGGTCGTAGTCTTCAGGAGGAAACCGCCCGCAAAATCCATGCCCGGAATCGGCTGGCCGTGGGCATCCTGCGGGGTGTGGCAATCGGCGCAGCCGGCCGTGGTCGTCGCTACGTATTTGTCCCAGGCGAGGCGATCGGAGGGATCGGGGCTCGCCACCGGAGCTTCCACAGGCTGAGGCACGCTGCGGATCAAATACTTGACCGGAAAAATGATCTCCGTCTTTGGCAACTCGTGATGCACTGGCGGCAGCGAACGCAGGTAGACGATGATGGAGGCGAGATCCTCGTCCGACAGGTTGCGAAAGTTCTGGTAGGGCATGATGGGAAACAGGGCGCGGCCATCGTGGCCGATGCCCTCGCGGATGGCGCGCGCGAATTGATCGTCCGACCAGGTGCCCGCCCCGGTCTGCGCGTCGGGGGTGAGATTGGACGCTACGATGCGGCCGGGCAATCCGGCGTAGGGAAGAATTTCACCGGCGCCATCCATTCCCGCCAGGATAGGCACGGTGCGCTGGTTCCAGTCATGTTCGGAGTGGCAATGCATGCAACCAGAAACCGCATTCGCTAGGTATTGGCCTCGCGCCAGGCGCTGCGGCGTGCTCTCGAATTTGCGTTCGGTCAGGGCGCGCGTTTTGGGCCCGATGATCGGCCTCCAGCCGACGGTGAACGTGATGGCGGCGGCCAGAACGACGGCGAGAAGGCACAGCACTACCAGAAAAATCTTACCCAGTTTTTTCATGTTTCTTTCTCCGGACGGAGCGGCGCGACCGGTGCGGAAGAATGCCCAGAACTTACGCAATGGTTCGCCCCAAGAGAAGCCAGCGGCAGGCTTTATAACATATTTGCCGCTAATTGTTCAGAACAATTCTTGGAATCACGGTGCGGAGGAGTGCACAGGTTTGGCGGTGGCGCTCGGTAGAATATCGGCGTTCAACGGAACCGCCAGCGTGCCCGCCAGGTTCGATTGCAGATCGTAGATGCCCGTGCGCAACACCGAATCGCCCGGCAGGATGTCAATTTCGCTCTGCATCTGCAAGCCGACCTGCGCGAAGCGCTCGTATTCTCCCGGCGTGAGCGCAATGTCGGCTTTATGCGTGATCAGGTTCAGCGGCTTGCCGTCGCGGTTGTAAGCGACCATCATCAATTCGATTTGCCCGTGGCGCGTACCGTCAGGAGCAGAATCCAGTCGAACGTCTTTTTCGGCAATGGCGAATTCGGCGCGATAACGTATAACCGGTCCCTTCAGATTCACATTGTTGCCCATGTGCGGCGCATCGGGCGCAGGTTGCGGATTCAGCGGCAGCACGCGCACGCTGTAGACGATTTGCGAGGAATCGGGCAAGCCGAACTCGAGCAGTGGCAGCAGCGGGTCCCGCTGCGTGGATGAAACTTCAGTTGTCCGCCGCGAGTCCTCTGCGTAGTAGCCGCGACGATAGGAAAGTTGGTATTTGCTGTCGGCCTTCACCTCGATGCGGCGATACTTTCCGTTGGCCGCCTTGTCGCTCGGCGTATAAGAAATTGTGTAATAGTGCTCGCCGTCACTTATGGCCTGCGCAGTCGCTTGACCTAAGCCATTGGTGTTGTAGAACGCCTCGCCGCCGGTGTCACGAGCAATTTCCTCCATGGCCACCTGGTTTGAAGCCTGAGCGAAGTTCTGCTGCCTTATCGCCGGCCCCACAGGCCCGCTGTACTCGCCTTCAAACGCGCGATAACCGAAAAGCCCTGGTGTCGCGACGGGATAGATCGCCACCCGGCTTGCATTGAAGAGGTTGGCATTCTCCGCGATATCGCGATCGTATTGGTGCGGAGTTCCGGCGTTCGGAAAGATGCCAATGGGAAATGAACCCGCAAACCAAATGACGTTCTTACGACCAGGAATGCCGCCGAGGTAGCGCGCGAGCTGCCGCATCTCCTGCAAGGTGAGCGCAATGCGCATATCCGTGCCGATCGAATCTATGTTCTCCTGCGTCTCGCTTCGTGCCTGGATGGCCGCGCCTGAGGCGCGATTCATCTGCATGAGCGCGATCGACCTGTCACTGTCGCTCTTCAGCGCCTCCGAAACGAATAGCGGCGTGATGTGGACGTGCAGAGCTTTCGGCCCATTTTTATCGATGGCGGCTACCAACTCCGCGGGATCGGTGCTGAATCCCTGGATCATCTGCAGACGCGTCCCCATGCTGAAGATGGCCAGGTGCGTACCGGGCGGCATACTCTGGATGTACTTGAGCACCTGAGCGTGCACGAAGGCTTGATCGCCGGGCTGCGTGTTCAACCAATCCAGCAAAAGCACGTTGACCGAATCAGCCGGGACAGTGGACACGTTGCTGAAGACGTTCGGCGGCAGCGCCGGCAGCTTGATTTGCGTCAGTGACGCCGTGCCGTGCTCCTCAAAGGATGTGATCGTTTGCGGCTTGCCGTCTTCGAAGATGTGAACGTCATCTGGCTTGAGCGCCTTCACCGGCTCGCCCTTGGCGTTGGTGACGATGAGGTCAACGAGCACCACTTGCACCTTGGATTTGAAGGTCGGAGCAGAGGCTACGTCCAGCGGAGCGGATTGCGCGTCAGGAGGCTGGGTCTGCGAGAAGAGCGGGACTGCGACTAAAAGCAAGGCCAGAAGGCGAAAGCGGCTAAACAGCATACGTCCACCTGAGCGGAACTTATCACAGAAACTGCGGCTTTCCTGGGGTTTTACACTTTATTACACGGAGCTTACGTCTATATAAGGCTTAGCTCGTACTGGCCGAAGAGGGCGCGGGACTATTAACGCTTCTTCTTTGCGGCCTTCTTCGCAGCAGGCTTTTTCGCAGCAGGTCTCTTGGGCGCAGGCTTGGCGTGCTTTTTCACCGGCTTCGACTCGTTGAGAGGCACAGCTCTTGCCGGCTTGGCGGCGGGCGCGGGCTTCACTGCGACAGGAGCAGGCTTTGCCGCAGGAGTTTTCGCAGCAGGAGCTGGCGGAACCGGCGCAGGCGGCGGAGGCACAACGGCTGTAACTGCTCCCTTCCCCTTTTTCTTTCCCGCGGCCTTTGCGCCGGCGAATACGGCCACAGGCGCACCATGTGCAGCAGGGGCAGCCGTGGCGGCTGCGGCCTTCGCTGCGCGTCCGCGCTTGGGTGGTGGTGGAGGCGGTGGCGGGGGCGGCGGGGGCGCCAGCGGCTTTAGAAACTTCAGTGTCTCCGTCCGCGAGCGCAGCTTGCCGTCGAGCAGCAGCATGAACACATCGTTCGCGATTTTCGGGTACTCTGGCATCTGTGGCGTGATGCGCAGTTCCGTCATTTCTGGCAAAGGAATTTTCTGCTGCACCTGCCGCCACTTTGTAAAGTAGTTGCGGATCTTCTGCACCACCGCTTGCTGCCGCGCGCTCACGGAAAGAAACAGGATCATTTCTGGACGCGATTCGGATAGCAGCTTCCAGGTCCGCGACGGCGTAGCCGCTTCCTTGCCGGTCAGGCGCTTAGCCAAGCTTTTCGCGTTGTCTTCGAGATCTTTCCAAGCCTCCACCAAGTCTCGCCGCGGCATCAGCTTGCGCATGTCGGCGATTTCTTTGTCGCTTAACCGAGCGGTCAAGAAGTACATCACCGCCGAAGCCGGATCGGGAGTTTGCCCCAACTCGTTCATCTGCTGCCGGGTCTTCAGGAGCTGGCTTAGGCTCGCGGTGTCGACTTTGGCGCTGGTCCAGTGCGGGCTGAGGACCTTGAGCCAGCCTTCCTTCTCCAGGGTGCGGACTACGTGCAGCGGATCATCTTCGTACGCCAACTGCGCGGTCTCGTTGCCGATGGCTTTGTTGGTGATGTATTCGATGTAGTTGTTCTCACGCGCGGAGTCGAAGCGCGCCTGAGTGCGCTCTTCAAGCGGCCAGTGGAAGCGGGCGGCCAAGCGCGTAGCCCGGATCAGCCGCGAAGGATCTTCCACGAACGCATAGTTGTGCAGGACCCGCAGGACTTTGGCTTCAATGTCAGCCGCGCCATTGAAGGGATCCATCAGCAGCCCGCGCGATCCGGGATTCAGCGACAGAGCCATCGCATTGACGGTGAAATCGCGGCGTCTCAAATCCTCGATGATGGTGGCGGGAGAAATCTGCGGCGGCTTGCCCGCCTTCTCATAGCGCTCAGTTCGCGCCATGCTGATTTCCGCGCGCACGCCCCCGGGCAGGGTTAGCAGCAAGCTCTTGAGGTCGTCATCGTCCCCTACAATAGCCACGCCGGCCCGTTCCAGTTCCTTTTGCAGTTTGAAGGGATTGCCTTGGACGGTGAAGTCCAGGTCGCGAATGGAAAAACCGCTGATGATGTCGCGGACCGCGCCGCCGGTCAGGTAAATGTTCATGCCCGCCGCGCGGGCGATATCCTGAACCAGCGTGACGCCGCGCTGCTGGTCCGGCGTCAACCGGATTTCCATGGTGTAAATGTAATCAGCCATGCTTTAGAAGGCTTCCGGTCCCAGGGGCCCGACCACACTGAGCGCACCGGTTTTCCACAGGGGCATATCTGGGAAAACAGTAAGCCCAGGCCACGCTTACGCAAGTGACTCTATCCAATGGACTTAAAGATAGTTCAGTAGGACACGGCAAGCTACAGAAAATAACACATCGTTAACAGTTTGGCTACTACTACCTAGATACACCCCGTTTTTTGGCACAAAAGGTGGGAAAATCGTATTGGGTGGAACCCAGCTCTCCGGCCGGGAGAAACCCCTAAGCAATCCTGACCTCAAAGGTGACATGCCCTCCACCCACAAGAAAGTGATCGTCCGCAAGATGGACCGGGATTCAGTCAGCGGCCATGTTGCGCCCTCGAACTTCGTCCGCGAGGGCAAGTTGGAGTTGCTCAACACGGCTGGCAACGTGATCGCCATCGATCTGCGCGACATCAAGAGCGTGCATTTTGTCCGCGAGTTTGGCGACTCCGATTCCCTCCTGCGCAAAACCTTCACCAGCCGGCCTCGCACCGAAGGCCTTTGGGTGCGTCTCAAGTTCAAGGACAACGAAGTGCTGGAGGGCATGATGCCCAATGACCTGAGCCTGACCACGGCCGAGGGATTTCTGATCAACCCTCCCGATCTGCGCTCGAACACGCAACGAATTTTTGTGCCGCGCAGCGCCCTCGAGTCCTTGACCGTCCTGGCCGTAATCGGAACGGCGCGGCGCCGGCGCAAAGGCGCCCCCGGCGACACTCGCCAAGTGCAGTTGTTTGGGGAATAACGAGCTAGCCTTCGGCCAGAGGGGCTCATTCGTCACCGCCGAGCAACCGCCTTCTTAGGTTGCGATAGAAACCTGCTAAATGGGCCTCGAACTCAGAGAGGTTCATGGCGGCGGTAACGTGCACGCGCGGCACGCCAAATCGATCCACCTTCGCGCCGAAACCGCCGCCGGCGTTCATGAACGCGCAGCGGAATCCGGCTTGCTCGGCCAATTGCCAATCGCGCCGGGTGACGGTTGCGGCATTTCCAAAGGGGTACGCAAAAGCCCACACCGTCTGTCCGAGCGCCTTTTCGAGCACAATCTTGCTCTCGGAGATTTCCTGCCAGGCCAGGCCGTCCGGCGTCTGCGCGAGAATCGGATGGGAAAGAGAATGGGCGCCCACCGCCATGCCCGACGCCGCGAGTTGCCGCAACCCACCTAGATCAAGAATGAGGAATCTGTCGGCTAGCGTCGCGTTCTCGGCGAATGGCGTTCTCCAGTTTTCCGAAAACCCAAGCTGACTGCGGATTTGATTCAGAAGATCGCGCCTCAAGTCTCCGTCAAACCTGGAAAGCCTCTGGACAAGACTCCACCAGTACGAGTGCTTCTCGCTACGAGCAACCGAGGCGCCGCTCACGCCGGCTTCTGGGAGACTGAGCACAAAGGGCTCTTTCGCGTCCAATAGCATGAGATAAAGCTCTTCATACCAAAGCATGGAGGGCGTTTCCTCGGCGGAGGAGCCCGTGGCGAAAAAGAGGCAGGATAGACCGAGATCCCGCAAGATTGGAACCATCTCCGTCAAAGAGTTGCGAAGAGCGTCGTCGCAAGTCAGCAGCACCGATCGCGGAGGAAGCGACACTTCTCCGTCAGACCAGTGCAGGAACTCCTCTGGTGTCAGCACATGGTAATTCTTTTTTAGAAGCTGCAGTTGTCGCCGGAATGACTCGGCGCGAACCAGGTTGCCGTCCAAGGCCGCATTCCTGACAGTGTAGCCGGCCGGCAGGACCCCGTGGTAGGTCACGACGGCCGGCCCCGCCCCCACACCACGGCGAAGGTACCCACTCTTGGCGAGTACGGGAAAGACGATGTGCTTCAAAGCAGGACTGACGAATCGCAAACCATCCCCTCGAGAGTGTCCGCGGAATTGTACCGCGGCGTCCCCACATTCTTAGGTGATCGCAAACTGCATCGATTGGCGTGCCGCTGCTTCTCGTCAGAACCCGGAGTCACCATCCGCGAGCTGAAAACCAACCGGGAAAGCTCCGGCGAGGGCTGCGTTGGGATCGTGAAGGTTGATCGGTTCTTCGCCCTGGAGCCAGTAACGGTTGTGCAAGAGCGCTAGAGCCAGAATTGGCACGGTGGCGAGTGCGCGGATCCGGCATGCCTCCGGGTCAAGCCGAGCGGCCTGGGTGACAATCGCGCAGGCGATATTCCAATCCTTCGCATCCGCCGAATCCACCACGAGGTCGAGCAGCCGGGTTTCCCACTCGACCCTGCCAAGAATGAAATAGCCCGCCAGCTTTCCGTGGCGCTTCAACAGGAATCCCCGCCATCGGCCGTGAGGGCATTCCAACAGATAGTTCAAGTCCGCCGGCGTGCGTTGGCAGAATGTCCAGGAACGTCTTGAACCGCTCAATATCGGCAGCAGCGAATTGTCGAATTCATCCACCGCAATGGCCTCCCAACCCTCGATCGGCGAATCCAGAGCGCGGGCGGGATGGGAACAAGCCATGGAACAAGCGGAGTGCCGATCTCGTGGTGCGCCGCCGCATCCGAAACTCACGCCAGGGACGAAGCCAGGCAGCGTACGTCCCGGCATGGCCAACCTGCTGAAACCCGATTCGCGGAATAATCTTGCGGGTAACCGGCGCTCCTCCAATGACGAATGACGTGGGCGCCATTTCCATCAGCTTGCGGAACAGTGCCACGCCGACTCCCGGAGATGCGGGATCGGCTGCCCAGTCCATCAGGGTCAAGCTGCGTACAGTTTCGCCGTCCGGCCGGCGAAGCACTATCGGCCATACACCACAATGCGCCACAATTTGCCCATCTTTTTCGAGAACGTAACTGCGGCTGCCTTGCCAGCCCGGCCTCGGACGCAGGTATTTCCACGCCAGCAACCGCGCGTCAGCGTGAGCATCGGACGGGTCAAACTTGTATACGCGAATGAGAAACTTGGCGAGGGCCGGCAAATCCTTGTGTTCCGTGGCTCTGGGTTCCGCGATCATGGAAGGTTGAGGCATTTAGCCAGCACGCCCGCAGGGAAAAACCGCGCCCTCACAGTTGCCCACCGGAAAGTACGATCGTCTGGCCGGTGAGAAACGAGGCGTCTTTGGAAAAGAGATAGCGGATGGCGCCGAGCACATCCGCAGTTTCGCAAAGACGGCCCAGCGGGACGGCCGCTGCCGCCACCAGCCGCTGCCGCTCGCTTGCCTGCGCGTTCATCCCAACCGGCAAGAAGGATGGGCAAATCGCATTGATGGTGATCTTCTTCAGGGCTAATTCCGGCGCCAACAGTTTCACCGTATGCTCCAGCGAAGTCTTAGCAAGAGAGTACGGCGCCGTGTTCAGCGACGGCTTTTGCGACCCCGCGGTCGAGCCGAGAACGACCAGACGCCCACCGCCATCTTCGCTGCGCTCAACCAGCAGGCGAGCCAACTCAATAGTGCGATGAACCGCGAACGCAAGCTGTTGCTCGAGCGCCGGCCGTGGAACCGAGAGCAACCCACCCTGCAAGAGCCCCGGCCATGCCGCGTGAACGATGCCAAAAAGGCGGCGGCCTCCGAGCACGTCCTCAATGTGAGAGACACACTCAGGTTCGGAAAGATCAACCTTGAGCTGCTGAATCCGAGGCTGGACCGCCAGTTCGCGCGCCAGCGGGTGACGGTTCACCACCGCTAGAAGCGAATACTCTTGCGCTAGGTCCCGCGTAAGCTGCGAACCAATTCCCCCGGAAGCGCCTGTGATGAGCACCACCTTGGCGTCGGAAGGAGCTGGCTTGGCGTGAACCGAACCGGAACCCACGGATTTCTGCACCGCTTCATGGCAGGTGAAGCCAACGTGGATGTGGCTGGTGGCGGTTCCCGAGGGCAATTCCGCAATGTCGACTCTTACACTGCCGCGTCCGCTGTCCGCATCCCACGTTGAAATCTCTCCGCGAACCACTACACGGCAGGGAAAGTAGAGCGGGCGGACAAACTGGGCGTTGAATGAAACCAGAAAGCTGTTTCTTCCCGGCAAGTACATTCCCGCCATCGCTGAAGCCAGCGCAACCTGGTAGGCGCCATGCACTACGCGGGACCCCAGGTTCGTGGTGCGCGCGTACTCGGCATCGGTATGTAGCGGGTTCACGTCGCCGCTGATGCGGGCGAATACCTCGACATCCGCGTCGCCGATTTCGCGCTCGAACTCCGCCGTCAAGCCTACGCGCAGGGCCGCAACGGGACGAACCACCGCCTCAGGAAATTCCATTGCCACTCTTTGACTGTTCCAGCTTCAGATGCTCCTGCTTTAGATGCTGAACGATCAGATCAAAGGAAACGAGTTCCGGCAAAACATCGTAGTCGAGCTTCACCTGGAACTCCTCTTCAATCACGTTGGCCAGAATTATAGCTGCCGTCGAATCCCATGCGGCCACGGAGGACGAACTCGCGGCATACACCTCGGAAACCTTCAGGCCGGGGAACACCAGCGAAAAACACTGGGCAAGACGTTGGCGAAGATCATCCATGGTGAGTTTTGACTTCGTCGATCTCGACTTCCTTGATTTCGACTTCATGGTACAACGCGGGCAATTTGTCCAGAAAGACCGCTCGCGAGATGGTGCAACGCCCGTCCGGTTTTCTCGAAAGAAATAACTCCAGGAATTCCTGCAAGTATTTATTGCGAGGGGTCGGGACGAATTCAAACACGGCTTCCTCGGCGGAAAATCGATGCAGCAGGGTCTTAAGAAGTTGGTATTCAATTCGCCGCCCAAAGGCCCGGCAGCTCATGACCCAGGCGTTCACGCTAAACGTTGTTTCTCGTGCTTCACCGACCAGCACCGCAATCGCTCCCAGCGGGCCATACTTGTCTTGGTAGCTTGCGGTCACCGCGAACGTATTGGGCATCGCGAGCCGGCCGTGCCATTCCTTTTCCGTGTAGCGAATCCCATTGAGATTGAACTGGTTCGTTTTGTTGACGAGTTCCAGGCCACGTTGATTCGGAGCCGCGAAGTCAAACGTGATTTTCGCGTGCGCGTCACGCAAGAAGCCCTCGTGCGCCGCGCCAGGCTCCTGCGCCGCTTCGCGAAATACATTTCCGGCGCGCAGGCTTTCCCGCCGCAGGCCATCTTCCGCTGTAATCGCTTGCTTGGCAAATAGATCCCGAAGCCTGTAGAGGAGGTTGTGGACGCCCGCATAGTCGCGCCCATCAAACAGAATGCATTCCATCTCCGGATGGACTGCTTTCACTTCCGCCAGTTCGCTGGCGCTGTCATCGACGAGAACAACGCTATCCGCGTGCAGATTCCAGGCATCGAGAATCCGCGTCACCGACTCCGGCTTGGCGCCCCATTGCGCCTCGACTGGAAAAACCCGATCACGCGGCAAGATGATATCAGCCCGTCGAAATACCGCTTCCACAATCTCCGGATCGTTCTTACTGGCCACACCGATCAAGACTCCCTGGTCGGCCAGGGCCCGCAGCATCTGCTGATAGAGACCATGCGGCTGCGTTTTGCTATCGAGATCCCAGGAGACGCCCTCGGGACCAACCTCTCCCGCAATGCCTGCCCACAGCGTCTCGTCCAGATCCGTAATCAATCCCTTCTTTGGCGCCGCAGGCACCAAGAGCTGGGCCAGGGACTGCGCGACTTGTTCCGCGTGAAGAATTGTGTAGGGCAGCCCTGCCAGCAGTTCGCCTTTGAAGTCAAAGGCTTGCGCGGAGGGCACATTTGCCTGCAGGCTGGGTACATGCGCGACGCGCAGGTTTGGCTTGTCGGCCGCCCAGAGTGCGAATTGATCCGCCGCTTGGCGCAGGCAGATCTCCGGTTCGCTGAGCTGCCATGACGGCGTGTGAAAGACCGGAGGCAAGGCAAGAGTAGGTAGCGATACCGCGATCGGGATATTGTCCTGTACCGCTTCCAGGCTCTTTCTTATCGCAAGAAACTTCGCCTGGACGCCGGCTACGCAGTCTGCCAATTCTCGCGGACCCCATCCTCCCAACTGACGGAAACCGAGACGCGTATCCAAGTCAGGCCACTCTAGAACTACTGCGCACATGTCCAAGGACGAAGCCTGAAGGCTCGCCAGCGTTCCCAGTGCGTCACCGTACGCGCCGGTTGAAACATGCACGCGCCTGGCCGGCACTAACCGCTGCAGATGGGCGTGGAAAAAAGTTTGCAGGTGAAGCGGATTGAAGCCTGTAACCAGCAGCGCTTGGCAAGGCGGCAGGCGATCTGTCGCGGAGTATTCCTGAATTGTCTTGAGCGCTTCTGCGAATTGCACGTTGACGAGGCTCGGTCGCGGCTCTCTGCCGCAGAACGTCCTTGTATTATACGCATGGGTCGGGAGGAATGATGAATGTGACGCCAACACCAAGTTCACCATCCAGAGGGCGATCATGAAATGCCATACCGAATACTTGAAATTTCATACTAAGAATCATCGCGAATACATTCACATCACGCCGCAGGTCGAAGCCATCGTCAAGAAGAGCGGGGTGAAAGAAGGCATGGTGCTGGTTTCGGCCATGCACATTACCGCCGGGGTCTACGTCAACGACAACGAGAGCGGGCTGATCGAAGACATTGACGAATGGCTGGAAAAGCTGGCTCCCTTTCGCCAGGAGTACAAGCACCACGAAACCGGTGAAGACAACGGGGATTCCCATCTGAAGGCTCTTTTGATCCACCACGAAGTAATTGTGCCCATCACTGCTGGCCAACTGGATTTCGGAACCTGGCAGCGGATTTTCTACGCCGAATTCGACGGTCAGCGGGATAAGCGGGTGATTGTGAAAGTGATGGGAGAATAAGCGCGGGGAGGCGGCCGCTCCGTCCTATTTCATCCAGTGCGAAAGCATGCCGGCGGCTATGCCGCTACCGATTGCTCCGAGCGCGATGCCGGCATACCAGAAGTAGCGATTCTCCGTGAGCAAAGTGACGGAAGTGATCACCAGCGCGATTTCCAAAAACACCTCACCGAGGTCGTAGCGGTCGGCGCGGCTGCTGGCTGAGGCGGCCTCGCTTTCCAAGCGATGAGCCTCGGCCTCTGCGACGGTCTGGTCGTCGCCCCATTTCTTCGCTTCGACCGTGTATTTGGCCTGCAGCTTCGTTAGGGAGTCGTTGCTGGCGAACACCCCGGCCTTGGAGATATCCAGGAACATCTCGTCCATGTGGCGGCGCACATTCTTGGCCTGGTAATAAGCCCATTGGTCGATGGACTTGTTTTCCAGAATAATCTCCTCGGTGTGCGCCCGATGCCCCAGCAGGGACACGGTGGCCACGACCACCGCCAGAATCGCCATGGTGAGCGAGATAGGCGCCATCTCCGGATGGTGCCGTCCATGCTCGGCATGATGGTGCAGTTCCTGGAGTTCCTCTGAACTCATTCTGGGCCTCCGCTTGTGGAGTATCTGGCGGTCTTTCATCGCAGTTCTATACAGAACCGGTAGAATAGCATCATATCTTGCGAGTGCGCGGGGTCGCGAATCAAGCGCTTCTTCAGCCTTTGCCGATAGCCTCAATCCTTGCGCACTTGGTGGTTCAGGGACCGATTCTCGGGACCTAAGCTCCAAGTTCCCCATGCATGAGCCATGCCGAGACATCGGCAGCACTGACCGAGAATCGGCACGGCATCCCCCCGATTCCGTTTCCCGGAATGGTCCCACTTGTGAACTGGCGCTTTTCTAGATACTTACCGCTCATTCTTCATTTGGAGCTTGCGGCCCCCGGCGTGCAATGGTTTGAAACCTCTCCGTGGGGTGAAGTAGTAGAGGATTCGACCAGCAGGAAACGACGATGCTCCATAAATGTGCAAATCCCATATGCGCCATTCGCTTCCGCCAACTGCGGCGGGGCAAGCTCTTTCAAATCGAGTCCGAGTATGTGGAAGCCACGGAGTCGACCTCAGCCGCGTCCAGCCGGAAAGCCCGTCCGCTGCGACGGGTCGAACGCTACTGGTTGTGTGATGAGTGCGCGGCCAGCCTGACTTTGACTTTTGATCACAGCCGCGGCGTGGTCACGGTTCCCTTACCCGATACGGCCGGACAAAGAATCCTGACGGCGGTGCATCTCCAGGAACTGCAATCAAGCGCGCTGGCGCGATCTGGCCAGGGATCGCGGTGGGGAATGAGGGGTGTCTCGTGGACAAGTTGAAGGTTCTCGTATGCACTATTTGTGGCGAGCGGCGATCCGGCAGGCCGCATTGGTTTCTGGTAGCGGAAGACCGTTGGCAGGACAAGTTGATCATCCTCCATTGGGATGATGCTCTCGCTACCCGCCAGGGAATTCACTGCGCTTGCTCCCCAGCTCACCTGCAACAACTCGTCGTGCACTGGATGACCACGGGAAGTCTCGGATCATCCCTTCGCCCAGAGTGTCGTCCGGCCGAAGCCTGCTGGTCCGCGCGGCAGCGAGGAGCCGGCGGGAGAGTATCTTCGCACCAGCGGGGCGCGGCAGATCGGTGAATTGTCGGTTCACCGCGAGAGCATGCAGCGGGTGCTCAGCGAAAGCCCGCAATCCCTGCAAACCATTCTCGATGCGCTGCTGAGCGCGCTGCATCGCGAAACTCCGCGTCCTGAACCGAAAATCGATTGGGAGGATGAAGCCCTTCGCAGTGCCGCTCGCGAAGTCTGAGCAGAACAAAGTTGCGGCCAGAATCAGACCGCACCCTGCTCTTTCCAGACGCGCCAATCCTGGGTCACGGCTTTTGTCATGCCTTTCGCGGCGGCCGCCAGCCAGTTCGCCGGCAAACGCTTGAGGTGCCGCTTAACCGCCTTGACCGCCGCGGGACTTCCGAGATGGACGTTAGCCGTCTCCCATCCCATGGCAAATAACAGGCGATGTTCATCGCGATTCTTGGGCAACTGATTCAGTTCAATGCGCGAGCAGGCCGGCGAAAGCCGCCGCACCAGCCAGCGGCCAAACAGGTGCACAAATGGATCGGGATCGCGCACCGCCCGGTTGAGAATGGTTTGGTACATGATCTTGGCCGGCGCCGGTTTGTCCGCGGCCCAGTAGGCGGCGGAGGGCGCCAGCGCCTTCGCTTCCCGTGCGATCATGGCGCCGTGGCTTTGGGCGACCGCAACCAGACGAACGTGCCCCAAGCTGCCTAACCCGGCCACCCGATTCACCACTCGCCAGTCTATTTTGCGGTCTGGCAACAGGCGCTGCAGCGCTTCCCGAGCCCTGGCGGAAATCTTCCCACGGACAGCGGACAATTCGTCCATCCTCTTCCAGAAGTGAACCGGATCGCGCAGTTGGTTGGTGGCAATCCGGCGCAGCCAGGTGTTTTCTTCCTCGAGCACAAAGGGGCGCCCACGTTCCTTTAAGGAGTGTTCGTAACCTTCAAGGATGGCGGCACATGCCTCTTTTGCTTTTAGCGCCAAGTGCCCTTCGTCGAAGGCCAATAGCGCACTGGCTGCGAGGCGAATCAAATCGACGGTATAGGGCAACGTAGCGGCTTCATCGAAATCGTTGATGCCCCAAACCAGCCGCCCGTCTATGTCTCGCCAGGTCCCGAAGTTCTCGACATGCAAATCGCCGACCGCCAGCACTCGCGGCGCTTTCGCGATCTCGGGACAAACCTCCGGCCAAACTTGCATCCAACGGTAGAAAGTTGCGCGAAAAAAGGCGAATGGCAGTTCGGCCATGCGCTGATGCTTGAGGCGAAGGTCGGCTTCGACCAACGTCGTATGCCGGCCGAGCCATTGTTCGAAACGCCGGGTTGCCTTCACGATGTTCATAGGCCGTCCGGTCGCCCACGATAGAGCCGCCGTCGCGGCCTGTCAATCTTCCCCGGCCGAGCCGATGACGCGGCAGCTCAGGTTCGCTCACTCTTTGGGAGCGAGCAAGTATGAGTACGCCAGAAGGGCGACGCCGATCAGAAACGGAATGAGCCCGACGAGGGTAGCTCCCAATTTGCCCAGACCGGTGACATCGGCGATGGCATACATAAAGATCATAAGGGCAACGCCAACCGCGACCGTGATCAGGCCGCCCAGCCTCTGGCCCTCCCGCCTGTGTCGCGCGGCATACTTCTCCTGCTCACGCAGGAATTCGAGGGCGGAAATAGCTCCGGCTCCTTGCGAGTCGGCGATCTTCTTCAGGGTCTCGCTGCTGTAGTAGGCTTCTCGTTCCCTGCGGCGGGCATCCGACCACGATGCAACGGCCAGGAATGAGAAGAGGGCAATACTGCCAATAATAGAAACCAACAGGGCGAATTCCGCGATACCGTTCATGGCAAGCTCCCTTGCTTGGGTTTTCCGCCTACAGTCAGTGGGACTGCTCGGAGGAAATCCGGGTTGCGTTTTTTTCGGGCATTTCAGGATCAAAAGAAACCCGTCCGTCCGCTAGCAGGACGCCCACCAGCAACGGAAGGAGCCCGACGAGGAAAACTCCCGCCGGAACACCTATTGCGGCATCGTGCTCCAGCGTCCGCAACAGGACCATGAGGGCGATCCCAACGGCGATCAGAATCACTCCAGCCAGCGTTTGGCTCTCGCGGCGGCGCCTCATGGTGCTTTTCTCTTGCTCACGGAAAAGGTCCAGAGCAGAACTAGCTGCGGCTCCGGGAGTGGCGATTTTCATGCCGGTTTCGCTGTTGTAGTAGGCTGCTTCCTGACGGCGGCGGAAATCCGACCACACTGCCCCAGCCAGAAATGAGAGGAGCGCAATGGCCCCAATGAGCGGGACCAAGAAGGCTCATATTTCCGATGTTGTCCACGACGTAACCTCCTTGGAGCGGTTGGTTTCCCGCTTCGTGGAGTAAGACCAAGAGCACAGGCTTGCGGTTGCGTTTTTTCTGTGGCGCTGCCGGATCGGAAATAATGCAACCGCGTTCAATCGGCGGAACTCGTACCTGCGAAGGTGAGATTCCAACGTGAGCGCCCACGAGGATCAAGCCGATGTGGAGCGAGTGCTGGCCGGCGACACTTCCGCTTTCGAGGGCATCGTCCGGCGCTGGCAGGGGCCGCTGATCAACCTGGCCTACCGCTTCTGCTGGGATCGTGGGCGCGCCGAGGAGATGGCGCAGGAAGCTTTCCTGCGTGCCCATCGCGGGCTTGGCAAGTGGCGCAAGGAAGCCGCCTTTTCGACCTGGCTCTTCGCCCTGGCCGGCAATCTATATCGCTCCGAGCTGCGCCGGATTCCGGTGACGGTATCGCTCGAAGAGGTGGCGGAGCCAAGCGACTCGCGGGCTGCGGACGGAGGCATTGAAAAGGTAGACCGGGATCGCGCCGTGCGGCGCGCGGTCCTTGCCCTTCCGCCGAAGTATCGGGAGACGTTGATCCTTTTCTATTTTCACGATATGGATGTTTCTGCCGCAGCAAAAAGTCTTGGGTTGCCGGAAGGCACGGTCAAAGCGAGACTATATCGGGGACGAGAGATTCTGCGCAGCAAGCTTCCGCCGCTGCTTTCGGCACCGCGCTTGAGGGAGGCCTTATGAAACCCGACGACCTGGATCGCGTCCTTTCCCAGAAGGAGGAGATTCTCCCGTCCTCCGGCTTTGCCGCCGCGGTCATGGACGCAGTGCGGCTGGAGGCCTCGGCGCCACCGCCGATTCCGTTTCCCTGGAAGCGGGCAGTGCCGGGGATTGCCGCAGCGTGCCTGGCGGTCGTGCTGGTTTTCGTTGAGGCGATCAGGCACCAGGGCCCGCAGCAACTTCCCCCGGCATGGCTGCCCGTACTGGAGTTGGTCATAAGGGTCGTGACAAGTCCCGCCGTCGGCTGGCTCACTTTGACGCAACTTCTTGCCTTCGCCTCGGTAACGCTTTCTATGCGCCTGTCGTCCGGCAGGGGCTGAGCAGGGGTGGCATTGCGTCTCCGTTTCAATTCCTGCACTCGGCACCCTCCTGGAAGACCGTGTGTCACGCCTGACACACTGTTTATGGCCTCACACGGAATGTCCCGACTAAACATCCTGTAAGTACCTCCCGTTCAACTACATACGCGTTGGCCGCTAGCCTGCCGTGTGAGATGCCGTAACCCACGGCGAGGTGGCAACCATGCAACGGAACCGGATGCCAAGCGGAGCAGGAACGCTGGAGATGACAGTAGGACGGCTTGTTCTGGTGCTGGCGATGGTGCTGGCGCCCGTAGTCTCGGTCCAAGCTCAGAGCGCAAGCAGCACCCCGAGCTCGGCCGCCGGCTTGAAAATCCATCGGCAGGTGGTGGTCAGCATTCCTGACCGCAAATTGGCGGTTTTGGAAAACGGGAGGCTGCTGCGCACGTTTCCAGTCTCGGTGGGCGCCGCCCACAGCCCAAGTCCGGTGGGAGAGTTCCAGATCGTCAATCGCGTGGCGAACCCAACTTACTACCACCCCGGCGTGGTCATCGCCCCCGGAACCGCCAGCCCAATTGGTCCGCGCTGGATCGGCCTCAGCCGCAAAGGATACGGAATTCACGGCACCAACGACCCCAAGTCCATCGGCAAGGCCGCGTCGCATGGCTGCATTCGCCTGCGCAATAGCGACATCAAGCAGTTCTTCGCCCTGGTGAGCGAAGGCGACACGGTCGAGATTCGTGGCGAACGCGATGAGCAGATCGCGCAGATCTTCGGCGGCGCGGTGGAAGCGAACGATACAGGGCTGGCTCAGGCGCAGGCAGTAGCGATAGCCGCCGCAGCCGGCGGGCAGTAAGAAGCACAACGAGTTCATAGGAGGACGCAATGCAAATCTTAATGACAGCCATGGCAATCACGGCGGGAATGGTTTTCTCTCTGGCCATCGCACTTCTAGTGGAAGAGGTGATCTTCGGCAAGGTGCTTCCCCGGTTTTTTGCCCAGCCGGCGGAAGTGCGGGTTAAACCTGGGCAGCGGCGCTAAACGCCAACAAAGGAGACGATATGTTGTTCCTGAAATATTTGCTGATGTGGGGCGGCATTGGGATGATTCTCACCGCCGCGGGTATGCTCATCTACGACCTTTACCTAGAACTGCAGTACCGGCGAGCCTCGGTCGAGGCCGGCCCCGTGCCGATTGAGCCGGAAATTCGCTGGCGGAGCAGCCTGGCCTTAGCTCTGGCGGCGTGGGGTCCGATCTTGCTCGCGTTGAGCATTGTTGTCGTTCCCGCCGGAACGGCTGGGGTTCGCGCCAGCCAAACCAGCGGTACTCTGGCTGGGACGCTCTATCCCGGCGTGCATTTTGTAACCCCGCTGGTTGAAAACGTTGTGCTCTTCGATACCCGCGATCAATTGTTCACCACCGGCGAAGCCGAGGAACCTAGCGCGGCCGAGGCCGGCAAAGAGGAATCCGCCAAAACGGTGTCTAAAACAACAGAAACATCCGAACCGCTAAAAGTGCAGGCCAAGGAGGGATTGATTATCGGGCTGGCCATTACGGTGCGCTACCGGCTCGATTCCAATCATTTGGATTACATCCAGGCCAACCTGCCGCAGCCGGTTGAGAAAGAGATTGTTCCCGCGGTGGTGGCCAGCGCGTGGAGGGAACTGGTGCCGAACTACACCGTGCGCGACGTGTTTGCCGCCAAGCGGGAAGAAGTGCGCAAGCGGGCTTCCGACGTCATCACCCAGAAGCTGGCGGCGGATGGAATCGTAGTGAAAGAAGTCATGCTGCGCGATATTCAATTGCCGCCAGAATATGCCAAGGGTCTTGAAAGCCTGCTGCTCAAGGAGCAGGAGGACGATCAGATGGGCGTCCAAACCGACATTCAGAGCAAGCAGGTGCGCATTGCGGAACTGGAAGCTGAAGCTACCAAGGCTCAACAGGTGAAGCAGGCCGAAGGAGATGCGCAGGTCCACGTCCTGCAAGCCAAAGCGGAAGCCGACGCCATGCAGTACACCTTGCCGCTCAAGCAAAAACAGATCGAGCAATCGAAACTGGAAGCCGAAGCCCACAAGGAAACCACGGTGAAGAACGCCGAAGCCGACGCCGAAGCCAAGGTAATCGACAGCAAGGCTGAGATGGAGCGCCGTAAGTTGCTGGCCGATGCCGAAGCCGACCGCATTCGCGTGACTGCGGTTGCCGACGCTGAACGCATGAAGAGTGAAGCCGCCATTCTGAAAGACAATCCGCTGCTGATTAACAAAATCGTGGCGGAACGCCTGTCGGACAAGCTGCAGATCATGATGGTGCCGTCGGATGGCAAGTTTTTCTTCACCAACGACGTGCTGCGCAGCATGAGCACGGCGAATCATGCCAGCCAGGCGCAGGATGCGGAGGCTCCGCCGCAGAATTGATGGAGCGCGCGATTTCCGTAGCGCCGGCGTCTCGCCGGCTGTCGTGGGGGCGTCTCGCCCCCACTGCCGGCGGCATGATCTCGGCCCGAGCGGGTCGAAGGATTTGGCCGGCCATTCGCTCAGAACGGAGGGCGTCTCGCCCTCGGGACAGCCGGCAGGACGCTGGCGCTACGGGTCGAGAACGAGTCAAGCCATGAACCGCATCGGGCAGCGCGCAGTTTATAATCCGCGCATCAACCTCGTGCTGATCTTCTTGCTACGCTTCTTGCGCGCCGCCGGTTTTCTCCTTCTTGCCGCATTGGTGTTTCATGAGCCGACGGCAATGGCCGCCGATTGGACAGCGCCGGAAGCACAGCTGGCCGCTAAGATCGTCGCGGCGACGGGTCCGGGCGCCGTCACTCTGGACATCACAAATCATTCGTCGCTGAGCCGCACCGATCTGGGGGAAATCACCCGCGGGCTGCGCAACCAGCTCACCGCTTCCGGCCTGCAATTCGTCAATCCGGATCAGGCCGCCGCCTCAGTGCAAATTTCGCTCTCCGAAGATTTGCAGAATTACGTATGGGTCGCGGAGATCCATCAAGGCGCCAACCAGTTTTCGGTGGTGATGATCTCCACGCCGCGTTCAGGCGCGTTGCCAGCGGCGCGCGAAGCATCCGGGGTCATCATCCATCAATCGCCGATCTGGTCACAGTCCGAGCGCATTCTGGACGTTGCGATTATCGACGGCGTCCCCGCGCACATGATTGTCCTCGATGGCAACCAAGTTACGCTGTACAAGCAGCAGGGCACACATTGGCAGCCGGAGCAGTCGCTGCCCGTGACGCGCGCGCGGGCTTGGCCGCGCGACCTGCGCGGACGATTGGTGTTGCGCAAGGACCACTTGTTTGACGCCTATCTGCCTGGCGTTTTTTGTCGCAGCACCGCGGCGGCTCCGCTCAGTCTCAACTGTTTTGCCAGCGACGATCCCTGGCCGCTCGGTATGGGCTCGTTCAGTCTGAACGCGTTCTACACTTCGGGGCGAAATTATTTCACCGGAGCGCTGTCGCCGGGAGTCGGCGCGCAGACCAGCGTGCCCGCGTTTTATTCGGCTGCGCCGCTTCCCCGCGACAAGTACACATTGTGGATTTTCGCGGCGGTGGACGGCCAGGTCCATTTGCTCGACGGCGTTACCGACCAGAAAGCGGGCAAGCTCGATTGGGGCAGCGATATCGCCAGCGTGAATACGGGATGCGGTCTGGGCTGGGACGTGCTGGCTACCGGCAACAGCGACGGACCTGGCGACTCCGTGCGCGTCTTCGAACTCGCCGACCGGGAACCGGTCGCGGTAAGCCAATTGCTGGAGTTCCAAGGCCGCATCACCGCGCTGTGGACGGATGCGAACGGAAACAGCGCGATCACGATTTCACATAATGTGGCAACGGGAGACTATGAAGCGATCCGGCTTAGTTTTGCTTGTGGCCAGTAGCCTGCTTTTTTCCGCGGCTGCTCGCGCCGTTGTGCGTCCGCACTACGGTGGAACCCTGCGCGTTGCCACGGCGGCTGCGCCGGCCTCTCTCGATCCTGTGGACTTGAACCAATCCGGCTCGCTCGCCGCCCGCAATCTTTCGTATCTTATCTTCGATACGCTGGTGACGCTCGACGACCAGGGACGGCCGCGGCCTGCGCTGGCGGCTTCCTGGCAGCCCGAGCCCGGCAACCAACGCTGGCGGTTCACGCTCCGCCGAGGCGTCAGCTTTCAGGACGGAACACCCTGCACGGCGGATCGCGTGGCAGCCTCTTTGCGCGTGGCGAATCCAGGCTGGAAAGTGTTTGCCTCTGAAGACTCTGTCGTCATTGAGCGCGATTCCCCATCCCTGGACTTGCCGGCTGAGTTGGCGTCGGCGCGCAATGGCATCGCCAAGAGAGATGGAAGCGCGTTGTCGGGGACCGGGCCGTTTGCCGTCACCGCGTGGGCGCCCGCCAAGAAGCTAACCCTGGCGGCTTACAACGATTGCTGGCGCGGCCGTCCCTTCGTGGACTCGATCGAAGTCGCAATGGGCCAGGGCTACCGCGAGCAAATGCTCGCTCTTGATTTGGGCAAGGCGGATGTGATCGAGATCGCGCCGGAGCAGGCGCGCCGCGCCGCGGCGGGAGGCAGGCGCGTGGAGAGTTCCAGTCCAACGGAACTCATGGCGCTGGTTTTTGCCCACGACCCGCAATCGCCGGCGGAGGAGCATTGGCGCGAAGCTCTGGCATTCAGCATTGATCGCGGATCGTTAAACAATGTGTTGCTGCAGGGCGGGGGTGAGCCTGCCGGCGGGCTGCTCCCCAACTGGATGACGGGCTATGCGTTCCTTTTTCCCGCCAGCGCCGATCTCGCCAAGGCGCGCCAAGTGAGGGGCGACAGCCGGCAGAGCTCCGCTTGGACCTTGAGCTACGATCCCGGCGACCCGGTAGCGCGCATGGTGGCGGAAAGAACGGCGCTCAACGCGCACGACGCCGGCCTCTCGCTGCAGCTCACTAGTTCGGCAGTGGCCGACGTGCGACTGGTTCGTGTTCCTATTATCTCGCTCGATTCCCGCATCGCACTCGCGGCTCTGGCGGCTGCTATTGGCCTCACACCGCCCCCTTTCGTGGGAGGGTCCGAGCAGGATCTCTACAGCGCGGAGAGCGCGCTGCTGCAATCGCATCGCGTCATTCCGTTGCTGCATCTGCGCGCCAGCTGCGGCGCCGGCGGTGCCGTGAGAAATTGGAGCCAGGGTCCGGACGGGACCTGGCGGCTCGACGAAGTCTGGCAGGGTCCGGAGAAGCCATGAATTTCCGGAAAAAGCTGCTGACGGTGTTTGCGCTGACCGTGTTCTTGTCGGTCGCCGCCGTCACGGCAATCGTCTCGGCGGTGACGCGCCGCGCTTTTGAGCGCGACGACGACGAGCGCGCCGCGGCGCTGGTCGCGCAATTTCGCCGCGAGTTCAGCCGGCGGGGCGAAGAAGTCACGGCACGCGTCGAAGCCATCGCCGCCAGCGACGCCGCTACCCGCATGGCTCTGGCGGTGAGTCACGGCTCTCTCGACTACGGCGCTTTTCTGAATGACGCGAAAAACATAGCCGCCGATCAGCAGCTGGATTTTCTGGAATTCGTGGACAACGATGGAACCATTATCTCTTCCGCGCAATGGCCGGAGAAATTCGGGTACAAAGAGAGTTTCTTTAGCCGCAGCGCACCGAAAGATGCCTTCCTGCGGCAGGAAACGCTGCCCGATGGCGCGGCATTGGGCCTTTCGGCGATCCGCGAAGTGGACGTCGGCGACCAGCCGCTGTTTGCGGTTGGCGGCCGCCGTCTCGACAAAAATTTTCTGGCCGGCCTGGAACTGCCGGCCGGAACCCGTGCCATGCTGTATCAGAATTTGGGCAGCGGATTTTCTCCTCAGCTCTTGCTCGATCCCTCCGGCGCCTTGCAGCAACCCGACAAGCTAGCCGCGCTGATTGAGCAAGTCCAACAGCAACACCAGGAAACCGGCGCGCTCATTCATTGGTCCTCTGACGACCTGGATGATGAAACGGTGCACGCCATTCCACTCACCGGACAAGACAATCAACTGCTCGGCATCCTATTGGTGGGCAATTCCCGGCGGTCCTATATAGGCCTTCGCCGGCACATTCGTTCGGCTGCGTTGGTCGCCGGAGCCACGGGAATTGTGCTGGCGATTCTATTCAGCGGATGGGCCGCGGGCCGCGTCACTCGGCCGGTAGAACAACTTGCGCAAGCAGCCCGCGAGGTCACCCAGGGCAATTGGAGCGTGCAGGTTCCTGTAACCTCCGCCGACGAAATCGGCCAACTGGCGCAGGCTTTCAACCGCATGACCGGCGAACTGCTCGAGCAAAGGGATCGCCTGGTCCAAACCGAGCGCGTGGCCGCGTGGCGGGAATTGGCGCGGCGTCTGGCGCATGAGTTGAAAAATCCTCTCTTCCCGCTGCAGTTGACGGTAGAAAATCTGGTGCGCGCGCGGCAGCAGAGTCCGGAGCAGTTCGAAGAAGTGTTCCGCGAAAGCTCGTCCACTTTGTTGGCGGAAATTGCGAACTTGAAAAACATCGTCTCGCGTTTCAGCGAATTCGCGAAAATGCCGCAGCCGCGGCTGCAGCGCGTGAACTTGAATGAGGCCTTGCAGAGCGTGGCGCGGCTTTTTCAAGCGCAGTTGCAATTGCCAGACCATCCGCCCATCTCACTTCATTTGGATCTTGCCCAGCCCATGGAGGATATTGCCGCCGATCCCGAATTGCTGCATCGCGCTTTTTCAAACCTGGCGCTCAACGCCATGGATGCCATGCCGCAGGGTGGAACCCTTACCCTGCGCACCCGGCAAGACGGCGAACGCGCTATTGTGGAGATTGCCGACACCGGCGCTGGTCTCACTCCGGAAGAGTGCGAACGTCTCTTTACTCCCTACTACACCAGCAAGGCGCACGGCACGGGATTAGGCCTGGCCATCGTTCAATCGGTGATCAGCGACCACGGTGGCAAGATCAGCGTGCAAAGCCAGCCGGGCAGCGGAACAACATTTGTGATTGAGTTGCCGCGCAACCCGGATAAACTGCCAGCGAGCCGGACGGACGGCGGTCCAGCGAGCGCCGCATCATAAGGAGCCAGCGTGCCGCACAAAGCCAATCTGCTGATCGTGGACGATGAGGCCAACACCTTGGCCTCGCTCTCCCGTGCCTTTCGCCTGGAAGGTCACGCGGCCACCGTCTGTGACAACGCCGCCAAAGCGCTGGAGCTGGCCAAATCGCAGAATTTCGATCTCATATTCTCTGACGTCGTCATGCCCGGCAAAGACGGGCTATCGCTTCTCGAAGACTTGAAGTCGCAAGGAGTCACCACGCCGGTGGTCATGATGTCCGGCCAAGCGCACATCGAGATGGCGGTGAAAGCCACGCGCCTCGGCGCCATCGACTTCCTGGAGAAGCCAATTTCCACCGAGAAGCTTCTGCTCACCGTGGAAAACGCTCTCAAGGTGCAGCGCCTGGAATCGGAAAACCTGCAGCTGCGCCAGCGCCTGGGAAAGCACGAGATCATATGGGCGGGCGAGACTATGCGCAAAATCATGGCGCAGGTGGACCGCGTCGCCGCCAGTGAAACCCGCATCTGCATTCTCGGAGAAACCGGCACCGGCAAGGAACTCGTGGCCCGCACGGTGCATGAACGAAGTCCGCGAGCGGCGGGGCCTTTTGTCGCGCTGAACTGCGCCGCCGTTCCGGCTGAGCTGATCGAATCGGAATTGTTCGGCCACGAGAAAGGATCTTTCACCGGAGCCGCCGGCCGTCATCTGGGAAAATTCGAGCAAGCCGAACACGGCACTATTTTCCTCGACGAGATTGGCGACATGCCTCTACCCATGCAAGCCAAGTTGCTGCGCGTGCTCGAGGAGGGTGAAGTCGAGCGCATCGGCGGAGACAAGCCCATTCGCGTGGATGTGCGCGTGCTGGTAGCTACGCATCGCAGTTTGGAAGCGCTGGTGCGGGAAGGCAAGTTCCGCCAGGACCTGTTTCATCGCGTTTACGTCTTTCCTCTGCTCCTGCCTCCGCTGCGTGAGCGGCGCGAAGATATTCCGGCGCTGATCGAATACTTCGTTCGCCAGGTTTGTACTCAAAATAATTGGAAGCCGATTCCATTCAGCGCGGATGCGATTCAACTCTTGCAAGCTTATGCCTGGCCGGGAAACATTCGTGAACTGCGCAATGTGGTGGAGCGCCTCATGCTGCTGGCGGCGGATGGCGCGGTAGACCTGGCCACGGTGCGTGCCGCTCTGCCGCAGGCCTCGGAAGCGCACACCAGCCTTACCCTGGCAGCCGGCCCGCTCGCCGATCGAGTGCAAAGCTTCGAGCGCGAGGTTATTCTGGCTGAACTCAAGCGCAGCAATTTCCACATCACCAACGCCGCCAGGGCCCTGGGCTTGGAGCGCAGTCATTTGTACAAAAAAGCGGAGCAATTGGGAATTGATTTGCAGGCGCTGCGTCAGGAGCCGCAATCTTAGAACTGGTCTCATAAATGCTTTTGGGTAGGGCACGGCTTCAGCCGTGCCGCGTAGGCCCCGACAATGACAGGGCTTTAGCCGAGAAATCATTTATGAGACAGGTTCTAATGCGAAACGCCGGCGCGATCGAGCAACCGCGCGGCGCGAGCCCGCGACATCCGCATGACCGAAGTATCCTTCACAATCGCTTGCAGAATCGGCGCGACCGCCGAAAGCTCCGCCAGGTTATTGTCTTGCGCCATCTGGTCCATGCTTTTCAGCTCGTCATCGAGCGCCAGCTTTTGATAGCGGCGCAAGAACTCCAGCCGCCGCCCAAATTCCAGCGTGGTCGATAAATTCTGGAACAGCGTTGTGAGTTCCTTCACCGGGGGAACCAGCGAATAGTTATATGTCGCTTGCGTGCTCTTTTGCCCGTCCTTGTAGGCCAGCGTCTTGGTTCCCGTGAAAGCCAGGTTCTTCAGGCCGGAATCGACCGCGCCTTCAAAATTGTGCGCTTGCGCCGTCAAGGCGAAAATGCGCGCACGCGTGGCGTCCGACATTTGAAACTCCAGGCGGAACGGGTCTCCGTCCGATTGGTCGGTCAGCTTGCCGTTCGATTGGTAGACCGAGTGACCATCGGAGGCCACCGTAATTGCATAGTGCTCGGGATCGGAGTTGGGGAAATCAAGCGTAAACGTGACGGTGGGAACCGGGGCTTCCTGAGCCTGCGCCGGCCGCGGCAAGCCCAGGCCGAGCGCCACAAGCAGCAAGAGTAGGATCCGAGGGGAAAATCTAGCGGCAGGCCTGCAGCCGAGATTATGCCAACAATTCGCGCGTGGATGTGCGCAACTTTGCAATTCGCTTCAGCCTCCCCCCACGCCCTGCCGTTGCAACGTGGCTGCGGTGTGCAAGTGGCAAATGGCAATCGCCAGGGCGTCGGCGGCGTCCGCGGGCTCCGGAATCTCCGCCAGGTTCAGCAGTCTCGTGACCATCTGCTGCACTTGCTGCTTCTCTGCCCTACCGTAGCCAACCACCGCGGATTTAATCGAAAGCGGCGCGTACTCCGCAACTTCCAGGCCGGCCGATGATGCCGCCAGCATGGCCACGCCTCGCACTTGGCCGAGCTTGAGCGCCGACTTCGCATTCACCGCGTAAAAAACCTCCTCGATGGCAACTTCGTCGGGCTGATGTTCCTGGATGATCGCGCCCAGTCCTTCAAAAATCCGCGCCAAGCGTCGCGCCAGCGGCTCGCGGGGAGACAGTTTGATCGCGCCGCAGATCAGGCAAACTAGGCGATCATCGGGACAGATTTCCACCACGCCGTAGCCGGTGTATTCCGTTCCGCAGTCAATGCCCAGAACCCGCATCGCACAAAGTCTAGCACTCCTTCTCGCGCGAGAGGTTTACTCCTGATTGAACTTTGCCGCGGATTGTTGTCAACGCCCAGGGAAGAGCGCCCGCCACGCTCCCAGCGCCACGAATGGCAATAACACCGCTCCAATCCACAATTTGGCCGAGGCGCGAATTTTTTCCTCCTTCTCCCAGCGGAAAAGTTTATAGGAGACGAACAATCCCACCGCTGTGGTCATAGCGAGCGCGGCTATCGCCTCCTTCTGCATGGATAGAGTTTCTTGGCGCAGCATCATGCCCTGCATGCCAGAGACCAAATGTGTAGCCGGCAGGAATTGCCCCACGACCTGCAGCCAGTGGGGAAACATCGCCACCGGCAACGTCGCCCCGCTGAGCAGAAGCATGGGCAAGTAGATCAGCTGCACCATGATTTGGCTTTCTTGGGTGGAGTTCGCCACTGCAGCCAGAATCATGCCGATTGCGCGAAACGCCACGATGCCCAGCGTGATGAAGAAAAATATCTCTCCCAGGTTCGCGGGCCAGGGCATGCCGTACCGGTAGTGAGCGAGCCCAAACAAAAAAATCACCAGGGGTAGGAACAGAATCCATCCCACAATGGTGCTGGCTACCAGCAAGGGCGCGGCGGTAATGGGAGTGACTTTGTAACGGCGCAAAATGTTGGCTTCGCGTTCCTGCACCGCGCGCATGCCCGCGCCCACCAGCCCGTTGTTCAGCACACCCAGGATGGTCACCATCACGACAATCTGCGCCATTTCAACGCTGGGGTCGCCATGCGTCACCTCCGCAAACACCGCAAAGAAGATCAACGGAAATAAGTAGTTATAAAAAAGGACAGAGCGCTGACGAAGCGCCAGCCGCAGGTCCAGCCCGATCAGTGCGGCGTACGCTTTCATTCGCGAAGCCGCTTCCCGGTCAGCTCGATGAATACATCTTCAAGAGTCGGCTGCTTGAGGTGAACATCGAGCAGTTCAAAGCCCTTCTGGTCGATCCATTTGATGAGTTCCACCAGCGTGGCCGCCGCACGCCGCGATACCACGGTAAGCGTACGGCCGGTCTCATCCACGGTGGAGTTCACCACCTCCGGCCACGCGGGCCGATCTTGCGGAAATGCCTTGTCGCACGTCACCACAATGGTCGAAGCCGCCCGGCTCTGCCGTTGCAGTTGGCGCGGCGTGTCCATGGCGATGATGCGCCCTTGGTCGAGAATAGCCACGCGGTCGCACAGCCGCTCCGCTTCTTCGATGTAGTGCGTGGTCAGCAGAATGGTGCGCTTTTCGCCGCGCAATTGTTCGAGCAATCCATGAATCTCGGCGCGCACCTGCGCATCCAGGCCGCTGGTGGGTTCATCGAGGAAAAGCAAAGCCGGGTCGTTCAGCAACGCCAGGGCCAACGCAAGCCGCTGTTTCTGCCCTCCGGAGAGTGTCCCGTAAAACGCGTCGCACTTGTCTTCCAACTGCAAGCGCCGCAGCAACGCATTCGTATCCACGCTGCGGCTATAGAACGACGAAAACACATGCAGAGCTTCGCGCACGCGAATCTTCTCCGACATGTTGGTGGCTTGCAGGCAAACGCCAATGCGATCCTTGAGCTGAATTTTCTGTTTCTCGGGATCGAATCCCAAGACCGCGACTTCCCCTCCGCTGCGCGGCCGCAAGCCTTCCAGGATTTCGACGGTAGTGGTTTTCCCAGCGCCATTGGGGCCGAGCAGCCCGAACACTTCCCCAGGCTGAATCTCAAAATCGATCCCCCGCAAGGCTTCCACGGCGCCATAACTTTTCGTCAGCGCGCGTACGGAGATGGCCGGCTCAGGCATCGGGAACGTACAGGCTATCGGAGGAGATACAGGACGTCAAAGCAGCCCGCGGACGGCAAGTAACGCTCCACGCCGGGCGCTGCGGTTTGGGAATTCGACTCGGCCCCGCGGCGCTGCTCGCGGCAAACCTCCGAGTATCAGGGCCGCGAAGCGATGGTGCCATTCTTGACGGCGGCGGCTAGCGGGGTCACAACCGGCGCCGCCGCACCCACCACCTCGGTCAAAGCATTGTCGTTGGCATCCGTGACCCAAACGTTGCCAGATCCGTCAATCGCCAGAGAAATCGGGTTGTCCAGTCCGGTCACCAAATAGCCGGTCGAGCCCGATAGCAACGCGCCACTATTTGAAAGCTCACTCAGCGTGTTAGTGCTATTGTTCGTGACCCAGACATTGCCCAGACCGTCAATGCCCAGACCAGAGGATCCACCTAGCCCTCCGTTTGAGTATCCCCCGGATGGGGACTTTGCACCGCCCGTACTGGAGAACTCGCTCACCCGGCTGCCGGCGCTATTCGCGAGCCATAGGTCACCAGAGTGGTCGATGGCAACGTTGACCGGGCTATCCAGCCCGCCCCCTGGGTACCGGTTGATAAAACTGTCGCTGTTATTGAACTTCACCAAATCCCCCGGTGTCCCCGCAACCCACGCGTTGCCGCCCGCGTCTATGGCTGGATAGTAGAGCGTCTCCGGGTCGAACGCTACCGAAAGAGCGACGCCGGCGTTGGAGAACTTATTAAGCACTTCACTCTGGTTCCCAACCCACACATTGTCGGAGCCATCAATCGCGATTCCGTAGGGCGCGATCAAGTCGCCCGTGAAACCCGAAGAGGTGGAAATCGCCGTGCCGGTTTTGGAGAATTCGCTCAACGAATCGGCGCCGCTGTTGGTAAGCCAAGCGTCGCCGTTCAGGTCGATGGCAATGTAGTAAGGCAGGTCCAGCCCGCCGCCGCTGAAGCCGCTTCCCGAAAGTCCGATTCCAACGCTGGAAAATTCGCTCACCACGCTGCTGCCGTGGTTTGCGACCCAAACGTTCCCCGAGGCATCGACGGCCAAGCCCCACGGCGTACTAAGTGCGCTGCCGGTATAAGTAATCGCTACCGTCCAGTCGTTGGGCGCGGAGGGCAAGGTGGGTTGGAAAGGCGCGGCGCCGGTAATCAAGTTGTACAGTGCGCTCACGTTGTTGACCGGGTTCGTGGCGATGTCCAGGGCGGCGTCAATCGTATTCGTTGGTGCGGTTCCACCACTCGGAGTGGCGTCCGTGAACAGGGCGCTGCACTCCCCCGTGCTGCCGTTCGAATTGACGCACGGTGCCAGAATGTCAGCCAGCGTGTTGAGCTCGCTGGTTGGCGCAGTGGCTCCCGTCGGCAGATTCGGGCCAGGCGTCGTCCCCGATGTGGTATTTACCAGGTTATTGACGGTTGCAAAAGCGTTGGTCAACCCTTGCGTATTCGTGCCAGTGGCGCCCAGGTTTGCCCCACCGCCCGTACCCATGAACGGCGCCAGAGCGTATACCGAGGCTACCGTCGTGACTTCGTCGATCCATACGAAGGTCGAGGAGCTCAAACTGCCGCACGGACCCAAGGCGGCCATCAGGGCCAGCGCGGTGTTGTTGGTTCCGGCGCTCAGGCCGGGATTGCCGCCCGTAGCAACGATGTATACCTGGGTCGTGGGAGTGGGACACGTGTAGTCGTGCGTGATGTTGAAATCACCGAATACGCCGCTGGTGACCGTCGTGGTTAGCAGCGCGGTGGCGGAAGAACCGTATCCGCTGGCTCCAGCGGCGTAGAGCTGAATCGTGGCGCCGGAGACTGCTTGTTGACCGCCGTGCACCCAGCCATGGAGTGCTGCCGGCGCAGGATCCTGGCGGCCCAGCCCTCCGCCACAGCCCGGCTGAACCAACAAAGTCGCCAGGCTCGCCAGCGCAAGGATTGCCGGCGAGCGTAGAGCGCGCGCGGTAATGCCGCCGCGCAAGAATTGCCCGTGGATCGAACCATGCAGCTTCATGGGTAAGCTCGATGCAATAGCACAAAATCTCGCAAGTCAACACGAAACTCGGCACCCGGGAGTAACCACCTTGGCGACCCATAAACACGCGCCCGCATATTTTTCTGAGATCCTTCACCTCAGCCGCTCGCCTTTAAAATGCAAGACACAAACCGCGCTAGCTTGGGTGTTCCCGCAGCGCGCTACCGAAGCTGGCCGGGTCAAGACATTACGAACCTACGGGCTATCGGAGGGGATGGAGGACGTCAAAGCGGACCGGCATCGCGTCGTGGCTCAATCTGCCTCACTCGTAGGAAGTCTTCCCCATTACCGTAGTCACTTGGGCGCGCGGCGGGGCTGCAATTAGGATGTGCACGGCAGGCGAGCCTTCTTTGGGCCATTCGAGAGACCGCAGTCTGAGAATACCGTCGCGAGTATTCCTGAAGTATCCGCCGAGGTCTAGCGGACCCGAGGTCAAGTGAGAAAATCCGTATTGAGCGTCTCGATTGTGCTGACCGGGATTCTCCTCGGCATCGTGCACTACAAACTAAAGCCCACACCGGAAGACAAGCAGCTCCAAGAGTACGCCCAGAGCATGACCAGCAGCACGGAATGGCGCGGTCGAATCGCCCCCGATTTTGAGGCCAAGACCACTCGCGGCGAACGTTTTCAACTCTCCGAAAACATCGGCAAGAAAGTCATCGTGCTCAATTTCTTCGCCACTTGGTGCGTCCCCTGCCGCGAGGAGATGCCGGAATTGAATCGCTACTTCAGCGAACACAAGGCGGATTCCTTTCTTCTCGTTGGCGTGGCGCTGCGCGTTCCGAAGGCCTTTCAGAGACTCTCCTCGCCTGCCGTTCGACCGCAGCACGCGAAACACAAACGGCGCCAGGTTGCGTATCCAATACCCTTCTTCTGACATCGTTTGGAAAAGCTTATTTGCCGGAAGAGCCCCACTACCATCTCTACCTGACGGTTGAAGAAGCCACTCGTTACTATTCTTCGCTTTATGGGAAGCGCGTTTCGCCCAAGAAAATTGACGATATCCTCGAGTCGATTGGGCCTGGCTCAGTTCAAAACTCTTCCGCTGGCCAAGTGCTCCAAAGGCATGAAGCAGAAAGTCGGCATCGCGCAATGCCTGCTCCATGAAACCCGCCTGCTCTTTCTAGACGAGCCCACACGCGGACTTGACCCCCTGGTCGTACGGGAGTTCCGCGAAGCCTTGCAAGAAATTCATCGCCGCGGAGCCACCATCGTGATGAACTCGCACGTTCTTTCGGAGATCGAGATGCTCGCCAATCGCGTGGCCATTATCGATGGGGGCAAGGTCGTGGTGCAGGACGAATTGCGCAACCTCTTGGTCCCCAACCAGGAACTCTACGCCGTCGCCTTCGAGGCAAACGGCTCCACGCCCGACTATCTCACCTCGATTGAGCGGCTGGGAAATTTGGTGAGAGGGAGTATTCCTAAGGAAAAGCCCTGCCGGCGGAGTATTTGAATCGCCGCTAAGCGTCATCTCCGTTCGCTCGTGGGCGGCGCAAGAGCCACTTCTATCCCAGGGAGCAAGCCATGAGAATCGGCATGTTAACCGGCGGCGGCGATTGCCCTGGCCTCAACGCCGTCATCCGCGCCATCGTCCGCAAGGGCGTCATTCATTACAACGACGAGTTCGTGGGCTTTCTCGAAGGCTGGCGCGGAGTCATTGACGATATGACCATGGTGCTCGACTTGCCGGCCGTCGGCGGCATCCTGCCGCGCGGCGGCACCATTCTGCGCACTTCGCGCACCAATCCCGCCAAGAAGCCCGACGGCATGGACCAATGCATCGCCTCCCTTCAGCGTCACGATCTCGAGGTCCTCATCGCCATAGGCGGCGACGACACGCTCTCGGTCGCACTGAAACTGCACGACCAAGGCGTCAAAGTCGTCGGCGTGCCCAAGACCATCGACAACGACCTTGCCGGCACCGATTACACGTTCGGCTTCGACACCGCGGTCGGCATCGCGACCGAAGCCATTGACCGCGTCCACAGCACGGCAGAGTCGCACAATCGCGTGATGGTCGTGGAGGTGATGGGCCGCGATGCCGGATGGATTGCCATTTACAGCGGCGTGGCCGGCGGAGCGGATGTAATTCTCATTCCCGAGGTGCCCTTCGATATCGAGGAGGTCGCCGCGACCATTCGCGACCGTCACGCCCGCGGCCGTTTCTTCAGCATCGTGGTAGCGGCCGAGGGCGCCAAATTTTCCAGCGACGTGAATCCCGAACACGGCGCACCCATTGTGCAAGGCATGTCGAAAGATGAATTCGGCCACGCCCGCCTGGGCGGCATCGGAAACATCTTAGCCCGCGAAATCGAGCGCCACACCGGCTGCGAGACCCGCACCGTGGTTCTCGGACACATTCAGCGTGGCGGCACGCCCAGCGCCTTTGACCGCGTCCTGGCCACGCGCTACGGCCTGGGCGCGATCGACATGGTGCATCGCGGCGAATTTGGCTGCATGGCCGCGCTGCGCGGCAACAAAATCGTTTCCGTTCCCTTGTCCGATGCCATCGCCAAGAACCGCACCGTGGATGCGGACATGATCGAAGTCGCCAACAGCGTCTCCGAAAGATTGCTGGTCCGGAAAGATTGAGTTTGCCTGGTTTCCCCGATGTAACGTAGCCTGCCCTGAGCGAGACTTAAGGGCGTGCTTCGTGGTTATCGGCGTTGTCTTTCCCTATGGCGAATAGGTTCCCTCCAGCATCGTGGCTGACCGCGCCGCGGGTTCGCGTCCACGCCCTGCTGCTCGCGGTATGCCTTTGGTCGATCTACGCCGCGGATCTCGCCACTCCCGGACTGCGCGACCGCAGCGGCCTGATCAAAGGAACCGACTTCCTCCATTTCTACACCCTGGGAACTCTCGCGCGCCAAGGCCGCGGCGATCTGCTGTACAACATGCCCGCTCAAGCCGAACTCATCGGAAAACTCCTGCCGGAAGCCGCTGGCGCCGTGTACGTCCCTCTCTACGGCCCGCAAGTCTCTCTTTTCTTTTCGCCTTTCGCCCGTTTGCCCTACGCATGGGCGCTGGCTGCCTGGCTGCTGCTGAACGTCTTGATCTACTCGGCCTGCTGTCGCGCGGTATGGAAGGCGTGCCCCCACCTGCGCGATCACGCTTGGACGGTCGCCTTCCTTGCTTTGGCCTTCCCAGGTTTTTTCCACTTGATCGCCTGGGGACAGACCTCTGGCCTGGCCCTCGCATGTTTCACGCTGGCGTTTCTCGCGCTGCGCGCTGAGCAGCCAATCGCCGCCGGCCTGGCGATCGGCTGCTTGATCTTCAAGCCACAACTGGGCTTGGCCGCGGCCGTCGTATTCGTACTCGCGCGCCAATGGAGGATCGTTTGGGGCGCCTGCGCGGCAGCCGTGGCTCAGCTTGCCCTCGGCTGGCTGCACTATGGCACGCAAGTCATGCGAAACTACTTTCGTGCGCTGCTGCACGCGCGCGATGCTCTTTCCGCGCTCGAACCCCGTCCCTACCAGATGCACTCCCTGCGCGCCTTCTGGTCGTTACTTCTGCCGTGGCCGCGACTTGCCTTCGCGTTGTACATAGCAAGCGCACTGGCGGTTCTCGCGTTGCTGGTGCGCGCGTGGCAAGAAAAGCTTCCCTTGGAGCTGCGATTCTCCGCGCTCTTACTGGCCAGCGTTCTAGTCTCACCGCATTTAACGGTGTACGACCTCGCAATCCTGGCGCCTGCGTTCTTGCTGCTCGGCGATTGGGCCGTAGCCCATCGAGGCGAAGCCTCGGCCCAAAACTTGCCCGCTCTTCTTTACCTGAGTTATCCGCTCTTCTTACTTGGCCCACTCGCCCGCTTCACCCATCTGCAGCTTTCTGTCGTAGCGCTGGGGGCGTTGTTCTGGATTGTCGCAACCTCCGTATCCGCTTCCCTAATGCGTTCTCCAGAAGCTACACTGATCACGCCATGACGACTCCCACCCAACCCAACATCAAGCTGGTAAACGCCTCCGATTATCGCGATAACTATGCCAACAGCGTGCAAGTTCGCGTCAGTGTTTGGGATTTCTTTCTGGTTTTCGGCACCTTGCAGCAACAGAGCGAAACCCAGGTCGAGGTGCGCAACTTTCAGGGCGTTTACTTGAGCCCACAGCAAGCCAAGGCTTTGCTCGCCATCTTGCAGCAGGACATCACCAACTACGAAAACGCGTTTGGTGAAATCAAACTCGACCCGCGCATGACCGCGCCCGGTCAGGTACATTAGACGCCGTCCGTGGCATCCTCCGACACTGCGCCCCGCCGCCTGCATTCCGCGGTAATCTTCGCGTTGCTCTTCGCCGGCTTGGTCGCTCTGCACATTTTTCTCCTGCGCCTGCCGTATTTTTGGGACGAAGCCGGATACTACGTTCCCGCCGCGCGCGATCTGCTGCTCACCGGATCGCTCATTCCGCATTCGACTCCCTCCAACGCCCATCCGCCTCTGGTCATGGCCTATCTGGCGTTGGCGTGGAAAGTCGCGGGATATGCACCGCTCGTAACTCGCCTGGCAATGCTGCTGGTCGCGGCATTTTCTCTGCTTGGCCTTTTTCGCCTGGCGCAGCGCGTCGCCAACACCGAAGTCGCCGTTGCCTCTACGCTGTGCACCGCGCTCTATCCCGTTTTCTTCATGCAAAGCTCGCTGGCCCAAGTGGACTTAACCGCCGCGGGCCTCACGTTCTGGGCATTGCTCGCCTATGTTGAGGAGCGTAGGGAAGCGATGGCGCTCTGGTTCTCCCTAGCCGTCCTAGCAAAAGAAACCGCAATCCTAGCGCCCGCCGCCTTATTTGGGTTCGAATGCATCCGCTTAGCCGCCAAGCGTCGCGACCGTAGCGCCGGCGTCTCGCCGGCTGTCGCGAGGGCGTCCCGCCCTCGCAGTTCCGAGGAAGGGAGCAACCCTTCATCCAGTGTTCGGCGAACTTCCCTTCTACTCCTCCCCGCCATCCCACTCGCCCTCTGGTACGCGTACCACCGCGCGCGCACCGCCTTCATTTTCGGCAATCCCGAATTTTTCCGTTACAACGTGCAGGCCACCATGCATCCGCTGCGCATTCTGCTGGCGTTTGTGATGCGGCTCTGGCAGATTACCGGATACATGAATCTTTACCCGCTCACGCTGGCCGCGCTGTTCGCCATGTGGCTCCCACCCTTGCGCGGCCGCGTCGCCAACCGAGACGAACAGCGTCCGCGCATCGCGCTCGATGTTCAGTTCGCATTCCTCGCCGTCATTGCCACCTACGTGCTGGCCATGGCCGTGATCGGCGGGGCCGTGCTGGCGCGTTATATGCTGCCGGCTGTGCCTCTCGTCATCGTCATCTGCGTCTCTACCCTCTGGCGCAGAGTCCGCATCTGGCGCGGCGCAGCGCTTCTGGTGCTTCTCGCGTTCGTCGCTGCCTGGTTCATCAATCCGCCGTATGGATTCTCGCTAGAAGACAATCTCGCCTACCGCGACTACATTGTCCTGCACCAACATGCGGAAACTTTTCTCGAAGCCCGCTATCCCATGGGCCGCGTGCTGACTGCATGGCCAGCCAGCGGCGAGCTGTCGCAACCGAGTTTGGGCTACGTCACGCGCCCCATGCGCGTGCTGCAAATCGAGAACTTCACCATTGAAGAACTAATGTCCGCAGAGGAACTGCCCTCAGGCTTCGACGTAGCGCTGGTCTTCTCCACCAAATACGAGCCGCCGCATCCCATGCTGGAGAATTGGCGAGCCTGGGAAAGAATCAAGACCGAATACTTCGGCTACCACCGCGACCTGCCCCCCGCCGCCGCGGCGCGCCTTCTGGGAGGAAAGCTCATCTACACCGAAACCCGCCAAGGCCAATGGGTAGGAGTAATAGAAATGCAACCCGTGCAGGAAGCCCGCCTGTCATTCTGAGCCGGCGTCTATGTGGAGCGGACACTCTGTCCGCTGCTTTTGATTTGGTTTTTATCGATGTCGCACCCGGAATCGTCGTGAAATGAATAACGGTAGGCGGCATGGACAGCAACAACTAAGGTCAAGGGCGGCGGACAGGAGTGTCCGCCCCACATGCGCTCCCCGCTCAGCATGACATCAAATGGCACGAGTACGTCTTAACCACCAGCCACACTTCCCTCCCCGGCTGAAGATGCAACGCATCCCGCGCCGCCAGCGTGAGGTGAACTTCCATCTCCACGCCGCAATCCACGCGCGCCACAATCATCACATCGCGCTGCGCCAGAGAAAGCATCCGCCCTGGCAGCACATTGCGCGCGCTCAATCCTTCCGGCCGAATCGTAGCCAGCAGAATATCTCCCGCGCGGATTCCCACGCGCAACGCCGAACCCACCTCCGCGCGCACCAGCGGAGTTTCGAGTTCCACGCTGCCGCTCAGACGGCAAGTCATGGTGCCGCGATCGGGATGCGCCGCCGAAACCGTCGCGTCAAAGATATTTTCGAACCCGGCCAGTTGCGCCACGGTTTCCTGCCACGGCGCGGTCATCACTTCGTGCGGCGTACCCTCGGCGATGATGCGCCCCGCTTCGAGCACCAGCACTCGCTCGCCCAAGGCAAACACTTCTTCGCGGCTATGGGTGACATAGAGAATAGGAATACGATGATCGCGGTTCCAGCTCCGCAAGTCCGCCACGATTTTCGATTTCGTCATCGCATCGAGCGCCGCCAAAGGTTCATCGAGCAACAAGAGGCATGGCTCGGTCACGAGAGCGCGCGCCAGCGCCACCCGCTGCCGCTCGCCTCCCGAAATCTCGTCCGGCTTGCGCGACCGCAAATGCCCCACGCGAAAAGATTCCAGCATCGCATCACGGCGGCGGCGGCGCTCGCTCGCATCCACGCGCGCCAGACCATAATCGACATTTTGCTCAACCGTCAGATGAGGAAACAATGCTAAATCCTGAAAGACATAACCAATTCTGCGCTCCTGCACTGCGACGCCTCGACCGGGCTCAAACATAATTCGCGGACCAATCGCAATCCGCCCCGAATCCGGCGCGGTGAGTCCCGCTATGCAATCGAGCAACGTGGTCTTCCCTGCTCCAGATGCCCCAAAAAGAATGCTGATGCCATATGGGACGCGGCAAGCGACATTCAACTCAAAGCCACCGCGAGCGAAGCGCTTTCGAATCTGGATATCCAGTGCGTCGCCCGCCGCGCTTGCCGCGGCCGTGGCGACGTTTTCGCCGGCTTCGTTTTTTATTTCCAGGGCCATAGCATCCAGACTCTCCGGTTCAACCCATAGACCATGGCCAGCACGGCAAGTGAAATCGCCAGCAGCACCAGCGCCGTTTGATTCGCCGCGGCAAAGTTCAGCGCCTGGGTCTGGTCATAAATATCAATCGAAACTGTCCTGGTCACTCCGGGGATGTTGCCGCCCACCATCAGCACCACGCCAAACTCGCCCATGGTGTGCGCGAAACTCAAGGCCACTCCAGTCACCAACCCCGGCGCGGACAAAGGCACAATCACGCGAAAAAATGTCCGCAACTTCGCCGCGCCCAAAGTCGCGGAAGCGGCCAGCAGCCGCCGATCGACCGCCGCAAACGAAGCCGCGAACGGTTGCACCGCAAACGGCAAGCTGTAGAGGATGGATCCAATCACCAGCCCTTCAAAGGTGAACGCCAGCGTGTGCCCAGTCATGGCTTGCCACCAGCGTCCCAGCGGGCTGCGCGAGCCGAGCGCCACCAGCACATAAAATCCTAGCACCGTCGGAGGCAGCACGATCGGCAATGCGACCACCGCCTCCGCCAGAAACTTCCAGCGCCAGCGCGAGTAAGCGATCCAGTAGGCGAGCGGCAATCCCAAAACCGCCAGGATCGCCGCCACCATCACCGCCAACCGGATTGTGAGCCAAAAGGCTTGCCAGTCCATGAGAGGCTTCTTGTAGCGCCGGCGTCTCGCCGGCTGTCGCGAGGGCGTCTCGCCCTCGCTGCTGGCGAGGATGTTGGCGGAACACCCGCCGAGACGCCGGCGCGACAAAAACCGATAGTACATCGGCGCCAGCGTTCCGCGTTCCCAATGTGGGACCGAAACCGCACGCAATGTTCATCGGTCACAGAAAACAACGTCTCGCAGCGCGCACAATCCGCAGGAGGAGTCCACCATGGAAATCGCGGATGCATTGCCCATTGTACGAGCCCTGGCGGGCGGAGTAGACCCTGAAACCGGCGAGGGCCTGGCAGCGGACTCGGTCTGCCGCAAGCCTCAGGTCGTGAGGGCGCTGAACCGCGCCTTGGGTGCCTTGTTGCAAGCAGAGGAGCGCGAGCAGCGCCGCCCGGAAAATGCCGGGCGCTATTGGTCTCGCCAGGAAGACGCACAGGTTTGCGCCGAAGTTCGCCGCGGCATCGACTTCCACGAGATTGCCAAAACGCACAACCGGACCGTGCCCTCCATCGTGGCCCGTCTGGTCAAGTTAGGGGAAATCAAACCGCCAGCGTCATCTCGGCAGGATGACCGGCAAAGCACCTTTCCGCTCTAGGTATCATCGCGGACAAGCAGTCCCTTAACTTCTTCTCCGCGGAGAAACACGGATCGCGCGGATTTTTGCATCCGCGGCAAAGAAGTTACGGCCGCCCGCGAAAAACAGCGTTTTCCCGGCCACCTGAGGATTTCTTGTCAAGGCCCGGAAATGGTGCAATTCGACGTAACTCGCTCAGCCCGCAAGGAAAATAAAGTCCAAAACCATGTCTCATTTTCCCTATCCAAAATGCTATGCTGGAAGTAAGAGTGAAGGTAAGAGTGGAAGGTCTGCGGCACCCGTCAAGTCAACTTTAGAATAGCCTACTCCGGTTGGGATCAACCGCAGCCAGCATTCCCATTCAGGCACCAGGACACGACCGCACTGGATTCGGAGCTTTCCGCTTTCCGGCGGTGCGTGCTAATCCTTGCCGGTGCGGGCGGCAACGTGTCTGCCGAACCCCATTCTGGCGAGCAGGTTCTTAGCAAATTCATTTTCTTACGGCGCATTTCATAAGCCGCGGGGAGTCCGATCGCAAGCGGTCGGACGACACGTTCCCCTGCGGGACGGGGTACTTGCATGTGGTTTCGCGGGCGTTTGTTCTTACCGGCTTTCGCTTTATGGCTTGTGGCGATGGCAAATGGCGTGGCGATGGGGCAGGACGCGGCAACCGCCAAACTACCGGCCAGTCAACAACACAATTCCCTTAGCAAGGGTGCCGCATGGTTCCTGCGTGGCCGCACTGCGGCGGGACAATCCGCGGCGGCTTTACGCTATCGCGCCTATCAGCAGAAGCTTAACGCTCGCGCGGCGCGCCTATCGGTGGCGGCAGGAGTTTCGTTCAGCGGATTGCCGCATGCCTCCGCCGTTACCGCCTGGACTCCGCTTGGCCCGGCCCCGCTGGCCTCCGATGCGAGTGGCGTAGGTGAGCAAGACTACAACTGGGTTTCCGGGCGGGCAACGGCAGTCGCCATCGACCATGCCGATGCGAGCGGGAACACCGTCTACATCGGCGGCGCGTATGGCGGCGTGTGGAAATCGACAACCGCGGGACCGCTCAGCTCGAACCCGGGCGCCGTGGTTTGGAATGCGCTGATCGACAATCAAGCGACGCTGTCGGTGGGCGCCATCGCCATTCAGCCACAGCTGGCGAATCCCGACCCGACGAAAAGCGTTGTCCTGGTTGGCACCGGCGAAACCAACAGCTCCACCGATTCCTACTACGGCTTGGGCATTCTGCGCTCGGCGGATGCGGGCAATACCTGGAGCTTGATCAAACAGGACGGAAGCGGCGCGCATTCCTTCGCGGGGATTGGATTCAGCCAGATCGCGTTCAGCACCGCCAATCCCAGCTTGGTGGTCGCGGCAGCGGCGGGAACATCCCTGGGAGAACTGGAAGGGCTCGAGAATCCGCAAGCGGCGAATCTCGGCCTCTACTACGCCTCCAACGGAGGCGTGACATGGAACGCGGCCACCATCACGGATGGCACCGCAGCCGTTCTTCCAGGATCGGCAACCGCTGTGGTTTACAACGGTATTGCAGGAGAGTTTTTCGCCGCCCTGCGTTTTCACGGATTCTATTCGTCGAGCGACGGAATCAACTGGTCCCGCCTGACCAATCAGCCAGGCAGCGGGCTGAGTGAGGCAGCGTGTCCCGCCACACCCGCGCAGCAGACTTGTCCCATTTACCGCGGCGAACTCGCCGTGGTTCCCGGACGCAGCGAGATGTACGCGTGGTCCGTGGACGCCAATAACGTGGACCAGGGCATCTGGAAGTCTCTCGACGGCGGCATGACCTGGACGGCTATCGACGAAACTGGAATCACGGAATGCGGCGATTTCCTGGGCGGTTGCGGAACCGAAGACGGCAGCTACAACTTGACGCTGGCGGCCATTCCCGATGGACCCACGGGAACAGATCTCTACGCCGGAGCGGTGAACTTGTTCAAGTGCTCCATCTCGGCCACCTATCCAAATTGCAGTCCGAACGCGACCCCGGCGCCTCCGCCGTCGGCAACTTTTCTGAACCTTACGCACGTCTATGGCTGCCCTCCCGATCTTGGATCGATTGCCAAGGTTCATCCCAGCCAGCACGCTATGGACGCGTTGCCGGTCAATGGTGGCACGCAGGCGGTGATGTACTTCGCCAACGACGGCGGCGTCTATCGCGCGCTCGACGGCTACAGCGACCTAACCAGCGGAACCTGCGGAACTCCAAATCAGTTTGACAGCCTGAATCAAACGCTAGGATCGATGACTCAGTTTGTAAGCCTGGCGCAGGATCCTTCCGACGCCAATGCCCTTCTCGGTGGAACGCAGGGTAACGGTTCTCCCGCAACCGCGGCGGCGCTCAGCAGCAGCAGTTGGAGCAGCGTGAATTCCGCCGACGGCGGTTACACCGCAATTAATCCCAACGATTCCGCGGAATGGTTCACCGCCAATACCGGAGTCAGCATTCAGCGTTGCGAGCTGGGAATTGGTTGCCACGCGCAGGACTTCAACAACGACTTGGTGGTCTCGAGCGCAACCTTGGGCGGGGATGGCGGTGCGTTGTACACACCCTATTTGCTCGATCCGCAAAATTCCGGCGAACTGATCGTGGGCACTTGCCGCGTATGGCGCGGGACCACCACGGGCGCGGGGTTTACCGTGCTCAGCAACAATTTTGAAACCGGCGGAAGCGCAGCTTGCACCGGCGACGAGGTGAACGTGGTGCGTTCGCTGGCGGCCGGAGGCCCTAAGGACATGAACGGATTTTCCAGCGTGATTTACGCGGGGACGGATGGGCTGGGGCCGTTTGCAGCGGCGCCGGTCAGCGGCGGCCACGTCTGGGTGATGACGTTGCAAAATGGCACGGCCACCTGGAACGATACGACCGCCAACGGCCCAGCCGGAAGTATCAACCCGCAAAATTTTCCGGTTTCCGGGATTGCGCTGGACTCTTCGGACGCCTCCGGCAAGACGGCGTACGTGACGATCATGGGTTTCGGCGTGGAGCACGTTTGGCAGACCACGAATGCCGGAAAGTCGTGGACCGATTTTACGGGCGCGCTGCCAGACGCTCCCGTCGACACCGTGCTCGTGGATAGCGGGACGGTCTATGTGGGCACAGATGTGGGCGTTTTCTCTAGCGCGACTAGCAGTCCGAGCTGGACCGAGGTTGGACCTGCGCCGTGGCTCCGGGACCTCTGGATTTCTGCCCGACGTTCCCACGACCGCGCTGCGGGTTTTCAACGACGGCACCAACAAACTGTTGCGCGCCGCCACCTATGGACGTGGGGTCTGGCAGTTTCCCCTGACCACAACCCCGGACTTTCAGATTGCTTTCCCCAATCCCAGCCAGACGATTTTTGTTTCGCAGGCGGCGAACTTCAGCGGGATTCTGAGCGCGTTCAACGGCTACAGCAGCGCGGTCACGCTGAGTTGCGCGGCGGGAAACACGCCTCCTCCCAGTCAATGCGCGGGCGGCCCGGTGACGCCGACGGCAACGGGAGCGAACTTCACTCTGACGGCGGGTGGCGCGGCTGGGGACTATTCGTTTGTGGTCATGGGAACGGGGCCGGGGGCAGGCGCAAATTCGCCGCCCATCTCGCACGGCGTCGCCTTGACGCTGCACGTAGTGGATTTCACCCTGAGCGCGCCGACGCCGTCCGCCGTCACCGTCGAGACCGGGCAGACCTCCGGCCCCATCGCCATGCAGGTGGGTTTCGGCGGATCGTTCCCCGCTAACGGGACAGTCGTATTATCTTGCACGTCTCCCACGGGAGTGACTTGTAATTTCTTTCCCAGCGCCACGGTGAGCGCGTCGCAAGGAAGCCCGGCGACGGTCACCATGACCATCGCGGCTGCGGCGAGCGCGCAGGACGGAAGCTTTGCTTTGAACATCTCGGCAACTTCCTCGGCGGCGGATTCGGAAACCATCGGCGAGCCGCTGGGCCTGACGATTATTACGGCAGGCTACACGCTGGCGGTGACCGCGCCAGCCGAGCCCTTGGCGGCGGGTCAGAATGTGCGGATGAATGGGACCGCCGACGCCGTCAATGGCTACAACAGCGCGGTCAGCCTCAGTTGCGTGGCGCCGGCGAATGGCGCCCTGCCTTCCGAGTGTTCCGCGAGCCCTGCAACGGTGACGCCGACCGGCGGCGGCACGGCGTTTCAGGTGACCATGGGCAACAGCACGGCGGGAAATTTCTCGTTCAACCTGCAAGGCACGGGCGCGGACGGGACGATTATCGACACTCCTGTGGCGCTGCACGTCTATGACTTCTCGATTACTTCCTCGAGGATCGCGCCGGTGAGCGCCGGCCAAACCGCTACCTACACGCTTTCTTTCATGCCCTTGCCTGGCGGAACGATATTTCCGGGGGTGGTGAATAATTTCAGCTGCTCAGGTCTTCCGGCGTTGAGCACCTGCGTATTTGGCACCAGCCAGATCCCAGCGGGCAGCGGAGCCACCAACGTCACGCTGATGATTAGCACCATTGCCCCAATCGCTTTACTGCGTCCGCCTTCGTGGAATCATTCTCCCTCCTATCTCTACGCCGCCTTATTGCCGGTGGGCGGTCTCTTACTGGCAATCGCGGGACCTGGTGCGCGACCTAAAAAGAAGCGCGGCAAAAAAAGCAGATGGGCCATAGCCTACATCCTTGGCTTCGTCTTGGCCGCGTTGATAATGCTGCCGGCCTGCGGCGGAGGATTGGTGGGAGGCAATAGTGTTGGCCCGCCTCCACCGGTGGCGCAGCCGGGGACGCCTTTAGGCACGTATCCCGTGACCGTGACCGCTTCCGAAGGCCCGCTCACGCGGCCCACTACCGTGACGCTCACGGTGCAGTGAGCATCCGTCGGGTCATCGAATGATCGGGTCATCGGGTCATTTGAAATCGCTCGCTGGCCCAATCATCCGGTCATCCGATTCGTGGTATTCTGGCCGCCCTTCGCTCCTACAGCGCAGGCCGCAATCGGAGGCTAACGATGGGATCGGGTTTTGCTGGAAAACGAATCGCCGTGCTCGGCGCGGGAAAAATGGGCGGAATTCTGCTCAAGGCAATGCTCGATAAGAAATTGTTCGCCGCCAAATCGGCATCGGCCACGGTACAGCACGAAGAACGCGCGCGCGCGCTGAGCAGGCGGCTCGGCGTAGCGGTAGGTACCGACAACCTGGCTGCGGTCGAAGGTGCCGACATCATTCTGGTCTGCGTGAAGCCACAAGTGGTCGCGGACGTGATGAAGCAGATCCGCCCCAATGTTTCCAAGAAGGCGCTCATCATTTCCGTGGCGGCTTCGGTCGCGACAGCGCAGATCGAGAACATGCTGGGCGGCAATGTGCCGGTGGTGCGCGCCATGCCGAACACGCCGTGCTCCGTGGGATACGGCATGACCGGCATTTGCAAAGGGAAATTCGCCAACGCGCGGCACGTGGAAATTGCGGTCACCTTGTTCAACGTCGTGGGCCGGACGGTGGTGGTGGACGAAAAGCACATGGACGCGGTCACCGCGCTTTCCGCCAGCGGGCCGGCCTACATCTACATCATTTTGGAATCGCTGGCGGAAGCGGGAGTGAAAGTGGGATTGCCGCGCGATGTGGCGACGTTGCTGGCGGCGCAGACCACGCTGGGCGCGGCGACCGTGGTTTTGCAGACTGGAGATCACCCGGCGCTGCTGAAAGACGCGGTGACCACGCCGGCGGGATGCACTATCGACGGCATCATGGAATTGGAAGAAGGCAAACTGCGGGTGACGCTGATCAAGGCGGTGGTGAAAGCGGCGCAGCGCGCCAAAGAACTGGCGAACGGGTAGGGTTCGGCTGGGTTGTCATTCCCGCAGGTGCTCGGGGAAGTTTAGAGGTGCGAGCGGTTGCGTGGCGCTTGCGCCGAGGGTGGGACGCCCTCAGGACAGCCGGCGGGACGCCGGCGCTACGGAAAAAGCCACAGCCGCTCAGTGTAAGCGAAAGTTCACGGTGAGCCGGGTTCTGAAGACCACGGGTTCGCCGTGTTGCTCGTAGGGCCGGAAGCGCCACTGCTGAACCGCGGCGGCGGCGGCGGCGGCCAGTTGCGAGTCGCCGCTGACCAACGTGAGTTCCTGCACTCCGCCATCTTTTCCCACCACGGCTTCCAGAACCACCTCGCCTTGAATAAAACGCTGCCGGGCTTCCTCCGGATAAACAGGTTCGACGCGCTGCACCAATTGCGCGCTCGCCACCTGCGAGGAAACCACGACGGGAGCGGCTTCTTGGGTATCCCCGGAAGGCGGGTTCGCGCCGGAGTTGCCGGCGTCCGAGCCGGTTAGCGAATGCTGCGGCCCCGCCGGCGCGGTTTGCTGAAAAATGATTCTTCCATTTTGATAGACCACAAGGCCGCCGCGGGTTGCGGCGTCGGTTTTTTCCGCTGGCTGCGGCGGTGTTTGGCGTGGCGCTGGGGCTTCGCGTTGGGAGGAGCCTGGCCCAGAGGCAGGCATGGGAGCGCCGCGGCCCGGCGGTTCAACCACAATTGGGTCCGTGTCGGCCGGGGCATTCGACGGGGCAGCGTGTGCCGGCTGCGCGCTTGGCTGACTGGATTGAGTTCGCCCTCCCATGGCCCGCTCCCAGCCGACCCGGCCCAGCATCCAGCCAAGAACCAGAGCCAGCGCAACTACCGCTGCGGTCAGCACACTGCCGATCCAGTCGCGCCGCGCGGGCGGACTCAAGCTCGCTAAGAAATCTGCTGAAGGCGTGGGCGGCTGTGCTGGTGTCGCCGGAATCTTCTCCACTGGAGCCACCAACTCCGAGCGGCGAACCTGGGGCGCAACCACCGGAGCGGGTGGTGGCGCTTTCGCAACTGGAGGCACGGAGGGTTGAGCCGGCGTAACCGGCGCTCCGCGGCCTTCCGCGCGAGCCGTGGGAGCTTCAACCCGAACAGGCGGAGACTCCATCCAAGCGGGAGCGGCGTCTTCCGCGACCCAGTCTTTCTTAGCCGAGTCCTTGGCCACCACGGTTTCTTCGGCGCCGGTAGGTTCAGAGCGAACAATCGGAGCCTCAAGCAGCGCCGAAAGATTGGGAACGAGCGGGGCCGGTTCAGTGGCAGCGGGGCTGGCAACCTGTCCGTCGGCCTGGCCTTGAAGCGATTCCAATACGACCTGGGCCAGGGCTTGCAGGTTTTGCAGGTCATGCCGCGCGAACGCCTGCGGAAGCGGCGAGAAAATCTCGAACACGCCCACCAGTTGGTCCGCGATCAACAAGGGCGCCACCAGCACGGACCGCACCTGGAGGCGGCGGCAAGCTTCCGGGTTCACGCGAGGATCGGTTTCGGTGTCTTCGCAATACTGGGCTTCGCGGGTGCGGACGCAAGCGCCAGACAATCCGGAGCTGATGTTCAACGGGGTGCCCAGGTCGGGAACGTTGGGGCCGGAAGTGGCCCGGCAGATAATCTCATCGTGCTGCTGCAGAGCAATGGCGGAGGCGGTAGCGGAAGTAGCCAGGCATGCCTGATCTGCGATCAATTTCAAGACCTGGTCAAGGTTCGGATCGGAAGACGAAACCTCACTGCCGGCTCCGGACACGCGAATAGCTAAAGGCTCGAACCCTTGATGGGGGCGCTGCTTGGAATGGGTTGCGTCCACGGGAGGGGGTTCGTCGGCGTGTCCGCGCTGCTCGGAAGAATCGGTCCGCACGATGGGTCGCTGAGCCATTGCAAGGCTGGCCCTGATGCGGCCCCACAGCCGTCTCGCCGCCGAAGCCTTTAACCTTGCTCGGAGAAAAAATCGGACCGCTCGCCGCCGTCAAGCCACTTAAGCGGAGTTTCGCCCGAAATTTTCATGTTGTCAACACGAAACGACTTGGTTTGGGTTCGAATGGACATCTCCTGATAACTACGCCGGGATCGGCGCGCAGGCACGACTCACCCGCAAGCGTGAGTTTCGCCATGCCGCGCGACCCTGCATTGCGTCCGGGTGCGAATCGTGTTCTCATAACAGCCTTTCCGCCGATGAGCTCCCGCCCACATTCCGCGCCATTCGCACCCTCGCGCGCCGACCAGTGGCATGCCGTCACCGCGAGCTTTCTGGGGTGGACACTGGACGCGTTCGATTTCTTTGTGCTGGTCTTTCTCCTCGACCCCCTGGCGGCCGCGTTCCATGTCAGCAAAAGTGCAATTGTGGGAACACTGATGGCCACGCTGGCCATGCGGCCGCTGGGCGCGGTGGTTTTCGGCCTGCTTGCCGACCGTTATGGACGGCGCAGGCCGCTGATGGCCAATGTGGTGTTCTTTTCGGTCATCGAACTGCTCTGCGGCTTCGCGCCGAATTTCACCGTATTTCTGATTCTGCGCGCGGTTTATGGCATTGGGATGGGCGGTGAATGGGGCGTGGGCGCTTCGCTGGCCATGGAGAGCGCGCCGGCAAAGTGGCGCGGCACCCTCTCCGGCATTGTGCAGAGCGGATATTCGATTGGCTATCTGCTGGCGGCGGTCGCGGCGCGTTTCGTGCTGCCGGTGTGGGGATGGCGCGCCATGTTCTGGGTGGGCGCGGCTCCGGCGTTGCTGGCTTTCTACATTCGCCTAAAAGTGCGCGAGTCGGAAGCCTGGAAGCAGCACCGCGCGCCCACGGTGGGCGCAATCCTTCGCACCGCGAGCGGGCACTGGAGAGTTTTCTCTTACCTGGTTCTGCTCATGACGCTGATGATGTTCCTCTCGCATGGCACGCAGGATCTGTATCCCGACTTTCTGAAGTCGACGCGAGGATTTCGGCGGCGAGTGGTGGCCTACATGGCAATCCTTTACAACATTGGAGCAATCCTCGGCGCGATTCTATTTGGCCACCTTTCAGAGGGACCATGGGGCGGCGGCGCAGCATGATTGCGGCAATGGCGCTTTGCGCTGGCGATAATACCGGCTTGGGCGTTTGGTGGATCGCTTGCCGTTCTGGCGCTGGGCGCGTTTTTCATGCAAGCCGGCGCGCAAGGTGCGTGGGGAATCATTCCCGCGCACATCAACGAACTGGCGCCGAATGCAGTGCGCGGACTGATGCCGGGATTTGCCTACCAATTTGGCATTCTGATCGCCGCGGGCACAAACAACATCGAATACGCGTTGCGCGACCAGCTAGGCTACAGCTGGGCTCTAACTGCATTTGAGGCCACCAACATTCTGCTATTGATTACAGTCGTGGCCCTCGGTTCCGAGAGAAAAGGACGGAACTTCATCGAAGAATCGGGCGCTTGGGTCGATTTCGACCTCGACTTGCTCGTTGGAATCGCAAGCCTCTGGCGAAATGTCATGCTGCCTCGGGAGTTTCGCCTCTACGCCACATGTTTGCGTTCAGACTCCGCGATTTCGTGCGAACTCGGGGCCCCTGGCCCAAGGTTCGTTCGGCTTTCCACAAACATCGCGATCACAAGCAGAATCCCGATCACCGCGAACGCGAAGAGAGCCAGCAGAGCGATGAAGATGGACTGGCATAGGTCACCTCGCAGTTTCCATTCTTCAACTCGGCCGGCAAACAAGCTGTGACCGGCGGCACATCCAGAAGTGACGAATGAACAACATCCGTTGTCAGGGAGGAACTGGACCTCTATAATCCTCAGACTATGTGTGAACGGACTCGTCACGGCGTCAGACGGCCGGCGTCGACGCGCAAATTCCTCTCCCCGAGGAAGCGCAAGCAATTATGACTAAACCCCGCGCCCTGGTCACCGGCGGAGCCGGCTTCCTAGGTTCTCACCTGTGCGACGCGCTGCTGGCGGAAGGCTATTCCGTGGTCGCGGTGGACAACCTGCTCACGGGAAGGCTAGCCAATGTCGATCATCTGCGCCGCGAAGCCGCTTTCGATTTCCAGAAGATCGACATCAACCAGCCTTTCGATTGCGGCCCGGTGGACTACGTTTTCCACTTCGCCAGTCCGGCCAGCCCGGTGGATTACAGCGTGCATGGAATCGAGACTCTGCAAGTGGGCTCGCTGGGAACCTTTCATGCGCTGGATGTGGCCCGGAAGTATGCGGCGAAATATCTGGTTTCCTCGACCTCGGAGTGTTACGGGGATCCGCTGGAGCATCCGCAAACCGAAACTTACTGGGGCAACGTGAACCCGATCGGCCTGCGCTCGGTTTACGACGAGGCCAAGCGTTTTACCGAGGCGGTCACCATGGCCTACCACCGTTATTACAAGGTGGACACGCGTATCGTGCGTATCTTTAACACCTATGGGCCGCGCATGCAGATCAACGATGGCCGGGTGGTTCCCAATTTCATGAAGCAAGCGCTGCGCGGCGAGTACTTGACGGTGTACGGCGATGGCAGCCAAACCCGAAGCTTCTGTTACGTGAGCGACGAGATCGACGGCTTTTTGCGGCTGGCCAAGTCCGAGGAGCATCTGCCGGTCAACATTGGAAATCCCAACGAGTTCACCATCGCGGAATGCGCTCAGTGCGTTTTAGAAGTCACGGGATCGAAAAGCAAAATACGCCATGAAGCGCTGCCGCCGGACGATCCCAAGCAACGCTGCCCCGATATCGGCAAGGCAAGACGCCTGCTGGGTTGGGAACCACGGGTGGATTTGCTGCCGGGGTTGAAGCTGTCACTCGATTACTTCCGCGAAGCGGTAGAGAAAGACCGGAGAAACGAAGCCATCCCGCCCCGCCTTTCCTAATTCTGAAACCGCTAGGTCTGCTCTACAACTTCGGCGGGAGACTCCATCTGCGGGTCGTTCTGATAGGCGAGAAGCCGCTTCACCTGCTCACGATCCTCGGCGGTTTTCATTTTGAACGCGATGCCCATGCCGTAGCCGGGATGTTTGCTCTGCACTTTCCCCCGCACCTTCAATTTGAAATCGTGAGTGCGCACTTCGATCTCAAGACTGACCCCAACCGGAAGCGGCTGGGTCGTTTCCACGTAACAGCCTCCCTCGCTGATGTCGGTCAGGGTGCAATGTTGCAGCGCGCCACCGCCGGGGCCATAGACATTGACGCCCAGGCGGCAGGAGCTGCGTGATTGCCCACGACGCTCGGTCCCGGGATCGGGCCGCGGATCCGATACCGCGGCTCGGGTTTCGTGCACTACGGCGCCCGGCAGCTCCAGAATGAGCGGCGTAGTCTCGCTCTGTTGCTCACGATGAGAACGATGACGGTTCAGCCAGGCGTCGAGGGCGCGCCGCGAAGTCTGCGGTACATGGGTGAAATGAACCCCCACCTGCCCGTGCGCGTCCTGCCAGACCACCTCTCCGGAAAGACGCACAATGGCCGGGTCTCCCGGCAAGGCAAATTGGAAATAGACACGGCACTGCGGCGCCATCCTGATTGGGGAATGAAGCGTCGCGCCCTCCTCGCTGAGATTCAGCAGAGGGGTTGGTGCGTCCGCGGTCGCGGCGTAACTGACGGCGGCTTGCGCCGACACATGCACCCGCTTCTTGCCGCGCCGTTCGTTGGGCAGCAAGCTCCAGGCGGCCTGCAAGCTCTCGGTGGCGCGCTCCGCCGACAGCGGTTTAAACAGCAGGAAGTTCGCGCCATGGGCGAACAGATCGCGGGTTTCGTTGTCCGCGTCCACGATGGCGACAATCAGGACTGCCTTGTTAGCGGGCGTGGCCCGCGCCGCCGTCATGAGTTCGATGGCGGCTGCTTCATCTTCGCAATCGACCAGCAAGACCGCAAAGGGGCGTACCGCCACGCGGTCCGCCGCCAATTCTGCGTCGCTGCAGTGCTCCACCTCGAGGCTGCGCCCCTCGAGAATCTGGCGAAGCACCGCTACTCCGTCCGAGTCCGCGGACACCACTAGCGCGCTGAAAGCCATACGACCGACATGTTAAGGAGCAGTGCGGTGACCGACAAGTTACCAGGGTCATGGCCGGCTTGAAGGCGCTTCGGAAAACTTCGGTAATCTGGAGTCCGCGGTCCGAAACCGATATGTTTCTACAGAAGTAATCCAAAGGTTAGTTACGCTGGTTCGCCGGCTGCTGAACCCAGCCGGAGAATTCAGAAAGCGAAAACGAATCATGCCGTCACGCGTGGGCAACTGGATGATCGTGGTAGGTGTTCTTGTCGGGCTGATTGGATTATGCGTGCTGCCGGCAGCCTTCGGGGAACGTGGAGAGAGCAACCTGCTCGGGGTAGCCGGAACGCTTTTCGGAATGGGAGCGCTGGCGGCGGCCGCCGGCTTCTATCTAAACGGACAGGCTCTGCACTCCAAGGCCGGGACGGGAGGGCCAGCCAGAGCCGCCGGAGATTCCGGCCGGCGTCCACGCGGCGCTTGCGATCTGTGCCGCGCCGAGGCGCCGGCGGTTCACTGCAAGGTTCACCAGCTTCATCTTTGCGGGAAGTGTTTGGCCGAGCACTACGATTTCCGCTCCTGCGTTTACGTTCCCAGCACCCGCCGGACGGAAAGCAAGGCGGAAAAAGCGTCGGCGGCCAAAGCGCGCTAGCGGGGAAACCCTAGCTGCCTCAACCGGCTCGACTTACATACGCGGCCAGGCACGTTGGGATACCAAAATGACCAGCGTCACCACCCCCAATTACGTTACCTAAGTCCAATAGGGTGACGTAAGACTTTAGTGCTTTGACGACCCTCGACCGGCTCCTTACGATGAAGTCTGCTGCGGGTCAATCCGCAACACCGCTGATCGCGGAAGGCGGCAACCCTCCCTCTGAATCCGCAGTAAAAAACGCCGGCTTGGAAGCCCTAAACAATCGCAAGGGGCGCAACGGCGGGTTCGGGAATCCAGTACACAAAGATGAGTGACACAGAACCTCTCCCCAGCAAAGAGAAGGAGCTTATGGTGCACAGCAAGGCGCGCGGGTTTTCGCTGTTAGAGATGGCCGTCGTGCTGTCGATCGCTCTCATCATGATGAGCGTGGCGGTGTTGAGCCTGCAACCGGCATTGAAAGACAGTCATGTGAACCAGGCCTATAACTCCACCCTGGCACAGATACGAAGAGCGCGAGAGCAAGCGGTGGAGGGTCGGGAGCAGTACATCGTGTGCTTCGGAAACGATCCGCCGAAGGGTGCGGCCACTCCCATGGGTGCACCCGACGTGCAGAGCGTTCAGGTTTTCCAGTGGCCCGCGGGCACGGCACTCTCCTCCGCGACACAGGTCAGCACCATTGAACTGCCCAGCGACGTCCAATTTCAGGTCGTGACCGGGATTCCAACCGGCGCGGCTGCCGTGCCGGATGGATTCGGAGCTGGAAATGTCCCGCTGGCTTTTGACCAGGGAGTGGCCGGCGGCGCGACCGATCAGATCATGTTCCTGCCGGACGGTTCGGCGCGCGATACCAACGGCAACATCAACAGCGGGGTCCTGTACCTGGCCCGCACCGGGCAGGTCTTCAGTTCGCGTGCTATCAGTGTATTCGGCGCCAGCGGCAGAGTCCGAGGATGGCGCTTAGTGAATCAAGCGGGTACCAACACATGGATCCAACAATGAAAAACGCAAAAGCAAAATCCGCGCACCGGGCTCGGCAGCGAGGCTTCACCTTGCTTGAGGCCATGATTTCGACCACGATCGTGACGGTCGGTCTGGTGGGCCTCTTGGGCGTGTTCGCCGTGGCCGTGGGTTCCACCGAGACCGTGCAACTCGACATTCTGGCGCGCCAGAAAGCCACCGAAGCGCTGGAAAGCATTTACACGGCGCGCGAAACCGCGCAGATTACCTGGCCGCAGATCCAAAACATTTCGGCGGGCGGAAGCGGTATTTTCACCGCGGGGATGGTTGCGTTGACCGATGCCGGCCCCGACGGTCTGGATGGGACCGCGGACGACGTCCCGGCCGCCACTCTGACCGTTCCCGGCCCCAGCGGAGTTCTCACCGGAAGCGCCCCTCCGGACGTGCCGATTGTTCTGAGCAATTTTCAGCGCCAGATTTTGATCACCAATGTGAACAATGCCGACGGCTCGCCGAATCCGAACTTGCGGCAAATTCAGGTGACCATTCAATATCCAACTTCGGTCAATAAACAGCGCAGCTATACAGTGCAGGCGCTGATCTCGTCGTATCGCTGAGAGGCCACATGATGAAATCGATGCCAGCAACGATCATGAACTCAAAGGTCTCCCGTCGGGCGCGGGGCTTCAGCATGGTGGAACTCATGGTCGCCATGACCGTCGGCCTGGTCATCATGGGCGGAGCCATGGAGCTCTTTAAGAGCGGCATGAGCGCCACCATGATGGTCACCGAGCAAGCCGAAATGCAGCAAAACGTTCGCGCCGCCCTGAATCTGGTGACACGAGACATCAACATGGCGGGTTCCGGCCTACCCTCGGGCGGCTTGGCTTTGCCCTATGGCGTCGGCGCCACGCCATCTTTCTACGCCTGCAATCAGAAACCGACCTGCTACCTGACCAGTGACAAATATCCTACCGGCGTGGTGGGAACGACGGCGGTTTCCAACTATATGTACGGCTTGATCCCAGGGTCGCTCAACGGCATGGAAGCCGGTGGGCCGGCGACCATTGCGGCCACTAAACTTGGCGCCGATTCCGTCACGGTGGCTTATAAGGATTACAGCTTCCCGCTCAACCAGTACACGATTGCGCTCGATCCCAAGTTTAAGTTTGTCACCGCGACCGCGCCCGCGGTTCCGCCTGCTGGATTCCCAGGAATTGTCAGCGCCAATGGCATCGTTCCCGGGGATCTGCTCATGCTGAGCAACAACAACGGCACGGCGGTGGTCGAAGTCACCAGCGTGGTTGCGGCAGGCTTGGGCGGAACCATCAATTTCGCCAATGGCGATCCTCTCAACATCAACCAATCCGGCGCCGCTAGCGGGAACGTACAGGCAGCCCTGTCCGCCGGCGGGACCATCCAGGCGAACCGCATCTTCGTCGTTAGCTACTGGCTGGAGGTGCCCGCTTTGGCCGGCCAGACACCCCGCTTGATGCGCCAAGTCAATGGCCAGACGCCCGTGCCGGTCGCCGACAATGTCATCGGCTTGAACTTCACCTATGACATGTGCGACTCGGTCACCGTCACGAAAACGTGCGCCGGCGTGGCGAATCCGATTGCCAGCGGCTTCTCCCCCAATGAGATTCACAAAGTGAACATTCAGATGATGGGGCAGAGCGTGCTCGCTACCGGCGGCCAGTCGCGCAGTATGGCGCTGGTCACCTCGGTGAGCACCAGAAATCTGTCCTATGTCAATCGCTATTGAGGCGATGGCATGGTAAGCACCACTGGGGTTTCAGGAGACGAGTCTATGGGCAAGAGAATGCATGGTTCGCGAGGCTTCACGCTGATTGCCAGCTTACTGTTGTTGCTGCTGCTGTCCGCCATCGCGGCTGGGCTGATGTACACAGTGACCGGTTCCGGCCATGTGGGCAGCAATGACCTGGAAGCCAATAACGCGTACTACGGCGCGGAATCCGGGATGGAGAAACTCACCTCCGACCTGCTCAGCCTTTACCAGCAGAAATTGTCGCCCACCCAAGCCGACTTTAACACCCTGGCCAAGACCTCGCCGCCCTCCAACGCGCAGGTTCCCGGCGTAACTTATTTGGAAACCGTGAACTGGACCAATGTGAATGCCCAGGGCAACCCGATTACCTCGACGGGCATTGTGAGCCAGGGCCCTTACGCGGGACTCACGGCGGAAATCATTCCCATCACCTTGCAGGTCAGCGCCATGCGGACGTATGGGGCATCCGTGAATATGACACGGGGTGTGGAAATCGCACTGATCCCGGTTTTCCAGTTTGGCGTGTTTTCCGATAGCGACCTCTCCTATTATCCCGGTCCTCCTTTTGGATTTCTTGGCCGGGTGCACACTAACGGCAATCTTTACTTGAACGCCAACGACGGGCCGCTGGTGCTCGGCGACAAGGTCACCGCAGTGGGACAGATTCTGCGCGACCGCCTCCCCAACAATTACCTGGCCAGCAAGGCGAACGGGTATTTCGGCGATGTCTACATTGCTACCAGCACCAGCGCCTGCGATACATTTGCGGCCAACCAGGTCGCCGGCAAGGGTGGAGCGGCGCCCGCGGGTTGCGTCAACTGGGGTCCAGATACCGACAATGCCACCGACGACTCCAGTTGGAGTGGCGGAATCCCAACGCCGAATGGGTGGGCAAACACCACCAGTTTCACCGGAACCATTTCCCCGAAGACCTTCAATAGCTTCGCCATGATCGGCGTGCCCCTGCTGCAATTGCCGTTTGTGCAAGGCGCGGCCATGGGGGCCGCAGACGCGCAGATCGAGATCATTCGCAAGCAGGAAACTGTCGCCGAGTTACCGAGTTCACCGATCGGCGCTTCGCGTGAGTACAACAAAGCGAACATCCACATTCTTCTGGGAGACAATTGCGCCGAGCTGCATCCCGCCGGCGGCGCCTGCAACGCCGACGGTCAGGATATCCAGCTGGAAGTTCAGGGTTCCGAAAAGATCACCAACCCAGCGGTGGGAAATGCTTTCTTTGCGCTCGGCGATCCGGTAGGAACCGGCGATATTAATGTGATTGCGCCGCGTTGCGCACCAAACGCAAACGCGCAGGCTCCTTACCCGATACCCGCCAATAAAGAGACGGGCTGCGCGGCTTATCCCAACGCCACCTGGCCGCTGGTTCGTGGATGGCTGCGCGTGGAAGTTCTCGAGGCTGGGGGCTGGACTGGGGTCACCACCGAATGGCTGCAACATGGCTTCGCGCGCGGCATTCAGACTCCTATTTTCCCCAACAACGTGCACCCCGACGCAATTCTTATTCTTCAGGAACTGGCGGATCGCAATGGTTCCGGCAGCCCCGGCGAAGCGCGCGGGCTGGCGCCGTTCAGGAGGGTCGGCCATGCTGATCGAGTCGATCGCCGGGCGCCAGTGAGGCGAGCGTCAAAGCCAGTCGTCTCATCGTAAGGCTCCTATCGTCGGCTCGGCTTGGGGACTTGAAAATGAGGCGCCGCATGGCGCTCGAGTGGCGCCGCCATCGAGGATCGCAGCGGCAGGCGCGGCCAAAGCTCGATGACATCGGCCCGCATCCGCCGCGCTCGCCGGCTGTGCGCGCAGTTTGCGCGCTCGGATATGCGTCCGGCTTCGGCCTGACATGCGTCCCAGGTTCGGCGGCCGACCGCCAGATCGCGCGCGCCCGCCCCGTTCAGGGTCGACAGCAGCCTCACGGCATCGCGGTCGCGGCTCGAAGGCCTGCGACGCGACGTCCGCGCCGTCGACCAACCACCGAAAAGGCAAACCCGCCGCGAGGCGGGGGCGCAAAGCCAGGGGTCTCTCGGAGACAGCCCGGCCACCGAAGGAGCAATGATCGATGACGAACCTCGCTCGCCGTCTCCGAGCTCCAGCGATGCCGCTGCGCGAGCTGCTGCTCGCGACGTGCCTGATCGCTCTCTCAGCAGGCGTCGCTGGGAGCGAGTGCCAGCGCTCACGGACCCGACCCGGGCGGGCGTGCCCCGCGCACAACGGCGGCGGCACACACGGCAAACGGCCCGTCGCAAACGCCGCGCGTGCGGCCAGCGAGCACGCTCGCCCCGATGCCGCCGCGCGCCGCGCGCCCCGCGCACCTTGCAGTCGTCGGCGACAGGCTGGTTTGGGCTCCGGTCAAGGGTGTAAAGACCTATTTCTTCACGCGCCGGGGTAGGAGCGCTCCGTAGCATCCCCCGGATGCTCGCAGCCACCTCCGTGCAGCTGACGCACGGTCCCGAGCGCCACAGTTCACTACAGCGTCCGGACGGACCTGCCTGAAAGCGCATGGGCCGCGCCGATAACCGTGATCTTCAGCCGCTCCGGGCCGCATTCTCCAAAGTCCTGGGCGCAAGCTACACCGCGATGCACGCGTCCGCGCATAAACGTCATAAGCACCATCACCACAGACACAGGGGCTCATAGGGCTCGGGATCGGGAGTCTGGCCCAAGGCGGCTCGGGCGCGGGTGGCTCAGGCGGTTCGGGCTCGTGGCTCTGGCTCGGGCGGATCGGGCGCGCACTCGGCGCTGGCTCGGGCGGCTCCGGCTCGGGATCGGCTCTGGTCCGGGCGGCTCCGGCGGGGGCGGCTCGGGCTCGGGTGGCTCTGGCGGAGGCTCAGGGTCTGGTGGAGGCTCAGGCAAAGGCGGCGGGGGCTCGGGCGCCTCTCGCCCGGGCAGCGGCGGCTCGCACTCGGGCGGTCACGGCTCGGGTTCCGGTTCCGGCTCGGGTGGCTCGGAAGGAGAAGGCGGCTCGGGGGGAGAAAGCGGCT
>CAVZMC010000030.1:0-3493 GCA_963776125.1 uncultured Acidobacteriaceae bacterium | reverse complement strand
GCAAGGTATCGCGCTTCGCCCAGACCCCTGGCAGTCCAGCAGAGGACCTAAAAGTTTCATCTTGACAATAAACAACTTAGGGCTATGATGTGGCCAGAAGTGGTAGAAAGTGGTCTTTACGGTAGTGGTCGTGGGCGCAGGTGAACCGAACCGAGGAGCCAGTGGAATTTAAGACTGACATCCCCAAAAGCAGCCCGAACGAACCGCAAAGCAATGGCATTTTGAACGTTTTTACCTCCCTTGTTGTGGCAGCGGTACTAACAAAGAGATTTTCCAGCCCGCTAGCGGGCAATGTTTATGTTTCGCGGCAATCACCCAACTCGCGTCGACGAAAAGGGACGATTAAAAGTCCCCGCGGAATTCAAGCGCGTGATCGACGAGAAGTACAACACGCAATTCTATATCACGAGCTTGGACGGCAAGGTTGCCCAAGTGTATCCCTTCGAGGAATGGGAGCGGATCGAGCAGAAGTTGGCCGGGCTCTCCACCTTTAATCCTACGAAGAAGAAGTTCCTGGCCCGCGCGAACTACTGGGGCCAGCAGGTAGAGATGGACGGCCAGGGGCGGCTGCTGATTCCGCAGCTGGTTCGCGACGCAGCCCAGATCAAGGGCGAGGTCGCGGTGCTGGGCAACCTGACCTACCTGGAAGTGCGGAACCTGGAAGCGTTCCGCAAGGAGATCGAGGAGCAAGCGTTCACGGCGGACGATGAGAAGACGCTCGACGATCTGGGTATCTAGTGGACGAGGGTTCAATAAACGCCCCTCAGGGGGTTGGGCATGGCAGTGGCCATGTTCCGGTTCTTTTAAAAGAAGCGATCGACTTTTTGGCCGTCAAGCGTGGCGGAACTTATATCGACGCTACGGTGGGCCTGGGCGGACACAGTTACGAAATCGCAAAACGCCTCGGCGCAGCGGGACATTTGATTGGCCTCGATAAGGATCCAGCGGCGCTGGAAATTGCAAGAGAAAAGCTGGTCGTCAGTCGTCAGGCGTCAGTCATCAGTCAGCCGCTCGACTGGCCGACGGTAACGTTGCTGCATCGCTCATTTGCGGATCTGGCAGGAGCAGGTTTGGCCGAAGACCGACGACTGAAGACCGGCGACGGGGTTGATGGAATTCTGGCCGACCTGGGCGTAAGCAGCCTGCAGCTGAACGATGCCACGCGCGGCTTTAGTTTTCAGGCGGAAGGGCCGCTCGAAATGCGGATGGACCCGCAGGACGAGCGCACCGCCGAACAAGTGGTAAATCGGATGGACGAGGTCACACTCGCGAATCTGATTTACGAATTCGGTGAGGAAAGGAGGTCGCGGAGAATCGCCAGAGCCATTGTCCGGTCGCGGCCGATACGATCGACCACGCAACTTGCGGAGATCATATCAGCCGCGGCCCGGCCAATGAATCAAGCGGAAAGGCGAATTCATCCGGCGACCCGAACTTTCCAGGCAATCCGAATCTTCGTAAACCATGAATTGGACGACCTGCGGGAGCTGCTGCGAGCCGCCCCGCAGCTGCTGAAACCGAGCGGAAGGCTGGTAGTGATCAGCTTCCACTCGCTGGAAGACCGGATGGTGAAAGACAGTCTGCGCGAGGGCGCGAAGCAGGGCCAGTACGAAGTGCTGACCAAGAAGCCGGTGACCGCAGGAGAAGAAGAGGTTGATCGCAATCCGCGAGCAAGAAGCGCCAAGCTGCGCGCGGCGGAAAGGGTTTGAGTTCGGCAGAGATAGGGAACATGGAAAGGGAGGACATATGTATACAGGCACATTGATCGACGATCTAATGGCTACCGTAGAGCGAGCTGAGGAGCACGCCTACGTGAACCCGAATTCGCGGGAAGAACGAGCGTACCGCAACACCCCCGCGTCCTCGGTCCTCGAAATGGTTCAGCGGGAACCCAATCTCATCGGAGCGGCATAATGGCGGCAACGGCCACGGCAATGCACGGCGCAGTCCCCGCCGCACGGCGCACGCCGTGCTGGACGGGCACACCGGAAATCTACTTCGCCAAAGCAATCGACAATTCCCGTTTGGTGAAAATAGAGGATCCAAGAAGTGGCCGCGAAAGAAGGCAGTTCGGAATCGCGCTGGCATGCTTGTTTCTTCTGGTCATGACGTATGCTTGGCAGCATTTTCGTGCGATCGAATACGGCTACAAGATCGAGTCGCTGAAAATGCAGCGCGACAGCTTGACGGATGAGAACCGCGCGTTGCGTCTGGAAGAGGCCTCGTTGCGCGATCCGCAAAGAATCGATACGCTGGCGCGCCAGTTGGGATTGCAATCGCCGCAAGCCGGACAAGTCATTCGCCTGGATTCGACCGCGCCGGAATCGGCCGCCCCGGTGATGGCGAGCATGGCGCCGGTTGAGGTTCTTTCAGCGCGATAACGGCTTTCGTGTCCGGCTCGAATAGCCGGTCGCAATACGACATCCTCATGGCGGCTCCGCGAGAATCGGCGGGCCGCCACATTTGTCTAAATCGACAGCAAGACCGATCTGAAAACCGCAAGAGGCCAAGTGGCAACCAGCACAGCGCGCAACAGCACCAATCGCCGGCTCTATCTATTGGGAGCGATGCTTGTGCTGTGGGGCGGCGTTATTTGCCTGCGCCTGGTCTATTTGCAAATCTTCTGCTACGGCCAGTATGAACAGCGCGCCCAGCGCGAGCAACAGCGGACGTTCGAAGTCGCGGCGAGCCGAGGCATCATCTACGACCGCGCGGGACATGAGCTGGCCATGTCTATTTCGGTGGATTCAGCCTTCGCTGTGCCCAGCGAAATCCCCGATCTGCCGGGCACACTCTCGCTCATCGCGCACATCACGCAAGACGATCCGCGGGAACTCCTGGCGCAATGCGAGGGCCACAAGACGTTTTGCTGGCTGGCCCGCAAGGCGGATCCCGAAACCGCCGACCGCATCCGCGCCCTGAATCTGCGCGGCATTCATTTCCTGAAAGAGTCGAAGCGCTTTTATCCCAAGGGCGATTTGGCCGCGCAGGTGATTGGCTACGTCGGCACCGACGGCAAAGGCCTCAGCGGGATCGAGCGCAAGTTCAACGACGAAACCAGCGGCCAGCCCGGGCAGATGATGATCTCGGTGGACGCGCATAAGACTTGGTTCAGCAGCGTCGGGAAAGAATCGGTGCCGGGAGAGAACATTATCCTGACCATCGACCAGCAAATTCAGTACATCGCCGAGCGCGAACTGGACGCGGCCATGCAACAGACGCACGCCGAGAGCGGCACCGTGGTGGTCGAGAACCCTCATACCGGCGAAATCCTGGCGCTGGCCAACCGGCCCACCTTCGATCCTAACGACTCGCGCGAAATCACTTCCAAGAAACTAATCAACCACGCGGTGAGTGATGTCTATGAACCGGGCTCAACCTTCAAACTGGTGACAATCGCGGCCGCTCTTGAAGAGAAGCTCACTCGGCCAGACGAAGTAGTCGACTGCCAGATGGGCTCGATCGTCTTCAACGGCATGCGCATTCATGACGA
>CAVZMC010000029.1:0-23780 GCA_963776125.1 uncultured Acidobacteriaceae bacterium | reverse complement strand
TGTTGTGTAGCCTTTCGTTCAGTTTCCTGTGCTCATGGGCGCGGCCGTGCAGGAGTATCTGGAAGGCCAATGGCTTCGGCGTAGTTGCGTGAGATTCGTCGGACATGGCATCGGGACGCAGTTCCACGAAGAACCGCAAATTCCCAACTTCGGTTCCCGCGGGCACGGCGCCCGTTTGCGCGAAGGCATGGTGTTGGCGATTGAGCCGATGGTGAATTCGGGCGAACCGCAAACCAGGGTGCTTGACGACAAATGGACCGCGGTAACCGCCGACGGAAGCAGCAGCGCGCATTTTGAGCACTGCGTCGCGGTGACCAGAGATGGTCCGGTGATTTTGACGCAGTAGAGCAGCTACTAGCTTCTAGCTGCTAGCTAAGAACTCTCTAGAAGCTAGGAGCTAGCAGCTAGAAGCCCATTTTCAAGGAGTGCATGAGCAAAGAAGACGCGATTGAAGTGATGGCGACGGTGCTGGAGCCGCTGCCGAATGCGATGTTCCGGGTCGAACTGGAGAACAAGCACCAGGTACTGGCGCATGTTTCCGGCAAGATGCGCAAGAACTTCATTCGTATTCTTCCGGGCGACAAGGTTGCCGTCGAGCTTTCGCCCTACGACTTAAATCGCGGCCGCATCGTGTATCGCTACAAATAAGCTCCCAGCTGTTAGCTCCTGGCCAAAACCGCAGCGGCTAGAAGCTAACAGCGTAGGAGCTAGAAGCTGAGAGCTGATTTATGAAAGTCCGAGCATCGGTAAAGAAAATCTGCGATAAGTGCAAGGTCATCCACCGCAAGGGTGTGGTGCGGGTGATCTGCGTAAATTCCAAGCACAAGCAGCGCCAGGGATAACAGAGGAGCACTATGGCACGCATTGCAGGCGTCGATCTTCCGCGAAACAAGCACGTGAATATCGCGCTGACCTATATCTATGGCATCGGCAATCCGCGCTCGGCCCGCATTCTGGGTGAAGCCAAGGTGGACCCGATGAAGAAGGTTCAGGACCTGGGCGAAGACGAGGTCAACCGCATCCGCCAGGTAATCGAGGCGGAAGGCCTGGTTGAGGGCGATCTGCGCAAGGACATTTCGATGAACATCAAGCGGCTCATCGAAATCGGTTCTTATCGCGGCTATCGCCATCGCCGGAACCTGCCGGTCCGCGGCCAGCGCACCCACACCAACGCGCGCACCCGCAAAGGCCCGCGCAAGGGCACGGTCGCGCAAAAGAAGAAGTCGGCGGCAAAAACGTAAATGCAGCGACTAGCTTCTAGCTTCTAGCTAGAGGCTAAAAGCTTAGGAGCTAGAGGCTTTCTATGGCAAAACCAGCGGCAGCAGGCGGCCCAGCGGCGCCCGAGAAAAAAGGCAAGAAGAAGACCTTCAAGAAGAAGGAGCGCAAACACGTGCCGTTTGGCGTGGCGCACATTCAGGCTTCCTTCAACAACACGATTGTGACCATCTGCGACCCGGCGGGCAATGTGCTCTCCTGGAAGAGTTCCGGCTCGCTCGGTTTCCGCGGATCGCGCAAAGGCACTCCCTTCGCGGCGCAGCAGGCCGCGATGAACGCCGCCAACATGGCGCGCGATCACGGCGTGCGCACGGTCGAAGTGCGAGTCAGCGGCCCCGGCTCCGGACGCGAGTCCGCCATCCGCGCCCTGGCCGCCGCCGGCATTGAAGTGCGCAACATCAAGGATTCCACGCCCATTCCGCATAACGGCTGCCGTCCGCCGAAACGGAGAAGGGTGTAGAAAGCCAGAAAGACGTTGCTTGCTCGTCTTTCTGGCCACCGCCAACAGAGACGTAGCAAGCTACGTCTCTACAACGCGATTCACGTCCGGGACGAAGGGTGAAGCCAAACCTGTAAACCGGTCATCTAAAGGAGAACCAACTTGGCGCGTTATACCGATCCCGTTTGCCGTCTCTGCCGCCGCGAGGGCATGAAGCTGTTCCTCAAAGGCACTAAATGCTTTACCGATAAGTGTCCGATCGAAAAGCGAAACTTTGCTCCCGGCCAGCATGGCAAGGACCGCAAAGCGAAAATCGTGGGCTACGGCCTACAGTTGCGCGAGAAGCAGAAGGCCAAGCGCATCTATTTCACCCAGGAAAGTCAGTTCCGCAACTACTTCGAAAAGGCGGCGCGGACCAGGGGTGTGACCGGCTTCGTGCTGTTGCAGCAACTGGAACGGCGCCTGGACAACGTCGTGTACCGCATGGGATTCGGCGCGTCCCGCCGTCAGGCCCGCCAATTGGTGCGCCACGGCCACGTGCAGGTCAACGGACGCAAGGTCAACATCCCCTCGTACGAGGTCAACGTTGGCGAAGAAATCGCCATCCGTCAAGGCAGCCTGAAGTTGGCTATCCTTGAGACTTCGAAGGATTTTGCCAGCCACCAGAATGCGCCGACCTGGCTGGAGATCGATCGCGACAACTATAAGGGCAAGGTGCTGGCACTGCCCAAGCGCGAGGATATCCAGCTGCCGGTGAATGAGCAGCTGATTGTAGAGCTTTACAGCAAATAAGCTGTAAGAGTGCGAGAGATTGAGTAATTGAGAAATCTAGTAATTGAGTAATTGAAAGGCAAGATCGGGAGAGCTTTGTGTGGCGTTGAAATTACGCGATTACAAACTTTCCCAATTACTCGATTTTTCTGGTCCATTTTTTCGAGCCAGATCAGCCTGTGCTGACGAAAATCCCCACCCTCCGCAAAAAGCGCGAAGGATGGGGCACCCACTTGAATCCTGGACCGATTCAGGGAGCCGACACTGAGCCAAACGGCCGAAGGAGAAACACATGCTTTGGAAGGGCTTTCAAAAACCGAAACGTCTTGCAGTCGATACCTCCACCCTCACCGACAAGTACGGCATTTTCTGGGCGCAGCCGTTTGAGCGCGGCTTCGGCACCACCGTGGGCAACGCGCTGCGGCGCGTGCTGCTCAGCTCGATCGAGGGCGCGGCCATCACGGCGGTGAAAATCGAGGGCGTGCTGCACGAGTTCCAGTCGATCACGGGCGTGGTGGAGGACGCGACCGACATCATCCTCAACCTGAAGCAAATTCCCTTCAAGTTGAGCGGCGACGCGCCCAAAGCCATCTACCTGCGCGCCGACCAGCCCGGCGTGGTCACCTCTGGCATGATTGAGGCCGACGCGGATGTCGAGGTCCTGGACAAAGACGTTTACGTCGCCACCGTGAGCGAAGGCGGCAAGCTCGATATGGAAATGCGCCTCAAGCGCGGCCGCGGCTATGTCTCCGCCGACAAGAATTTCGACGAAGACCTCGGCATCGGCTTCATTCCCATCGACTCGGTTCACTCCCCGGTGCGCAAGTGCAACTACACCGTGGAAGCCGCGCGTCTCGGCCAGATCACCGACTACGACAAGCTCACCCTCGAAGTGTGGACCAACGGCTCTATTCTGCCTGCCGATTCCATCGGCCTCGCGGCCAAGCTGCTGAAGGACCACATGAACATCTTCATCAACTTCGAGGAAGACATCGAGACCTCCACGGCCTCCGACGATCGCAAGCCAGAGATCAAGAACGAAAATCTTAACCGCTCCGTCGAGGAACTGGAATTGTCCGTTCGCAGCTACAACTGCCTGAAGAACGCGAATATTCAGAGCATCGGCGAGCTGGTGCAAAAGACCGAAGCCGAAATGTTGAAGACGAAAAACTTCGGCCGCAAGTCGTTGAACGAGATTAAAGAGATTCTGTCCACCATGGGCTTGAGCCTGGGCATGAAGATCGACGAGCACGGCAACGCCGTGCCCGGCCCGACTTCGAACCAGATTCTTCCGGCTTCCGCCTATGGCGACAGCGACCTGTAAGAAGAATCGTGTGGGGACGGGCGCCTCGCCCGTCCGCTTTTCGGAAAGCACTCGTCCCCACAGATATGTTTGTCATTCCGAGCGCAGCGAGGAATCCGTTTTCCCTCGCCGCAGGAACTAAAGGATTCAGCCATGCGTCACAAAGTCGCCGGATGGAAACTCGGCCGCAACACCAGCCACCGCCGCTCGTTGCTGCGGAACCTGGTCACCTCGCTCATTCTCGAAGAGCGCATTGAAACCACGCTGCCCAAGGCAAAAGCTATGCGCCCCAGGGTCGAGAAGATGATCACGCTCGGCAAACGCGGCGACTTGGCCGCCCGCCGCCAGGCCCACGCCTACCTAATGACCAGCGCAGCCGTCGACAAACTGTTCGACACGATAGGCCCGCGTTTCGGCGACCGCGAAGGCGGCTTCCTGCGTATCGTGCGCGGCGGCTGGCGCAAGGGCGACGGCGCCGACATCGCTTTCGTCGAACTGCTGGGCAGCGAGAAACTCCAGGAAGAAAAACGCGAGAAGCGTGCCGAAGCCCGCGCCAAGCGCGCCGCTGAAATGAAAAAGAGCATCGAGGAATCCGAGGCCGAGACTCAGGCCAGCGGCGCTTCCGGGCCCGCCGACGACAGCGAAAAGAAGGAAGAAAAGTAGCGCCGACGTCCCGCCGGCTGTGCGGAGGGCGTCCCCGCCCTCCGCGAGGTGCCGCTTTCGGCCGCGCGATCTCCCCGCATCACCCCCGTCATCTCCCATTCCATCGCTCTGGCGGTACACTGGCGCGAGATGGAATTCTCCCGCACTCAACTCGCCATCGCCATCGGAGCCGGGGTGTTGATCCTGCTGATCTTCTTCGGCTACCTGATCTGGCTCAACAACCAGGGTCCGGTGCTCTCGCGTTCCGAGGAACTGGATCCGCTTTCGAGAATTCCGCTCTCCATCAGCCTCAATCCGCTGCGCGACCGTTCCTCGGAGTTAGTGGCCTCGAAGTTTATCCGCGCCATGCGCGACGGCCACTGCAACGACGAACTCGCCAATTGGGAGAAAGACTACCGCCACAACTACGCTAAGTTCATCTGTGATTCAGAAACGGAGCACCCGCTGCTATCCTGGGAGATCGCCGATTGGGAGGACACGCCCCCGCTGCGCATCCTGCATTATCGCGGCACGCGGCGCAACGGCCCCGGCCAGAGCGGAACCTACGTGGAGCTTTTTTCCGTGACCCTGGAAGATAAAGACGGCACCTGGGTCGTGACCAAGTACGACGCTTTGTACTGAGGCTGGGCGGTCCAGCGGTTAGCGCGGGCGCGATGGTGCTCGGGAAGGGCACGACTTCTCAGTCGTGCCATCAGATTCGGGAAAAACTGGCTTCAGCCGCTGCGGGAACAGCAGACATCAAACAGCCGCCTTAAATTGACAATCCTCGCGAAAGCGCACTACGCTCTCTTGCATCATGAAGGAATGGTTTATCGCGCTCGTCCCTATCGTTAGCGCAGCCGTAGGCGCTTTTTTCGTTTACATCTTTTCCTCGCGAGCAAAGCGCGACGAATCCATTGCCCGCTTTAAGGAGGAGAAATACGCAAGACTGCTGGTCAAACTTCAGGGCTTTGTTGGCAGCACGACCTCCGGCCAGTTAAAAAGAGAGTTCTTTGAAGAACAATACCAGTCTTGGCTTTACGCCTCGGACGATGTCGTTGTGGCCCTGAATCGAATGGTCCATCTCGTTATTGAGGGCCGTGGGAATGAGCCCAACCGCGAGGCAGGGCGCAAAGCTGTGGGGGAAATCGTTCTTGCGATGCGCCGCGATTTACTCCGCAAGACTAATCTGGACTACACAGCTTTCCAGTACATAGATGTCCTTGACTAGCAGGTACGACGCTTCCCATGCCTGATGACAGCCCGCCGCCGCAACCCTCCTCGCGCAACCTCTACGTCTTCGGTTTTACCGCGCTGTTCAACGACACGGCGACCGAGATGGCGTACTGGGTGCTGCCGGCGTTTCTCTCTTCCATCGGCGCGGGGCCGGCGCAGCTTGGTGTGATCGAAGGCATCGCGGAAAGCGTCGCGTCGTTCGTGCAGCTTTTTTCCGGCTACCTCGCCGATCGCATCCCGCGCCGCAAGCCCATTGTTGTCGGCGGATACTTCGTCACTAATCTGGTCAAGCCGCTGCTGGCGCTGGTGAGTTCGTGGTGGCAGGTTCTGGCCATTCGCTTCGCCGACCGCTTTTCCAAAGGCATTCGTGCCGCGCCTCGCGATGTGATGGTCGCCGAATCTTCTTCGCGACTCGGCGCGGATTACGGCCTTATCCAGGCCATGGATTCCGCCGGGGCGGTGCTCGGCCCCGTCGTCGCACTCTTGCTTCTGCCCGGCTTCGGCTTGCGCGGTGTTTTCGCCTTCGCCGCCGTTCCTGGCATGTTGTGTTTTCTGATCGCACTTTTCGGAATCAAGGAAGTGCGCAAGAATTCCGCCTCCCCGGGAAAGCTCCGCCCGGTTCTCCCCACGCAAGGCTTTCCCGCGACGTTTTACTACGTGCTATTCGTCGTGACCTTGTTCTCGCTGGGCAACTCGAGCGACATGTTTCTGGTGCTGCGCGCGCAGAGCATCGGCATTCCCGCCACGCACGCGCCTTTGCTCGGCCTGGTCTTCAACATCACGTACACGATTTTTTCCTGGCCTGCCGGAGATCTGAGCGACCGCTTCCCGCGGCGCGCCATCGCCGCCGCGGGATACATCATCTTCGCCGCCGTCTATTTTCTCTTCGGACTTGCGCCCTCGCGGCTCGACCTATGGATCGCCATGGCGACCTATGGTCTCTTTTATGCGCTGACGAATCCGGTGCTCAAAGCGCTGATTGTAGAAGCGGTTCCGAGCGACGTGCGCGGGCGCGCACTGGGAGTTTATGCGGCGGTCACCAGCGTGGCCATGCTGCTCGCCAGCCTGCTCACCGGCGAGCTGTGGAAGCACTTCGGCCCGCGCGTCCCGTTTGTGCTCTCTGCGGGAATCGCGGCCGCTGCGGCGCTTCTGCTGCTCGGCGGGCGCACGGCTCGAGCCGTGCCATCCTGAGCGCCCGCGCGGAGAGAGGGTCGCTCTTTACTTTTTTTCCGCCCCAACTTAACTTTATCTGCGATGCCCGCTTACTTCTCCGCCGACCTCTTCCGCTTTCTCGCGCGCTTAAGGCGAAATAACAATCGTGAATGGTTTCTGGCTCACAAGGATGAATTCGAAACCTGTGTGCGCCAGCCGGCTCTGCGTTTCATCTTCGAGTTCGCCGCGCCCTTGTATGAGATCTCGCCGTATCTGGTAGCCGATCCCAGCCCCTCGCGCGGTTCTCTTTTCCGCATTTATCGCGATACGCGCTTTGCGCACGACAAGCGGCCCTACAAGACCCACGTTGCCATGCGGTTCTCGCATCGCGGCAAGGATGTTCACTCGCCCGGCTTTTATCTGCATCTGGAGTCCGGCGGCTGCTTCGCAGCGTCGGGGCTGTGGCATCCTGAGCCACCGACTCTTCTGAAAGTCCGCAACGCCATCGTGGAGCGGCCCAAGGAATGGCGCGTGGTTCGCAAATTGCTGAACTGGGATGATGCTGGCAAGCTGACCCGCGCCCCGCGCGGCTTTCCCGCCGGTCACGAATTTGTGGAGGATCTTAAGATGCGTGATCTCGGGACGGCCGTGGAACTCAGCGAAAAGCAAGTTTGCAGCCCGGCGTTCCTGTCCACCTTTGTCGCCGCCTGCCGAAAAATGTCGCCCATGGCCGCGTTTCTTTCCCGCGCCGTGGGACTGAAGTTCTAAGAAGACAATCTCTGCTCACGCTTGCGTAGCAGCAGCCAAATCAGGACTTGCATGGTGAGCCCGGCCGAGCTGTCCAGCACTACATCCTGCCAGCGCCCGGTGCGCGCGGGATTAAAGCTCTGGTGCCATTCGTCGAGCGTGGCCACCAACGCGGTCATGAGGAAAGCAGTTCTCGCCCACCGCATCGACCATGCCGCGTTCAAGAAAGGCAGCGTCGCGCGCCAGGCGCGGAACAACAGCCAGCTCAAAATGGCGTAGCCCACAAAGTGCCCGGTCTTGCGGATGATGTGGTGCCAAACCTCGAAGCGGTCGGGGTTCATCCCGGTCAGAAAATGCAGCAGCGGATACAGGATGCGGCTGGTGTTCTCGGACGATCCCAGGTTGGTGGATTCCAGGGCAATGATTCCCAGCCAGACCGCGGCCGGAATCCAGGCTTTCCAGGCTGGCGTTGGCGGCCGGCTCAAGCGGCGGTCTTCCAGCGAATTGTCTTCAGCAAATTCCTGCCCCATCTTCCTGGTTTATTCGGCCGCATAATTGGGCGCCTCGCGTGTGATCATGACGTCGTGCACGTGGCTCTCGCGCAAGCCGGCCACGCTGATGCGAACGAATCGCGTCTTCTGCAACAGTTCCGTAATGGTGGCGCAACCGCAATAGCCCATGCCCGACTTCAGGCCGCCGACCATCTGATGCACGATCATGGCAACCGAGCCGCGATAGGGAACGCGGCCCTCAATGCCCTCCGGCACCAGCTTGCCCAGCCGGTTGCCCTCTTCTCCGGTGCCGGTCACGGCCGCCGAAGACTCGCCGTCAATGCTCTGGAAGTAGCGCTCACTCGACCCTTGCGCCATGGCGCCAATCGATCCCATGCCGCGATACGACTTGAAACTGCGGCCCTGATACAAAATCATCTCGCCAGGACTTTCGTCGGTGCCGGCGAACATCGATCCAATCATCACCGCGCTCGCGCCGGCGGCCAGCGCCTTGGTGATGTCGCCGGAGTACTTGATGCCGCCATCGGCAATGACCGGAACCTGCGCATCCTTGGTTGCGCGATAAGCCTCTGCAATAGCGGTCATCTGCGGCACACCCGCGCCGGTGACCACGCGCGTCGTGCAGATCGAACCCGGTCCAATGCCCACTTTGATCGCGTCAGCGCCGGCGCGAGCCAATTCGCAGGCGCCGTCAAAGGTGCCGACGTTTCCCGCAATCAGATCAACTTCCGGCAGCTTCGCCTTTACGGCTTTGATCGCCTCAAGCACGCGAGTGGAGTGGCCGTGCGCGCTGTCAATGGCCAGCAGATCAACCTTGTTTTTCGCCAGCTCCTGCGCGCGCTCCAGGAAGTCGCCAGTGGCGCCGATGGCCGCGCCGGCACGCAGCCGTCCGTGCGAATCCTTGGCGGCGTTGGGATATTTCAATTTCTTTTGAATATCTTTAACCGTAATCAGTCCCTTGAGGTTGTATTGGTCGTCGACCACCAGCAACTTCTCCACGCGATGCTCGTGGAGAATCTTCTCGGCGTCCTCCAGCGTGGTTCCAACGGCCACCGTGATCAGGTTCTCCTTGGTCATCACTTTGTGGATGGGAATGTCGAATCGGCTTTCAAAACGCAGGTCGCGGTTGGTGAGAATACCGACCAGCCTGCCGTTCTTGGTGATGGGCACGCCTGAGATCTTGTACTTGCGCATGACCTCGAGCGCGTCGGAAACCTTATCGTCGGGCGACATGGTGACGGGATCGACAATCATGCCGCTTTCCGAGCGCTTCACCTTGTCCACTTCATTGGCCTGCTGCTCGATGGTCAAATTGCGGTGAATAATTCCCATGCCGCCTTGTTGCGCCAGCGCAATCGCCATGTGCGACTCGGTCACCGTGTCCATGGCGGCGCTGACAATGGGAATGTTCAGGCGGATGTTGCGGGTCAACTGCGTCTGCGTGCTGGCCTGCGCCGGAACCACATCCGAACGGGCGGGCAGCAGCAACACGTCATCGAAGGTAAGCGCCTCAGGAACAGGAAAATGAATCATAAAATTGTCTCGAACGAGAAGAGTGTTTCTATTCTAGAGACGGCTGGCGATTGAGGCAAATGATCGTGGTAGTGTTTCTTTTAGGGTTTTCTGCCAGGAGCGATCTCCCATGTTTGTCGCACCCATATTGAGGTGGTTGATGTTGGCTCGGGTTTGCCGTGTTCGGGGTCCTATTCTTGTTCTGCTACTGGCGGCGACTTGTGGCTTCGCCCAGTCGTCTTCCGCGAAGAAAAACGATGGTCAGCAAGTTCCCGCCCAGACGGCGGCGGGAAATGCGCAAACCGGCGAGTCGGCAAACGGTTCGAACCCCGCACCGCCCGATGCGCATGCGCCCGATGTGCTGCGGCAACTGAACCGCGCGCTCGAAGGCCTGGCGGCGAAAGTCTCTTCCGCAGTGGTGCAGATTCAGACGACCGGCTATGGGCCGCTGGACGAAAACGACCGCAGCGAGACGGCGCTCATCGTCCGCCAGCACGCCGTCGGTTCGGGAGTAATCGTAGACCCGAACGGCTACATTATGACCAACGCCCACGTGGTGGAGGGTGCACAGCGCATCCGCGTGGCCCTGCCGTTATCCTCAACCGACTCCCGGTTTGACGAGGCTGCCGGCAAACGGCACGTAGTGGATGCCAAGTTGCTCGGCATCCACAAAGAGACCGACCTGGCCTTGCTCAAAATTGACTTGACCGGCCTGCCCACGCTCGCGCTGGACGAATCGCAAACTCTGCGCGTGGGCGAATTGGTGTTCGCAGTCGGCAGTCCGCAGAGTTTGCAGAATTCCGTCACCATGGGAGTCATCAGCGCCGTGGCCCGTCAGGCCGATCCTGACAAGGCCATGAATTACATTCAGACCGACGCGCCCATCAACCCGGGCAATAGCGGCGGCCCGCTAGTGGACATGGATGGAAACGTCGTCGGCCTCAACACCTTTATCCTGAGTCAAAGTGGTGGAAGCGAAGGGCTGGGTTTTGCCATCCCCGCGAACGTGGTCAACTTCGTCTATCACAGCCTGCGGAAGTACGGGCATGTGCACCGCATCGAGATCGGGGCCGGGGCGGAGGAGATTACTACGACTTTGGCTGCGGGCTTGGGGCTGGCGCGGTCCTGGGGCGTCATCATTGACGATGTGGTTCCGGGAGGACCTGCCGAGGCCGCCGGCCTGAAGGTGCAAGACATTGTTCTTGCCGCGGACGATCGCCGGATTGAGACCATGGCTCAGCTCAACGCAGCCACTTATCTTCATCGCCTCGACCGGGTGCTGAAGCTGGAGGTCCTGCGCGGAACCGAGAAAAAGACTCTCTACATTCCGGCCATCGAGAAGCGCGATCAGATGGATTTGCTCATGGATGCGACCGATCCGGAGAAGAGTTTGGTAACGCGGCTGGGCATCCTGGCAGTGGATTTGACCGATGAGATTCGTTCGATGCTAGGCACGCTGCGCATTCACGACGGAGTAGTCGTGGTTGGCCGCGCCGCCAACCTCATCGTGTCCGACACCGGCCTGCAGACGGGAGATATCATTCACGCGCTCAACAACAAACCGGTCGACTCCGTCGAAAATCTTCGCCGTATGGCGCACGACCTCAAGCCGGGGACGGCCGTCGTTCTGCAGATTGAGCGCGACGGCGGGTTGCGGTATTTGGCGTTTGAGATGGAGTAGGCGACCTTCCTTCGAAAACAGGGCCAGCCGTGGTTTAACGCGTACCCGGGAGGTACGGGCGACGAGCCACCTAGCCCTACTTCGAAATCGTAGTCCACGCCGCATCAATCTGCTTAATTCGCAACTTCTTATCCGCGACGAAAAACAACCCGACATTTCTCGGAAACGGCGCTGGAAGGTCGGTCAGCCAATCGATGGTGCCTCCCCCGAAGAAGCGGACGGGCGGTGGGCTGGGATTGGACAGGGCCGCGTACAACGGTACCTCAACGCCGTTCCGCACGATCGATTCGAGGCGGACCCCGATCTCATAGTAGTCCGCCAATCCCTGGTGACGCGTTAACCGTACAAGCCGCGCGCGGATGGGTGAGCCCTTCGCGGCCAGGACAATTTTGCTTTTGTCGCGCAGTGGCGAGAGAAGCATGCCTTCGAGCGGACGGCCGGCGGGCATGTCGGAATCGATCGGCGTGGTGATGCGGCATTCAAAGCTGAGTCCGCCGGGCAGCGAATTTGTAGCTGGCGTATCCGTTTTCGCCGCAGCATTGGCCCCGGGTTGCTGGGGAGAGGGCGCCGTCCCTGCCGGCGAAACCTCCCCATCGTCGAACCGCAAGACCGACTTGCTGCTGTATTCATGGCAATTTGCATAGGAGGTCGTGGAAGCGGCCTCTCTCCCGTTGCGGAAAACCATGCGCACATCGGTTTGTCTTGGGATGAGTATCTGGCGGTCGTGAATATCCACTCGCCCGTATTCGATATGGCTGAGAGTCTGACACAATTTCGTGCTCTCCGGCAGTTCGGGCGTCTCGAGCGAAAGCTCCACCAGGTCCATGGCCTGCGGATCGAGCAGGAACGAGCCGTCGTAAGCCGCGACCACCGAGCTTCCGGGCGCGACGTCGATCTGGTAGTTGCTGACCCTCTCAGGCACAGAAAAGCTGTAGGCGAAAAGGTTACGGCCTCCAACATTCTGCTGGCCCAAGAATCTGACAACGGCTCCCCCGCTAAAGATCTGTCCCACGAAGGCGCTGAACTCGCCCGCGCTCAAAGGTCCGTTGCTCGCTAATTGGCGGATTTCGTCTTCATCGAACTTCGGAGCGCCTGGCCAGGAATGAATCTCCTGGCCGTTTGCAATGGCGACATCGAGCTCAAGGTGGTCTGTCGCCGCCGGAGCTGGACCTTGTTTCCGCTTTTCGCGTTTGGCAAGAATCGATTCGCAACTGCGCTCCTCGGTGAATTCGGCACGGTAGACATGGCGCACAATGTTCTGCATGCAGGTGTAGCGCGTCATGCGTTCAACATCGTCGAGCAGGCGGGCGCGAGCGGCGTTGAACACGATTGTTGCCGCAGGCTGGGGCCGTTGTGCGGGCTGCACAACTTGCGCGTGCGCCGAGGCTGCGACAAGCAGGCCTGCAAAAACGAATCGCATGCTGGTAGAAATGGAATCCGCCGGACGGCTGGGGAAGACTGCGCGTCCGCCGCCATTGTACCGATCGAACCTGCCTTGGAATAGGGCAATTACTGCCGAATCAAATGCCCTTTCCCCGGTTTGTCTTTTGCTTTCGCGGGGCGTATATTTGTACGAGGAACTGTTGTGTAGTACCGAGCAATTGGCGAAACACACCAGTGGGCGCAAGCCCACTTTTTAGTTTCAGCCCAATTCGGGTCTACTGTCCAAACCCATAAGTTATTGGTTTCATGGTATTTGAGGCCGAACGAGTGCGCGAAGTTGCGGAGCGTGTCGCCGCTTCCAGCGGGCTGGAGGTGGTGGAAGTCGAACTCCGCGGCGGCGGCAAGGCGCGCATGCTGCGCATCGTGATCGATAAGCCCGCCGGGGTTACGCACGAGGATTGCGCCAACCTCAGCCGCGAGGTAAGCACGATTTTGGACGTCGAGGATGTGGTTCCAGGAGCGTCGTATCTTCTGGAAGTTTCCTCGCCGGGGTTGGATCGCAAGCTGCTCCGGCCGGCGGACTACGAGCGCTTCACCGGAAGCAAAGTGAAGCTGACAACGCGGAATCCGATTTATGGCAATCGGCACTTCGAGGGACGGCTGGAAAGTTTTCAGGACGGGCGCCTGACGCTGGACTTGAGCACGGCGCGGAAGAAATTTCGCCCGGCAGGGGACACCGCGCAGAAGTTGGACATCGAATTCGCCAACGTAGAAAAGGCGAATTTGGTGCCGGAAATCTAGGGAAAAATTGAAATTGGGAAATTTGGTAATTGGTGATTTGAAACCGGACCAGGTTTTCAATTTCCAAATTACTAAATTACCCGATTACCAAATGGCTTAACTATGGCAAGCGAGCTTTACAACACGATTGACGCGCTCAGCCGGGAAAAGGGCATCGATCCGCAGATTGTAGTCAGTGCGGTGGAGGACGCGATTGTTGTCGCCACCCGCAAGTACTACAAGACACAGGAAAACCTGCGCGCGGAATTGGACAAGGATACGGGCAAGATCAATGCGTTCGCGGTGCGGACTGTGGTGGAGAGTCCAGAGCAGGTCGAGGATCCTCTCTTGCAGATCACGCTGGACGATGCGCGCAAGGTCGATCCCAGTCTCGAAATCGGCGGCGAACTGCGCATCCCCAAGCAGACGGAAGGCATTTTGGGGCGGATCGCGGCGCAGTTAGCCAAGCAAGTGATCTTCCAGAAAGTGCGCGAGGCGGAACGCGACACGGTTTACAACGAATACATTGGGCGGGTGAACGAGATCGTCAACGCGACCGTGAAACGCATCGAAGGGCCGGACGTGATCTTCGATTTGGGCAAAGCGGAATCGCGCATGCCCCGCAAAGAGCAGTCGCGGCTGGAATCGTTTGCCATCGGCGAGCGCGTGCGGGTGGTGATTGCGCGCGTGGAAAAAGCTTCGAAGGGGCCGGCGGTAGTCGTATCTCGCGCCGCGCCGGAGCTGGTGCAGCATCTGTTCCAGACCGAAGTGCCGGAAATTTACGACGGCACCGTGGTCATCCGCGCCATCGCGCGCGAAGCCGGGGAGCGCACGAAGATCGCCGTCATGTCCAAGGACAAAGACGTCGACGCTGTAGGCGCCTGCGTGGGCATGAAGGGCATGCGGGTGCAATCCATCATCCGCGAGCTGCGCGGCGAGAAGATCGACATTATCGAGTACCACGAAGACGCGGTGACGTTCGCCGAGAAGGCGCTGCAGCCGGCGAAGGTGAGCCGGGTTTCGATCGTCGACTCCGCCGACAAGCATTTGGAAGTCGTGGTCGATGACAGCCAGCTCTCCCTGGCCATTGGCAAGAAGGGCCAGAACGTCCGCCTGGCAGCCAAGCTGCTGGGCTGGAAGATTGACATCAAGAGTGAGGAAGAGAAGCGGCAGGAGGTCGAGCTGCAGATGTCGGCTCTGGTCAGCCCGCCGACCACCCCGCTGGAGAATGTGCCCGGCTTGGGTGAGGGCCTAATCGAGAAGCTGAGCGCCGCTGGCATTTCCACGGTTGAGGCGCTCGCGGATATGACGCCGGAGCAACTGGAAGCCATCGAGGGAATTGGCCCCAAAACGGTGGAAAAAATCAGCCTGGCGGTCAATAATTATTTCGCCAGCCTGGATGCGGGCGTGGCCGGAGAGGCCGGGGCGGAGCCCGAAGGTGCGGTTGCCGCTCCGGAAGCCGAATCCGAGGCGCCGGTGGAGGAGCCCGTCGCGGAACAATCGGCGGAGGAAAATCTGGAAGCAGCGGCTGAGGCTGTTCCGGCCGACGAAAACACCACGCCTGCGCAAGAACCTGGAGAGGCTCCAGTTGTGGGCGACAGCTCTTCGACAGATGCAAGCAAGGAAAATTTGTGACCTCGCGCGCGAATGGTGGTGAATGCGCGCTGGCGCAAACTGACACCGTGAGGTTGCTATGAAGACGTAGCGGCATAGTCCGGGAGGACGAAAGGGCGGATGAAGATTCGAATCAACGATCTGGCCAGAGAACTGGAAGTCAAGAGCAAAGCCATCCTCGATGTGCTCATTGAGGTGGGCGTTACCGAGAAGAAGACTCACTCCAGTTCGGTTGAGGACCATGAAGCGGAAAAAGTGCGCGCCTATTTCCGCAAGACCAGCGAAGCGCAAACCCCTTCCCGGACCTCACGCCCCAGCCGCGCGGATGGCGATGAAATCAAGACCAAGATTGACCTTTCGCATATTTCTAAACCGGGCGATGTGCTGAATCTGATCCGCAAGCAGCACGAGCCTGCCACGGCGGCGGCAACCGCGCCGCCACCGTCTCGACCTGCCGCGGTGGAAACCAGGCCGGCTGCGGCCGCACCGCCCGCGCTGAAATCCCCAGCTACCGCGGCACCGAAGCCCCCGCTGGGAGTACCTCCGCGGTTAATAGTTCCAGCTCCGCCAGTCCGTCCCTCGTACACGACTCCGGCGCAGCCTTCAGCGCCAGCAACCCCGCCGCCCGCAGTGGAGTCTCGCCCCACGGTTCAAGCTTCAGCGCCGGTGCAAGCGGCACCGCCCGCGGCTGCGCCTCCGGTGGCTCCGCCTCGGCCGCAGACGCCGATTGCCACTAGGCCAGCGCCGCCTTCGCAGCCTTTACCGCGCATGATCGTGCCCCAAACCGGGCCGCGGCCGGTTTACATGGCGCCGCCGCGGCCAGCTTCAGCCGCGGCCTCAGGTGTCTCTTCTGCTTCGGCCCCGCCACGGCCCGCTCCCGGGCGGCCGGTGCCTGGGCAGCCGATTTTTCAGCGTCCGCGTCCGGGAGCCCCGGCGGGACGCCCCATTGCGCGTCCCGGCGAACGGCGCCCGATGCATCCCACCCGGCAGTCGCCCACTGGCACACGGCCGCTTGGCGTTGGTCCCGGTGCACCTCCGCCAGGATCGACTCGTCCGGGCACTCGTCCAGGAGGGCCAGCGCGCCGTCCCGGCCAGCGCTACGTTCCCCGTGGAGTGAAGGAAGGCCCGATGAAGGGCTACACTCCGCCGCCACGGCTGTCGCTGTCGAACGAGCCGCAGCCGATTACGCGGAGCATCACCATCACCGAAGGCATCAGCGTCAAAGACCTCGCGGAAAAACTTGGGCTGCGCGCCAAGGATTTGATCGCGCGCCTGTTGGTGCGCGGCGTTTTCGCCACCATCAATCAAACTCTGGACACTGAACTGGCCAGCGAAATGGCACGCTTCTTCGGAGCGGATACGAACGTGATCACCTTCGAAGAGCAAGCCGCCAAGGAAGTTTCCGACGCCGCCGCCGGCGAGGAAGGCGCGACCAGCGAAGGCGTTCCGCGCCCGCCCGTGGTCACCATCATGGGCCACGTCGATCACGGCAAGACCACGCTGCTTGATGCCATTCGCTCCACCGACGTGGCCGGCGGCGAAGCTGGTGGCATCACCCAGCACATTGGCGCCTACAAAGTCACGGTGCAGGACAAGCAATCCCCGGCCTACGGCCGACAGATCGTATTCCTCGACACGCCGGGCCACGAAGCGTTCACCCGCATGCGTTCGCGCGGCGCCAAAGCCACCGACATCGTTGTGCTGGTGGTCGCGGCCGACGACGGTGTCATGCCGCAGACGCTTGAGGCTATCGACCACGCCCACGCTGCCGAGGTTCCAATCATTGTTGCGGTCAACAAAATTGACAAGCCGGATGCGTTGCCCGACCGAGTAAAGAAACAGCTCGCCGACCGCGGCCTGATGCCGGAAGCTTGGGGCGGCACCACCGTTTTCGTCGACGTTTCCGCCAAGCAGAAAACCAATCTGAATTTGCTGATGGAAATGATCGTGCTCGTGGCGGATTTGCAGGAACTCAAGGCCACGCCCGAGCGGCCGGCGAGCGGTGTGGTGCTCGAAGCCAAACTCGACCGCGGCCGCGGACCGGTCGCCACCGTGCTGGTGCAGAACGGAACCCTGCGCAACAGCGACAACTTCGTCGTAGGCAACGTCTACGGCAAAGTCCGCGCCATGTTCGACGACCGCGGCAACTCGCTCGAAGAAGCGCCGCCGTCGACGCCGGTCGAAATCCTGGGCATGGAAGGTCTGCCGCAGGCGGGCGATCAGTTCGTGGTAGTCGCGGATCGCGACAAGGCGCGCGGAGTTTCCGAATACCGCGAGCAAAAAGCACGCGAAGCCACGCTGGCCAAGAGTTCCCGCGTGTCGCTCGAAGGTCTGGCGGAGCAGTTGAAGACCGCGGGCAGCAAGGAACTGAACATCATTCTCAAGGGCGATGTCGGCGGATCGGTCGAGGTTTTGGGTGACTTGCTGGCCAAGCTGTCGAACGACAAAGTCCGGCTGAAGGTGTTGCGCTCGGGCGTGGGTGCCATCACCGAAAGCGATGTGCTGCTGGCCTCGGCGTCGAACGCCATCATCATTGGCTTCAATGTGCGCCCCGAACGCAAGGCGCAGGAATTGGCGGAGCAAGAGAAAGTCGACATCCGCCTACACTCCATCATTTACGAGCTACAGGATGAAATCAAGCGCGCCATGACCGGCCTGCTCGAGCCGACTATCAAGGAAACCTATCAGGGCCGAGCCGAAGTCTTGGAGACGTTCCGCATTCCGAAAGTGGGCACCATTGCCGGCTGCCGCGTATCCGATGGCATCATCAAGCGCGATTCCGAAGTGCGCTTGCTGCGCGACGATGTAGTCGTTTTCACCGGCAAAGTCGGATCGCTGCGCCGCTTCAAGGACGACGCCCGCGAGGTCACCAACGGCATGGAGTGCGGCATTTCCATCTCCAACTACGGCGACATCAAAGTTGGCGACATCATTGAAGCCTTCGTGACCGAGCGCATCGCCGCGGAAGCGATGGCGTAAGAGCAGCCCTCAGTCTTCGGTCGTCAGTCTTCAAGATTCCCCGACGACTGAAGACTGACGACCGACGACTGAATTGATCGCCTTTCTCACCCTCGAACTGCGCATTGAAGCGGCGCAGTCGCTCAAAGACAAGCGGCAGGTAGTACGCAGCGTGAAAGACCGCCTGCGGGCGCACTTCAATGTCAGCGTGGCCGAACTCGACGCCAGCGGCTTATGGAATCGCGCCACCATCGGCGTGGTCAGCGTTTCCGATTCGCGCGATTATCTCGATGGGCTGATGAAGAACGTGGAGCGCCTGGCAACGCGTATCTCGAACAACTGCGGAGCCGATGTCGCGGATTCGTTTGTCGAGTTTCTGTGAGCGGCCCCGAGGCCGGCCCTAAACTGAGAACTGCCAACGAAGAACCGTTTTCTGATATCCTCATCCGTTTTACCCCGAGAGGTGGTGCAGTGGAGAAGCGCGCGGTTAAGTATCATCGCGGGCGCCTGGGCGAGGCGCTGCGCGAGGAAATCGAAACCATCGTCGAGGGAGAATTGGGCGATCCGCGCATTGGGCTGGTGGCCGTCAGCAGCGTGGCCTTGGCCGACGATTCCCGCTCCGCTCGCGTCTTCGTAACCGTCGAAGGCGGCGACGACGAAGCCGCGCAATCGCTCGAAGGGCTCACCGCGGCGGTCGGCTACATTCGCCGCGAGGTGGCGGAGCGCTTGCATCTGCGCCGGCCTCCGGAGCTATATTTCCAAGTGGACCGCTCGGGACAGCACGCGGCTCGAATTGACGAACTTCTGACTCGCGCGGAAAAGAGGAAAAAAGAGAAGCCAGGCGGATGCTGAGGGAGATCGGGCAATATGTTGAAGGATGTTTTGCGGCAAATCGAGCGGCGCAAGCGGTTTTTGCTGACCTCACACGCCCGTCCTGACGGCGATGCGGTGGGCTCGGCGCTCGCCTGCTGCCAAATTCTCCGCTCTCTGGGCAAGGAAGCCGAGGTGGTGTTGCACGACGGCGTCCCGCGCATCTATCAACCGCTTCCCTTCGCCGATCAGGTCATCCAGGCGGACTGGGTGAACGGGAATTACGAAGCCGCGATCATCCTGGAGTGCGACAGTGTGCAACGCACCCGGCTGGATGGTTTGCAGAATCGCTTTCTGATCAACATTGACCACCACTTGAGCGGGCGCCCATTCGCCGACGTCAATTGGATCGATCCGGCGGCGGTGGCCATCGCGGAGATGGTCTATCGCCTGGCGCGCGCCGTGGAAGCGACAATAACGCCGGAGATTGCGACCTGCCTCTACACCGCCCTGCTTACCGATACCGGTTCGTTCATGTTCGCGGGCACCAACGAGCACACTTTCATGTTGGCTCGCGAATTGGTGCGCGCGGGAGCCGACCCGGCGCAGTGCGCGCGCAGTGTCTATTTCGCGCACTCCACGGCCAAGCTGCGGCTGCTGGGAGCGGCGCTTTCCAACCTGCAGCGTGAAGGGCCTCTAGCCTTGATCTGGGTGACGCAGGAGGAGATGGAGCGCGCGCAGGCGAAAGAGGAAGACTGCGAAGGGCTGGTGAATTACGCGCTTTCGATCGGCGACGTCGAGGTGGCGGCGTTTCTCCGCGAGATTCCCGGCGGCCGTTTTCGCGTGAGCCTGCGCAGCAAGGGGCGGCTCAATGTGGCGGCCGTCGCGGAGAGTTTTGGCGGCGGCGGCCATGAGTGCGCCAGTGGGTTTTCGCTGGATGGGCCGCTGGAAAAGGCCGTGGAGCGGGTTGTCGCGGGACTTGCGCTGTAACGATGAGGGCGCCCATCGGGCCACTTAAGTGCCGGCAGAATTCCCCCCGTAGCGTTGCAACAATTTTTCCGCGGCGAGGGTTGGGCCATCCCAGCGGGCGGCCACTTCGGCGAAGGCGGCGGCTTTGGCCTTTGCCTCCGGATTATCGATGAGCTTCGTGATCGCGCTCTGCACCTTGGCTGAGGGATTCCGTGACTTGTTCACGCGAATGGCGAAGCCGAGGCGTTCGAGCGCGGCGAGGTTCGCGACCTGCTCTATCTGCATGCCCACGCCGACGACCGGTTTGCCCGCGAGCGCCGCGGTCATGACGGTTCCGATGCCTCCGTGAATAAGCGCGAGATCGGCCATTTTGTCGACCTGCAGCGCAGGAACCCAGTCGGTGACGAGGACATTCGGCGGCACGCGAACGCCGCGAAGCATCGCCAGCTGAAATTTGATGGGCGCGATCACCTGGTAGGGCTTCCCGGCAAAGCTCTCGGCGATGCGGACGACAATCTCTGGAGTGCCCGAACTTCCCATCGCAAAATAAATCAACGGCTGGTCGCGCGGGATGGCTGCGACTTCCGGCGGCAGCGGGAATTCGTCGCGCGGAATGAGCGGGCCGATGAAGTAATGGTCGGGCGGAAGTTGCACGCCCGTGAACTCCGCAGGCTCGGCCACGAGCGTAATGTCGCCACGCCAGAACTCGAAGATCGAGGCATAGCCGGGAACGCCGAAGTGGCGCGCAGCGCGATTGACGGAATTGAGGAACCCGTAACGAATCCAGAAGTTAATGAAGCGCAAAATGAACCAGTCGGCAACCGCTTTCACAGCGCGCGGTCGCAGGCGATCGGTCATGCCGGCGCCGTGACAGAAGAACTCCGGGAGCCAGGTGGATTGAACCACCCAAACCAGCGGAATGCCAAGCACGCGGCAAGTAACAGGAATGGTCACGTACGAACCGGTAATGGCGGCGACCGGCTTCAGTTGCTTGAGACAGGCAGCCTCGCTCTCGACGCGCTTGATCAGCTCATCGTCGGTGAACGCTGGGGTAAACCTTTCTCCGCGGTCGACTTTGGCGATGAGCTCGATCTTTTCCGGCGTAAGGCGCGGCTCGAGACGGGTGAGCGGAAAGCCGTGCTTTTCGATGAGGTTTTCAAAGCCGCCGCCATCGGAGATGAAATGAACGTCGAACACCTGGCTGGCCCGTGGGTGATGGCGCACGCCTTTGGCGATTTCGACCATGCGGCTGGTTTCGGCAAGGTTGAAGGCGCAGGGGGCGAACAGGAGAACTTTCTTCGGCATTAGTTCACTCGCGTCATGAGCCAGCGAAATGCGGCCTCGACAAAGGGTTTCGCGCCTTTATCCAAACAAGGGCCGTGCGCGATGATAAGCCGGTCGAAATTCCATGAGAGCAATTTTTCGAGCGACTGCCGCGCGAGCTTGCGGCGAAAAAAGGTGAGCCTTATGTCGAGCCCTACGCCGCCATGCGGATACTCAACGCCCTCCAGCTTCATCAGGATATTGCGAAGGAACCGTCCGGGTTGCGGGCGATGGTTTTGAATCAAGTCATCCAAAATGACGGTGTGCGATTTCTTATGAAAGAACACCACTTCCTCGATGAGTGGGTTGCCCTGGAAAGCGACCTGGTCGAGATCGGCGAGCCAGGCTTCTGGGGGCGCGGCCCCTAGGATGCGAGCCGACGGCAGGTCTTGTTTCTGCAAGGTGAACGCGGTCGGCTTTGCAATCCATAGCTTGGCTTCCGGAAACGTCCGCTCCATGTGTAAAGGCGCCAGACGTGGCGCGGCGTCGCGGCAACCAGATAGCGCACCGGTCCGAGCGAAGCGATCTGTTGCAAAGTATCGGAATCGACGGATACGGGAGAATCCACCCACAGCGAACCGTCGGAAAGCTTCACGATCGTCATGCGGGTGGTGAACAGGATGCCGAAGTCGCGGACATCTGGCCCGCTGACGACCCACACATCTTCCGCGAAGGCCTGCAGCACGGGAGGCATCACTTGCGCGAGAATATCAAAGGGAGGAAACCTTGCGGATGTTTTTTCCTGGAGCGCCAAATCCCTCAATACTCGGCAGCCGCCCGGAAAAGGGCTCCACTGCAGCAGCCTCGTAGGTGAATTGCATCTATTGCCTCGCGGTGTTCCCCGGTTTGCCTCCGCCTATCGTCAAGCACTACACTCCCTTTTCGCGCTACGCTAGTGCGGTCCCATATTCCGCAGGAGCCCCGGTGGAAATTCTCGACCTCCGTCACTTTTCTTCGTCCGACTTGCGCTCCCTGTTGGAGGATGAAACAAAGGTGTGGGCGCGGCTGCTATCCTGGGACTACAGCGGTTCGGCCGACATGATCCTGCGCTACGCCGACGCCAAAATCTTGCCCGGCTACGCCGCGATTGAACGCGGGCGCATTTGCGGCTATTCATTTTTTGTCTATGAGGGTAGTAAGGGCGTCATCGGCGACCTCTACGTGGCCGGCAACGGCGGATTGCCCGGCCCCCTGGAAGTCGAATCTCGCCTGTTGCTGCACGTGATCGAGACCTTGCAACAGTCGCCGGGGATTCATCGCATCGAGGCGCAATTGCTGTTGCACGAGACGGGCGCCGTGGCGGGGGCTTTCGTGGAGCAGGGTTTTCGCCGCCACGCGCGGCTTTTCATGGTCTTGCCGCTGGCCTCGGCGCCGCGTCCGGCCGCGCCCATGGACGCGGAAATCGAAATCCGGCGCTGGACCGAGCAGGATTATCAGGCGGCGGCAGCGGTCATTACCACCGCGTATCGCGGCCACGTGGACTCCGACATCAACGACCAGTACCGCAGCCTGAGCGGTTCGCTGCGTTTCTTGAACAACATTGTGCGTTTTCCGGGATGCGGCGTTTTCGATCCCGAGTCTTCGTTCGTAGCGGTGCACAAGCGTGCGCGAAGCCTGGCGGGATTGATCCTTTGCTCGCGGGTTCGCCACGACGTGGGTCACGTCACCCAGGTATGCGTTCTGCCGGAGTACCGCTCGCACAAAATTGGCGAGTCATTGCTGGCAGCTTCGACTGCCAATCTTCGGCAGCGCAATTTTTCGGCGCTGTCCCTGACCGTCACCGAAGCCAACGCAAATGCCGTAGCCCTCTATCGCCGTCTCGGCTTCGATACTCAGCGGGTATTTGATGCGTTCGTGTGGGAAGGGTGAAAAGCAGCTGACAGCTTTCTCTTATCTCCTCAACAACCACATCGCCCAGCCCGCCACCATAACCCCACCAACGAACATTGCGAAGCAGTACAGCCCGTAGCGGACCTGTTCGCGAAGGTTGTTGCGTTGCGTTATCCCGAACACAATCGACGCAAAGAACGCAAACACCAGCGCGGCGGTGAAGTGCGAAGGCGCTAGAACGATTGCGAATGGAATGACAGCGGTCAGGATCATGACTTCTTTCCAATGGCAATGTGGTAAGCGTCGGCCACGCTGATGAAGTTCAGCAGGCCGGCGACGATAATGTACTTAGTGCCATAATCCGCCGTGGCGTGGGAAATCGCGCCTTGTCCCCAATCCAGAGCTCGGCTCACCACATACAATCCGCCGGCGCCGACGTCGCCCACGAATCCCAGGATGTCGAGAATGTCGCCGCTGTTGGGACGGTACACTCGCCCTTCCATAAGAATCCCGAGAACGAACATGGCGACGATGGAGGCCATGAGCAGCAGGCCACGAATCCACCGCTTCTGAATGAGGTGTCCCGCGCCCGGAATCAGCCAGCCCACTGCCGGCGCGACTATCGCCATCACCGAACCAGCTTGCGACGCTTCAGTCCGCTTAGGGGTCGAAGAATTTGCCATTCAGATGATCACAATCTCCCGTTGAATTTTACCCGTCACTTCAGCGGCGTTGGGCCGCACCAGAACATTGACTTCGCTGCGCACGCCAAACTCCGGCAAATAGATGCCGGGTTCGATGGAGAAACACGAATTCGGCAGAATCCGGCGCTCGTCGTGAATC
>CAVZMC010000028.1:0-29612 GCA_963776125.1 uncultured Acidobacteriaceae bacterium | reverse complement strand
CGGCCGTTCTCGACCATATCTAAGAACGCCTGGTGCACCCGCATGTCCTCGGAAAGCTCCGGATGAAAGGTCGCAGCCATCACTCTACCCTGCCGCACCGCGACGGGGTCGTTGCCTTCAGTGGCGAGTACTTCTACGCCCGACCCTACACGCGAAATTTTCGGAGCGCGGATGAAGACCATCTCAATGGGATCATTGCCAAACTTACCTTCGCGGATGGAACTGTCGATCTGGCGGCCGTAGGCGTTGCGGCGGATGTCGATATCGAGCGCGCCCAGGCCAGCTTGTCGCGGATTCTCGACTTCCGTAGCAAGTAGGATGGCGCCGGCGCAGGTACCAAACGTTGGTTTTCGGCGGACAAATTCCTTTAGCTTGGCGAATCCGGCTTCCCCCAGCAGCTTGAGAAACGTCCCCGATTCGCCGCCGGGGATGACCAGGCCGTCAATTTCATCGAGCTGCTCGGGCTTCTTGACGAGCACAACATCGGCGCCCAGCTCTTCGAGCCGGCGGCAGTGGGCGTCGAAATCGCCTTGCAGGGCCAGAACACGAATTTCACGGCATAGCAGTCGTTGGTTGTTCGTCGCTGGTCGTTCGTGCTTGGTCGTTGGCAATTCAATTCTAATGGATGTGGGTTCGGTGGGTTGGCTCGCAGGTTCGAAACCGCGAGACCCGCGCGACCTCCATTACCTTCGTAAGAGCCGCCCTGCTTTTGCCGGGAGTTTCTCTCCTGGCTTCGCTGACAATTTGTGGATGACGATGACGACACCGGCATTTGGCGCTTGCGAGGAGAAATGAAGACGGCGTTGGCGGGAGCCATCCGGAACTACATGGTCGAAGGATCTCCTTCCCGAAACCCGGTTCCGAATTCCTGCGCTTCCAGCTTTATCGGCGCCGGGTGTGCGGCCAGTGCGTCGCCGGCCATCACTATCCCGGCCCGCGATCCGTTTGGTTCGCGCGCATGCAGGATTTGACGGTTTATCTCGGCATTGCGTTCGCGATCATGGTGCTCTTCTATCTGGAGCATTATCTGGTGCGGCGGCTCACCACCTGCAAGCTGGAAGATCGTTTGGGATATCGGCAAAGCGTGTGGAGTTCTCTATGCTGCCTGCTGGCTGGCGCAATAGGAATCTTGCATCCCTTCGATATCGCCGGCTTCCCGGATCGAATGCTGATTGCCGCCGCCATATTTGGCGAGATCGTTTTCGTGTGGAACGTCATACGGGCATTCACGCGCGATGAAGTTGTCGCAATCTTCCCCTCGAGTCCGTCCCGTCGGAGAGTGGAGCGTGGAGGGGATAATTTCGGCTGGCCAAAATCTCCGGTCATGCAATTTGGCATTGCGGCGGCAGGGTTCGCGGTGGGCGGGTTCGTCTCTATTGTTGCAAATACGCCTTCGTTTAAAGATCCGGTGCCGCTCGGCGGGCGAATGCGTTTGGTGCGCTTCGGATGGCTGGCGTTGACAGCGGCAATTCCCTTTGCGCTGTACGCCGGGCTTTACAGGTGGATGATCGACAACTACCGCATCCACTTCGACGATTCGCTGAATCGGGTGCATTTTGCCGTGACCATCGTCGGCGTCATTCTGGTAATCATGGAGTGGGAGCAATCGGTCATGTTCCGCGACACCGCCCCTTCCCGCTCCCGAACAGCTAGGAGCAATCGCCGGACTGGGCGCGATTGTCTTCGTGATCAATGTCTACCGTGGCCTTCAACGAAGGCCCGCAACGCGCCGTGGGAATTCGTCAAGGCGCTGAATCTGAGAGGTATTTGCCCACACGGACACGCCTGCCACTTCGGCGCAAGCCTACGCCGCGGCGGCGTGTTCTATCGTCCGCGTGGGCGGAAACGCCGGCTGCTTGAAGACCACGGTGGTGAAGAACTCGATCATCAGCCCGAAAAACGCGTTGCCAATGGGACTGATGGGGATGGTCCCTCCCACAGTCATATAGAGGAAATAGGAGAAAATCGATCCCACCACCAGCCCCACGAGGATGCCGTTCCACGCCCAATGCAGTTTCGAGCCCAGAGGCGCCGATCACAAAACCCATCACCGTGCGATTCAGCAATATCCACACCAAAGAGACAGCCGTGAACTTCATAAGATGCCGCTGGAGAATGTAATCGCCGCGCAAATCCCCCCGGCGACCAAGCCGAAACAAATAGCAATCACAATCCGTTTCATAAGTGCCTACCATTCCGAGCAGAAGAGCGCTCGCGCTTCGAGCAATGGTACGCCCCGGCGTGCGATAGTTCGCTATTTCTTGGAGCTTTCAACACCCGCCGGGTGGCCCAATTCTAGTCGCGTTCTTTGCGACTAGAGTGGGGGCTTTGACTTTGCTACTGCGCAGTTCGAGCCGCATCGCAGGCGGCCTTCTCTCCCAGGCTCCGCTACGCAGCTTCTGCCCCAACGGGCTTCCGCCTTCATGCCGCGGCGAATCTTCTTGTTTACCCCGCGCCGGCCCCCCAGGTCAGAATTCTTGGTATGTTTGACCCCATCCCGCCGATTTCCCGAGGTAGATGTTTTTCTTCATGGAGAATTGTGCTGGGTGCCTACATCTCGGGTCAAGGTATGCCCTCTCATTTTATAACTCGACGGGGCGCCTAACCCAGGTCTCCCGATTCTCAAAACAGTCCACCACCGGACGAGAACACCGGGTGACAAAATGACAAGACCCGGTGTAAACTTTCGTGCCAATGCGTTCAAACGGGAGTATTCGAAATGGCGAACCCGCGTATTTGGCGCTTCGTTAGTATCCCTGTTCTTGTGACAATGCTAGGTTGCGGTGGAGGGTCTTCCCAATTCCCGCCTCCAGTACCTCAAGCATCCCGGCCCAGTTCTCTATTCCATCGCGACCATCGTAAATCCGCCAAGCTTTACCTCTGAGCTTTTGAGTTTTACACTGGATCCGTCCACCGGGACTCTGAGCGCTACATCAAGTTTACCCTGACTGAGACGTCCTATACACTTGCGGTACGCCCCGACGCCAAGTTTTTGTATGTCTCCAGCGGGGGACTCGGCGGCGCCTGGCATCAGTACTTTCTCGATCGATTCGAAGACTGGTGTGCCGACGCCGGCGGGCGGTTTCGTGCAGGTTGACCCGATCTGCGGGGTGGTGTCCTCTGAGCGCCCCGGGTGCCCTAGCCACGAATTCCAGCGGAACGAGCCTTTACTACGGGAGCAACTCGTTCGTCGGCGTGGTGGCGCAAGGGATTGGAGCCCTTGCGGTTGATCCCGGCTCCGGCGCACTCTCAGGGGTATCGGGTTCGCCGTTCCCGGCTAATCGACTGCCGTTATTTGTGCTCGTGCACCCGTCGGGGCAGTTCCTGTACACCGAAGACATCAGCCCAGCAGGTGTGCCCGTTTCCCCGCCCTTAATGAGTGTTTCTGGATACTCCATCGATGCCACCACCGGGGCGCTCGCCCCCGTTCCCGGGTCGCCGTTTTCGCCCACGTCGAGCGCCGAAGCTACAGGCTTCGTAGTCCATCCCTCGGGGACGTTCCTCTACGCGAGCACGGGAGTGGCGGCCAACGGCATTCTGGCCTGGAATGTTGATGCCACAACCGGAAAGTTAATCGCGATGCCGGGGGCTCCGTTTCTGCCGGGCGTGGCTACCTACAACGCGACGTTTGATCCGAGCGGAAGATTCCTCTACGCATCCGCCGGACCGTCCCGGCGGCATATTGGGGTTCAGCGTGGATGCCAATACCGGCGCACTGACTTCGCTAAACGGCTCTCCCTTTTTCGACATCTGTTCTCGTTTCATTGGCGGTTGACCCCAGCGGACAGTGGCTGGTTGCGAGCGGAAGCGATAACGCGATCCACGTGTTCAGCCTGGATGCCGCCACGAAAATGCCGACAGCGATGGTCGGCTCGGACCGCGGTCCCCGCGATTGCGGAATCGTTAACGGTTGTGCAGGCGCCATAGGTTAAACCTGAAGGGCGCCATCACCCGGGGAACCTTACTGCGGGTGCCCCATCCTTGCGTTCTTCGCAAGGGCAGGCGCGAGGGACATAGCAGTGAATCGGGACGAACCTACTGGGACGGGCAAACATCTTCGCGCGCACCGTTGCAAAAACCAAAACCGCAAAGGTGCGCCACACCAGCGAAAAAAGCCGCCCGAGGGGTCGAGCGGCTAAATAGGCCTGATGTTGGAAGCAGTCTTGCCTGCTTTTCGACTCGCCCTCATTTCCGCTGTGGCGATTCGGCATGCGTTCTCTGCCGTCCTAAAAACGAAACACAGAGTCCCGTGGAGAGTCTTACGTCGTCGCTTCCTCCGACTCCTGAAAGCGGTAGTAGACCCAGTCGGCCTGAAAAATGCGTACCGCGAGGTGCGGGCTAGCTTGGCGTCGGCGCCGCCCCCGCCATCATCGTGAAACCAGTTGTCCCGCCGGATCCTACTCCCGCCAGGGATGCGCCCAGGTGTGCACCTCCAAACAAGGCATGCACAAAGGGGTTGAACTTCCCATTGTGGTTCAACGAGATCACTGGACCGAAGGTATAGCTGTAGACGTTTACCGACACCCCGCTGATCGACTTGTAACTACCGCTGAAGTCGCCCGCGATGCCCAACCATTTGTTGGCATTGCCCGTAACCGATGCGTTCCAACCGTTGAAGTTCTCTCCAGCGATGTGGGTGAATTGATAACCTCCAAACACTTCTACCTTTGGTGTCTCCTGAGCCGCGACTAGCAAGGGGAGACCAAAGAGAATAATCAGAAACAAGCATTTGCGCATAGGTGAACCTTCCTTCTTATGACTTAGTAACCTGGCCTATGGTTTCGCCACCAAAGTCCTGGGGGGATTCGAAGAGTGTAAACGTCAAGGTTGTGATACCGCCATAGCGAGGTACTGTCTGTGATACTGGTCACCGTGCAAAAAGACCTATTGGTCTTCTCCGCTGTCGCGGATGGCATAGAGCAATGGTGTTCGGGTTGGTAGGTACGCAGGTCTACACCTCTCTCCTACCTTAACGTTGCTTTGACACGGGAGCTGAACCGTTTTCGGTCACCTCCAGAATTGTGAACCCTTCCTCCGGGCCGGAACCCGGCGGAGCGGGCTGGCACACCCTTAGGTCTTAGGTCTTGATCTTTCCCGGCTTCAGTTTAACTGAGGTTGCCCCATCCTTTGTGGCTTTGAGGTTGTTACAAAACTCGGTGCTCACCTTAAGTAGTGGCGTAAACCCGGCGAGTCACAGCCGCGAAGCGGCGCAAGAATGCAGCCCAGGGCGTAAGCCCTGGGTATAAGTGGAATATGAGACAGCCCCGCAGGGGCGAAAGAGGAGTTTCGTAACATCCTCATTTCTTCAGAACGGTGGGCGCCATATTGCCGGCCTGAAACGCGAGAGAATGTAGGCGAAGCTAACACTGCTTGCAAAAAGCGACTGTGATGAGCAAACATTCTCGCGCCCCACCTTTGCAAAGCCAAACCCCGTAAAGGCGGGCCACCTGTGATCTTTCAACACGTTGTCCATTCGAACGGGACCAGAGAAGCTGATTGTGACGAGCAATCCAGTTTCCGAGGTGCGATCGAATGGACATCCACAAGAATGCCCGACTGAGCTTCCGCAGTCGAGAGCTTTTGGTGCAACGGGTAGTGGAACGGGCGGTGCAACTACGCCGCAGCTACACTCCCGGCTACGAGATCGCGCGTTGTACCGCCGTCAGTCCCGCCTCCATCAGCCGCATTCTGCGCCGTGCTCGTCTCAGTCGCTGGCGCGATCTGCATCCCGCCCCGCCCGTCGTGCGCTACGAACATCCCGCTCCCGGCGACCTGCTCCATCTCGATATCAAGGGCCTAACCCGCTTCCAGCAAGTGTCTTGGCGGGGCGACGGCCGCCGCCGCGGCCAACACAAGCATCCCGGATGGCAGGCTCTGCACGTCGCCGTCGACGATCACTCCCGCATGGCTTTCACCCAGATCTTGCCCGATCAGAAAACCGACACCACCATCGCTTTTCTGCGCGATGCCGTCGACTTCTTCGCTCGCCACGGCATCCGCGTCCGCGCTTTGCTCACCGACAACGGCAGCAGTTACCGCGCCCATCAGTTCCACCGCGCTTGCCAGCAGATGGGCCTGAAGCACCGCCACACCCGCCCTTACTCGCCTCAGACTAACGGCAAAGCCGAACGCTTTATCCAGACCGCTCTCCGCGAGTGGGCCTACGCCACCCACTGGCCCGACTCCGACCAACGCAACCTATGCCTCGCTCCCTGGACCGACTACTACAACCGCGCCCGGCCTCATGGTAGCCTCAACTACCAGCCGCCCATCAGCCGCTCGGAACCAGGTACAACGTCTTGATCATCTACAGCCAGCCCCCGATTTCAGGTGACCGTTCGTATGTTGGCTGGAGTTTGACGGCCGATCTGATTCACAAACCGCGATATGGATGTTCCTGAAACTACAGTAAATCCGGTAATTGTCGCGTAGGAAAACCGGTCAAAAAGAAAAAATCTGCCTGTCACCGATGAGTTTTGGCACCCCCGCCGGTTTTACCCAGTAGAGAGGCAAGATCGGGCCGGCGAAGGTCAGCCCCAAAAGGAGATCATCATGAACATCGCACAGAAAACAGTCTTGATTACCGGCGCCAATCGCGGCATCGGCCGTGCACTCGTCCAGGAAGCCCTCCAGCGCGGAGCAAAGAGGGTGTACGCAGGAACTCGTGGAACGCTCGACATCACCGACGAGCGCGTAACACCGCTGATGCTCGACGTGACCGACGCAGAGCAGATCGAGCAGGCAGTCCGCCAGGTCAGCAGCCTCGACGTCCTCATCAACAACTCCGGAATCGCTCCCTATGACGATCTGAGTGATCTGGCCGTCATCGAGCAAGCCCTCGCCGTCAATTTCTTTGGCCTGTACAGAGTCTCCCGGGCGTTCCTGCCGATGCTCAAGCGCTCCAAAGGAGCCATGGTCAACAACCTGTCGCTGATGGCGCTCGCCCCGTTGCCGCTTACGCCCAGCTACGCGATCTCGAAGGCTGCCGCGTTAAGCATGACGCAGTCCCTGAGGGCGCTGCTGGCAAGTGAGGGAGTGAAAGTCCACGGCGTCTTCTTGGGTCCCGTCGACACCGACATGACCCGCGGCTTCGAGATCCCGAAGGCTTCGCCTCAGTCCGTCGCTCAGGGCATCTTCAACGGGCTGGAGGACGAGGAAGAGGACATCTTCCCAGACCCAGCATCGCAATCCATCTCCGCAGGCTGGCGCAGCGGCGTTGCCAAGGAGTTCGAGCGCCAGTACGCAGGTTTCGTGCCGCAAAGTGCGGCGGCTCGGTAGGAGCGGCCAACACTCAACTTCAACAATAAGAAAAGGAGGAGCGAGCCATGAAAAAGCAGGGCTTCACAACGTCATTCACGGTTGATCAATCTCCAGAAGAAGTTTTCAAGGCAGTCAACAACGTCCGCGGCTGGTGGTCGGGGGAAGTCGACGGCGATACTGGCAGGCTTGGCGCCGAATTCACATACCGCTACAAGAACATGCACAAGTCCACACAGCAAGTGACGGAATTCGTTCCCGGCGAGAAGGTGGTGTGGCATGTTGTGGACGCCGAACTGACCTTTGTCAAAGACAGGGCCGAATGGATCGGCACTGACATTGTCTTCGAGATCGCCAGAAAGGATGGCAAGACCGAGCTCCGCTTTACGCATGTTGGCCTGGTTCCTGCCTTCGAGTGTTTCGGCGGCTGCTCGGGCGCCTGGGGAGCGTTAGTCGACGGCAATCTGCGCAATCTGATCACAACGGGCAAGAATCAGCCTGACGCATTCGCGTAGACCGCGCTCAAGTGCGTCGCAGGCATAAGGCAATCAGTCAGCCGAATCTTCAAAACCGAGGAGGAACCATGTCGAATCAAAACTACACGGCAACCATTTCAGTCGACCAATCGCCGAAAGAAGCATTCGAGGCTATCCGGAACGTGCGCGGGTGGTGGTCGGAAGAGATTGAAGGCAGCACCGCCAAGGTCGGCGACGAGTTCAGGTACCACTACCAGAACCTCCACACATGCACCATGAAGCTCGTGGAGTTCGTGTCCGACAAGCGAATCGCCTGGCTCGTCACTGACAACTACTTCAACTTCACTGAGGACAAGACCGAGTGGAAAGGCACCAAAGTTGTTTTCGAGATCTCCAGGACGGGCGATCAAACGGAGATTCACTTCACCCACGAGGGCCTTGTCCCCGCCTACGAGTGCTACAGCGTCTGTTCCGACGCTTGGGGCAGATATATCCGCGGCAGTTTAAAGAGCCTGATCGCGACTGGCAAGGGATCCCCCAACCCTAAGGAAAAGGCGCATTGAAGATTTTGACCTGGCGCCGCTGCACTCACGTTGCCGCGCCATCAGAGAATGCGAGGGGTCGTGATGAGAAAGTTAATCGCAGCAATGAAATTGTCTTTGGACGGAAGGAGCGAGAGGATCGACCGTCCCGTGGGCGGGGTCATCACCTGGTCCGACGACTCCGGCCACGCGAGGTTTACAATCGAACGCAATGGCGATCGAACCTGCCAATCTCGGAGAAAACCAGACCTTCGAACGGCTCGCCGAACCGTTCCGCCGGGAAATCAAATTGCATTGCTACCGCATGCTTGGCTCTCTCCACGAAGCCGAAGACGCCGTGCAGGAGACCTATTTGCGTGCCTGGCGTAGTTTCTCGAACTTCGAGGCGGGCAGCTCCGATGAGCGCGGATCGTTTCGCGCCTGGCTTTACCGCATCGCCACCAATGCTTGCCTCAATGCGCTCGAAGGCCGCAAGCACCAGCAGCGATACCTGCCCGACCAGCTTGGCCCCGCCGGCCCGCCGAAGCTGGAAGGTGGCCCTGCGCTCGACGTGCCCTGGCTCGAACCCTACCCGGACTCAAACCTCGATGACTTCGCCGACGCCGCGCCGAATCCTGAGGCGCGTTATACTGCGCGGGAGTCCGTGCAGCTCGCGTTTGTCGCCGCCATTCAGCAGTTGCCACCTCGCCAGCGCGCTGCGCTCATGCTCTGTGATGTCCTCGGGTGGGCATCTGCTGAAGCAGCAGCTCTGCTCGGCGGTTCCACCGCATCCATCAACAGTGCATTGCAGCGAGCGCGCGAGACGCTCTCACATCGCTACTCTGACCCCCGGCCGTCGCTTGAGTCCCAGACAAATCCAGCCCAGCAAAGGCTCCTAGGGCGCTATCTGCAGGCTTGGGAAGGGCACGATGTAGACGGTTTCGTGGCTTTACTCAAGGATGATGCAACCGCCGTCATGCCGCCGTGGCTGCAGTGGTTTATTGGGCGAGAGGTCATCGGAACATTCTTTGCTGCGGCATGGAAGACCTGTGGTGGCCTCCATTTGGTGCCGACATCCGCGAACAGGCAGCCGGCTTTTGCCGTCTATGAGTTTTCCGGCGCAGACAAACGCTGGAATGCGCACTCCATTCACGTACTCACGCTTACGAATGACGCGATTTCTGCGATGACTCTGTTTTTGGATCCCCACTTCTTTTACGATTTCGGGCTTCCGCAGTTCCTGCCGGACGATGCGAACTCTGGATTGCAGAACCTTCCGCACAATTCGTAAGCTGCCGCTCTATTGCGCAAGGTTCACGGCGCGTAGTATTCGGCTGCGATGTTGCAGACGAAACCTGGTTCCAATTCCAGAAACCTAGAACCCGGAAACCTGGGATCGCTCTGGCGCAACTCAGCCTTTCCGCCTTTCAGCCCTTGTGCACCACTTCCGGTGCAATCACCCAAAACTTGTCAAGCCCCCTAGCCCCTCCGTTTTGACCTAACTCATTGAATCCGTGGGCACAATAAAGTTATAAAGCATGTCTCATTTACCCCTCCCAATTTGCTACTCTAATAATAGAGGCTGTTCAAGGAAGGCGCGGATCACTCCGCGCCTTTTTCTCTTTTCGGCCTAATTTTGCGGGTATCACGGGGCAAACTTGATTGACCGTAACTGCTGAGAGCAGTGTTTCGTGGCTGAACCGAAGATGGCAAGGCTATGGCTCACAATCTCCGCGCCAAGGTGCCAAATTGGGAGAACACATGATCCGACGAGTTCGCGGTGTGGGCCTCACCACCCCCGCGTTTGCAGCAAGTGGGCTTCGTCCAGCGCGGCGATGGCCAAGCCTTTCATCGCGCCAATCAGGTCTTCGCTGACTTCAAGTAATACTTTAGGGTCGTTGAAGTGGGTCGCCGCCTTGACGATGGCGCGCGCGCGCTTCTCCGCTTCGGCCGGGTCGGCGAAGGTAGTCGAATCCTTCATAAAGATGCCGCTGCCGACAAAGACGGCTTCGGCGCCGAGTTGCATGACCAGCGCGGCATCGGCGGGCGTGGCAATGCCACCGGCGGAAAAATTCGGCACCGGCAGCTTCCCTTCTTTCGCGACCAGCTTGATCAGCTCATACGGCGCCTGATGCTCTTTGGCTTTGGCGTAAAGTTCCTCTTCGCTGAGCACGGTGAGGATTTTCATCTCCTGCACGATCTGGCGGATGTGCTTGACGGCGTGGACCACGTCGCCGGTTCCGGCTTCGCCCTTGGTGCGGATCATGGCGGCGCCTTCGGCGATGCGGCGCAGGGCTTCGCCTAAATTGCGCGCTCCGCAGACGAAAGGAACCTTGAAGGCGTGCTTGTCGACGTGATGGGCTTCGTCGGCGGGCGTGAGCACTTCCGATTCATCGACGTAATCCACGCCGAGCTCTTGCAGGATTTGGGCTTCGGCGAAGTGGCCGATGCGGCATTTAGCCATTACCGGGATGGACACCGCAGCCATGATCTCGCGGATCTTCTTGGGTGAGGCCATGCGGGCGACGCCGCCCTCGGCGCGGATCTGCGCGGGCACGCGCTCGAGGGCCATGACGGAGACGGCGCCGGCTTTTTCGGCAATGACGGCCTGCTCGGCGTTGGTCACGTCCATAATGACGCCGCCTTTGAGCATTTCGGCGAGACCGGTTTTTAGGCGGAGGCTGGTGGGAGTTCCGTTGTTTTGCGACATAAGTGGGCTCTTTCCCGGGTCGTGAAGAGTGGGCGCGTTGCTCATCGCCCACGAACCTGTGCAATTCTTTATCTTACAACGTGCGAGGCGTTCGGGTTTGGCCGTTTTGCTGCGAATCGAAGGTTTCTCCGCGGCACTCCGCGGACGGAAACCGACGATTCGTCGAACGTGATTTCAATCACATTCGAGCGTGACGTTAGTCCTAGGGCTAAGCCGTGATTTCTTGCGAAGCTAGACAAAGAGGCTGGCATATGGCAGAAATCGACGATACGCTCGACCTTCTTCGCTTTGAGTTGAAATTCGTGGAAGACGGTGGTTATGGGCGCTCTCCGCGCACTCCGTGGCGTCCGCCGTTCATCTTCGAAGATTCGCCTACCTGTTTGAACCTGGGCGATCCCGCGCGCACGATTCCTTGCAGCGAATGCGCCTTGATGCAGTTCGTTCCCGAGGACCAGAAAGCCCAGCGGGTTCCCTGCCGTCACATTCCGCTGACCGAAAGCGGAGACACGATTGAACATTTTTATCGCGCCGGCACGCAAGCCGAGTTAGAGGAAGCCCTTAAGAGCTGGCTGCGGAAAGAAATCGCCCGGCTGGAAGCGCAGAAGGTTGCGAGCCCGCAAAAAGCTGGAGCCGTTTGACAAGAATTTGGGAATGTCCCGCTTTGAAATAGCGCCCGAGATGGGGCAGTAGTTTTTTTGTTCGCGGGGCAGGCATCGCGGCCGATACTGAGATCGGCAGCTTTTCGCTAGGGGTTTCGAGCCGAAGTGTGCAATAGTGCTCACACGCAGTTGGATGCTGAAAAATCTTCGCAGCGCGACCGGCGATGTCGTGCGTTGCGGTTATGGTCCAGTGTAAATTGTGGTTTGCTCTCTTAACTTTTTGTACTTTTTGCGTTCCTATCGAGGGATGAGCCCGACCGACTATGGGACGAGGAAGATTGAGAATGGGTGTTCCGAAGTGGAGCTGGAACGCTCGGGGGCTTTCGCTTAGTAGCTAAGTAACGAGTGGAGAGAATCGCTAGGGTTTCCCTAGGACTTTGTCGATCCTGAGGAAACTCAGAACCCGATTTACCAGAAAACAAGCACGTGTTTCGCCGAAGTTTTGGGGATCGAGCCCTGGGGTCTGGTGCAGGAATTGGCCGGACGAGTGCAATTGAGAAGCTCACCCAGCCCTCGCTCGACTTGCGGGCGGGGTGCGAAGGTGTTCGCGAAAGGAAGACCGTGAAACGCAAACTGGGGTTTACGCTGATTCTTCTCTTCTTTGCGCTCGGCATCCGGAGCGTCGCGCCAGCCCAGACGCAAACCGCCACGGACGCGAACGGCAAGCCGGCAGCCGCCGCAACCCCGCCCGCAGCCGCCTCTCCGGCCCCGGCCCCGACTCCCGCCAAAGGGGATGGCGACTATGTGGGCACCGAGGTTTGCGTCACTTGCCATGCCGAGCAGCAGAAGAGTTTTGTGCACACCATCATGGGCAATGCCATGGCGCGCGCCAAGTCTGGGCCTGAGGCGCTCGGCTGCGAATCCTGCCACGGGCCGGGCAAGGCGCACGTGGACGCCGGCGGCGGCAAGGACACGATTGCGGTTCGCTTCACTCCCGATTCGCACAACACCGCGGAGGAAAAGAACGAAGCCTGCCTCTCCTGCCACTCCAAGGGCAATCAGATGTTCTGGCGGGCCAGTCCACACGAATCGCGGGGCATGGCTTGCGTCGATTGCCACCAGATTCACTACGGCAGTCCGGCGGAGCGTTATGAGGCGATGCAGCAGCAGACACGCTTCGGCGAGCCGCTGACCACGCATGTGGGTACGCATCTGCCCGAACCGGAACTCTGCCTGCAATGCCATCAGATGCGGCGGGCGCAATTGCAACGGTCGTCGCACATGCCGTATCGCGAGGGCAAAGTCACCTGCACCAGCTGCCACAATCCGCACGGCAGCCCGAACCCGAGCCAGCTGATCCAGAGTTCGATCAATGAGAACTGCTACAGCTGCCATGCGGAGCGGCGCGGCCCGTTCCTGTTCGAGCATCCGCCGGTGCTGGAGAATTGCGCCAATTGCCATGAGCCGCACGGGACCAACAATCCCGACCTGCTAAAAGTGCGGATGCCGCGGGTGTGCGACAGCTGCCACGACTCCAGCCGCCATCCCACGCAGCCGCAGCCGCTAAGCTCGATCAAGAATTTCAACCGGGGTTGCACCAACTGTCATTCGAAGATTCACGGCTCGAATGATCCTTCGGGAGATGCATTTCTGCGTTGAGAGGAGAAGCGATGACCAGAACGACGGCAACGACGGCACTTGCGGCACTCGCGCTCCTGCTTTTCCCGGTGGCGAGCCGCGCTCAGGACCAATCGAACCCGCTGCACGGTACGGTGGAAGCGGGCAGTCAGACGCTTTGGGGCGACGTCTATGGGCGGCCTGACTTGCCATTCACCCCGAATCTGGAAACTTCAAAGCTGAACGAGTACGGCGACCTGCGCGACGGATTCTTTGTGACGCGCTTCCGCCTGACCGACGATGATCTTTACGGGTCGAAATACTTTATGGACCTGCAGTCGGACCGCGCGGTCTATCGCGACCAGAGCTATCTGGGAACCTTCGGCGCATGGAACAAGTTCAAGATTCAGTTCCGCTACGACGAAATTCCGCATATCTACTCGAACACAGCTCGCACGGTCTACACCCAAACGGCTCCGGGAGTGTGGTCCATTCCTCTGCTCACCAAGAGTGCGCTGCAGGCGATTTCCTCCTCGACTTCCCTGCCCAGCACGATCCAGACGCAGCTGGTGCCCGGCATGAACTTGCTGAACCTGGCCACCTACCGCCGGGCGGGAACGGTCCTGTTCGGCTATGACTTCGCGCCGGATTGGGACCTGCAAGCCTCGTTCATGCGCGAACATGAATCGGGCAACCGACCGATGGGAGAGCTGTTCAACTCGAGCCCGAGCGCGTCGCTGACGAGTGGGTATGGCACAGAAATTCCCGAGCCCATCGATTACTTCTCGAACACCATCAAGGTCATGGCGGAACGGGCGACGCAACGATGGGGCGTACAGCTGGGATATCTGGGATCGATCTTTGAGGAAAACGTTCAATCGGTAATCTTCGACAATCCGTTCCGCACCAGCGACTGCGTTTCGCCGACCGGTTGCACCGCGGCGACGCAAGGACCGGCGACCGGGCGCGCCGCGCTGTATCCTGATAACCGCGCCGATTACGTCACCTTCGCCGGATCGTTCGGGCTGGATAAGACCCTGCGGCTGCTGGCCAGCGTGAACGCGGGTTGGCTGCATCAGAACGACGGCTTCATTCCCTACACTTCGAACTCGCTGCTGGAAGCACAAACCGCGGCCTTGCCCGCGGCCAGTCTGAACGGGCAAAAGCAGACCATCGCGATGAATTACACCCTGGTGCAGAAGATCGGCAAGCAGTTCGAGATCAAGGGCGGCTACCGCGATTTCGACTACATCAACAACACGCCGGTGCTGAGCCTGACCCCGGTCGAAGGCGACATCTCGGCACCCAACCTCGCCAGTCCTACAAACAACACACCCTACGCCTACAACAAGCAGGATGTCGAGATCACGGGCAACTGGTATTTCGCGCGCAAGAGCTCGCTCAAAGCCGGGTATGAAGGCGAAATCATGGATCGCACCGACCGCGACGTGGCCCACTCGCTGGAGAACGGATTCATCGCGGCGGTCGACGCCCAGCTGGTGAAAAACCTGTCCCTGCGGGCCTCCTACGACTACTCCGACCGGGTGCCCGACAGCTACGTGGATGCTAATGCGCAGATTACTTCCGGCGGAATTACCAATGACAGCATCTGGAGCCGACGCTTTGATGAAGCGCAACGCACCCGTAATCGGAGCAACATCGACCTCGACTACGACGTTACCGACCGCCTGACTATTTCCGGATTTGCCGGCACTTCGCAGGACGACTACAACCATGCCGGGGGGGTGAACAGCCCCACACCGCTGAACTTCGTTGCCGGGAATTACATTCCCTACTATTCCTACGGCGTGCAAAAGGACCTGAGCTACGACGCCGGCTTTGACGGCGACTTCACACTGACCAACTCGGTTTCTCTGTTCGTCGACTATTCCTGGGAGCACTATTACAAGTCGATGACCTCGCGCTACCGCGTTCCGGGAAGCGGCGCGGGCACGCCGCCCTTGAACTGTAGCGTCTCCGCTGACGGATGCGACAGCGCCAACAACGATTGGGCCAGCTCCGCCATTGATCATGTGAATATCTACAGCGCCGGCTTCGACGCGCACATGGGCAAGAAAGCCTACCTGAATATGTACTACTCGCTTTCCGCGGGCAAAGGCAACGTCAACAGCTTCCCGCTGGGCGACTCGACGATCACCACCGGCGTGGACGAATTTCTGCTCACGGGAACCAACGCGGCGGTGCCGTATCCGGAGACCACCAACCGGCAGCATGAGATCGTCGCCGTGTTTAAGTACAAGCTGACGCCCAGGTTTACGCCGAAGATTGAGTACCGCTATGAACAGTTTGATTCGAGCGACTATCAGACGACGCCCATCACTCCGTACATGGGCTGCGTAAGCGGTTTGACGGGAACGCCGGTGCCGGGCTGCACCAGTCCGCTGATTGGGACACCCAGCCCGTACTATCCGTTTTTTGTCGTGGGCGATACCAGCGCGGCGCGCTATCTATTCCTGGGGGCCGATCAGCCTTCGTACCGGGCGCACTACCTGGCCGCCTCGATTGAATACAGTTTTTGATTTTGCGGAAGCTTGAGCGGTGCTCTGGCGTATGATCGGTGGCTAAGAAGTGAATACAGTTCGGGTCGCAAGATCCCGAAACCAAGTCACTAGGAGAATCCAATGGCGAGCGTAAGAATCAATGTGGTTCATGGTTTGGCGCTGGCGGTCTTGGCAGCGGGTTTGGCGTTGTGGAGCACCCCAGCCGCGGCCGACGCGGCGGCCACCTACAAGGCAAAGTGCGCGATGTGCCATGGCGCCGACGGCAAGGGCGCCACCCCGGCCGGAAAAAGCATGGGAGCGCACGATTTTGCGTCGGCCGAGATCCAGAAGCTAACGGATGCGCAGCTCGCCGGCATCATTACCAACGGCAAGAACAAGATGCCGGCGTATGGGAAGAGCTTGAAAGAAGCGGAAATCAAGGACCTCGTTACCTACATTCGCCAACTTGGCAAATGAAAGTAAGCCGGCTGTGAATGGCGCAGCGGTCGTAGGAACCCTCCTCTCGCTCCTGCTGATGGGGACAGGTTCCGCGGCCGCGCAAAAGCCTACGAATGAAGAGTGCCTGGCCTGCCATGGCGATGCCAGCCTCAGCACCACCGGCGCCAATGGGCAGCCGGCCAGTTTGTTTGTCGATCCCGATAAATTCAAGAACTCGACGCATGGCGGGATGTTTTCCTGCGTCGACTGCCACACGGATGTAAAGACCGCGCCGCACGCCAACACGCCCGCCAGAATCTCCTGCGCCACCTGTCACAGCGATGAGCAGACGGCATACGAGGGCAGCTTCCACGCCAAGACCAAGCAGAAGAATGGCGATGCCGTCGCCGGGTGCGTCGATTGCCATGGCGGTCCGCACGAACTGCTGGCTTCGACGGACCCGAAGTCACGCACCAATCACGCCAATATCCCGGCGACTTGCGGCAGCTGTCACAACCAAAAGCTGGTGATGGAGGCGGACGGCGGCAGCACCCAGCCGTTTACCGCGTACCAAGCCAGCGTGCACGGGCGCGCGGTGGCCAACGGCGTGGAGAAGGCCGCGGTCTGCACCGACTGCCATGGCGTACACGACATCCTTTCCGCCCGGGACCCCAAGTCGTCGATTTTCAAGTTCAACGTGCCAGCCACATGCGGCAAGTGCCATGGCACGGTCGAGCAGGCCTTCGACCAGAGCATTCACGGGCAAGCGATTGCGCGAGGCGAATGGCAGGCGCCGGTGTGCACCGACTGCCACGGCATCCACTCCATCAAGTCGCACACCGACCCCAGTTCTTCGGTTTCCTCGCTGAACCTGGCGGAGAACACCTGCGCCCGGTGCCACGAGGGTGTCCGGCTGTCGGACGAATTCGGTTTCGCCGGGAGCCGCGTGTCCACTTACCTGGCGAGCTATCACGGGCTGGCATCGCAGCGCGGTTCCACCGTCGTGGCCAACTGCGCCAGCTGTCACGGCACGCACAACATCCTGCCACCGAGCGATCCACGGTCCAGCATCAATCCCGCCAATTTGGTGAACACCTGCGGGCAGTGCCACCGGGGCGCGACGGAAAAGTTTGTCGCCGCGAAAGTGCATGTCAACGCTCCGTTGTCGGGCGATGCGGGCAGCGTGGTGGTGCGCTGGGTGGCGCGCTTCTACGTGGTGTTCATTTTCGTGGTGATCGGCTTCATGCTGGCCCACAACTTCATTCTGTGGAGGTTCAAGACGGTCCGCCTGCGCCAGCGGATGGGCCCGCGAACCGTTACCCGCATGGACCGCGGCCAGCGCATTCAGCATAGCGTCCTGTTTATCAGTTTCACGGTTCTGGTGATCACGGGCTTCGCCCTCAAGTTTCCGGATTCCGCATTCAAGTATCTGGCGCTGGGAATGAGCGAGAATCTGCGCGGCATCGTGCATCGCATTGCGGGCTCGGTTTTGATCGTAGCCGGCCTTTATCATCTCGGTTATGTCGCATTTCGCGCCGAAGGGCGGCAAATGATACGCGATCTTTGGCCCCTCATCGGCGATGCGCGCGGACTGTGGGAAAACCTGCGCTATCATCTAGGCCTGTCTCCTCGGAAGCCCGCCTTCGGCCGCTTCACCTACGCGGAGAAGATCGAGTATTGGGCCTTGATCTGGGGCACGATTGTGATGGCGGTAACCGGGGTCATGTTGTGGGCGGCGGTGCCGGTTGGCAATCATCTGCCGCGCTGGTGGCTGGACGTGGCCACGGCGGTGCATTTCTACGAGGCCGTGCTGGCCACCATGGCGATTGTGATCTGGCATTTCTACCAGGTCTTCTTCGACCCGGATGCCTATCCCATGAACTGGGCCTGGTGGGATGGGCAGGTTCCGTTGGAACACTATCGCGCCGAACATCCGTTGGATCTGGATACCGTGCTGGCTCTGGGGCCGGCTCCTGAAAGTAGCGAAACGGAATCGCCGGAGACCGCGCACAGCGCGGAAGGCGCGACCGCAGAGGCGGAGCCGCCGGAGAAGAACCCAGAGAAGAAGGAAGAAAAATGAGCCCCGATCCCACCACTGCCGGCGAACGCAGCCATTGGACGCGATTGCGGCGGCTGCTGCGCAATCCCATCAGCATGGCCGGCATCGCTTTGTCGCTGGTCAGCTCGGCGAACATCCTGATTTTTTTCGTCATTGACCTGCTGGGCAAAGGCGCCAGCCCATACATAGGAATCCTGGCTTATATGGTGGCGCCTGGGTTCTTGATCTGCGGTCTGGTGTTGATGGGTTTTGGGGCGTGGCGGGCGCGGCGCAGAAAAGCGGCGGGGCTGCCGGAAGACCTGGCGCCTTACCCGCGCATCGACCTCAACGATGCCGCCCAGCGCAGCGCGGTCATGTCCTTCGGGACATTTCTGGTGGTCTTCGTGCTGGTGAGTTCGGTGGGCAGCTACAAGGCTTACGAATACACCGACTCCGTCCAATTTTGCGGACTAACGTGCCACACCGTAATGCATCCGGAGTACACCGCTTACAAGCTTTCGCCGCACGCGCGGGTGACGTGCGCGCAATGTCATGTGGGCTCGGGCGCTTCCTGGTATGTGAAGTCCAAGCTTTCCGGCGCACGCCAGGTGTTTGCCGCGGCTTTCAACACTTATCCCCGGCCCATTCCGACGCCGGTGCAAAACCTGCGCCCGGCGCAGGATACCTGCGAGCAGTGCCACTGGCCGAACAAGTTCTATGGAGCGCAGCTCAAGGTGTTCACCCATTACGCGAGCGATGAGACCAACACTCCCCGGCAAGTTCGCCTGCTGATCAAAACCGGCGGCGGCGATCCCGCTACCGGCGCGCCCGAGGGCATTCATTGGCACATGAATATCGGCAACAAGATTGACTATGTCGCGGCCGACGAGCAGCGCCAGGTTGTCGAATACATCCATGTCACCGACTTGCAGGGCCGGGTCACCGAATATTATGCGCAGGATTCCAAGCTATCCAAGGAGCAGATTGCGAAGGCCGAAAAGCACCGCATGGATTGCATCGATTGCCACAATCGGCCGTCGCACATTTATAAGCCGCCGGACCAGGCAGTGGACGAATCGCTGCTGGCGCGCAAATTGGACGCTTCCCTGCCCTACATCAAGCAGCAGGCGGTAGCCGCGCTAACGGGAAAATACGACACCACCCCGGCCGCGCTACAAGGCATTGCGCACGACATCGAAGGGTTTTATGAGAGCAAGTACCCTGAGGTGGCGAAAAGCAAGCAGCTCGAAATCCGCAACGCGATTGGGGAAGTGCAACAGATTTTTCAAAGAACAACCTTCCCGGAGATGAAGCTGAACTGGCAGACCCATCCCAACAACCTGGGACATTTTTACTTCAACGGCTGTTTCCGCTGCCACGACGGCCAGCACGTGAGCCCGGAGGGAAAAGTGATCAGCAAGGATTGCGATTCTTGCCACACTGTGATGTCGCAGCAGGAAGGCGGAGTGAGCTTATCCGCCGCGCCCAAGTTGACCTTTCAACATCCTATCGACCTGGGCGACATGACCCAGGTGAACTGCAGCGACTGCCACACCGGCGGGGTGGGGCCGTAGTGGGGCGTTTGGCCGCCACGCAGGCGCCTGTCGATCCGGGACGAAACTTAGGCTTCTTCAAGCCTGCGCCGGCTTAAGAACGGCAAGGCTCCCAACAGTAGGGACGCCCCGGGAAGAAGTGTCCAAACACCAACCGCGATTGCCAACGCCGAAAGACGGAAGAAACGGTTGGTTCCGAGGATGCTAGAAACCAGAAGGATGACGCCAAAAATGGCCAAGAAAATTCCGGCGGGAAATAAGCCAGCGGCCACGCGGGCGAAGCGTCCTCCCCCTGTGCGGCGGGACAAATAAGCTCCCAGGGCGCCGCAGAGCGGCAGAGCAGCCAGCCACGGAAAATAGACAGTCATCGCGGTTTGACGCATGTTATAGACATGCGGCTGCAGGCCAAGGCGTATCAGGATCATCAGTATTAGGTTGGCGGCGGTCAGGCTCACCAACCCCGGCAGCCAGAAATGCTTGGTGCGGTTGTTCATGTTACCCTCCTCGCGTTTTGCACTCTGAATGGTTTTCGCCAATGCGCGCCAGTCGGGCACTTCGCCGAGGGTACGCGCAACGGCATCGGATTCGTTTAGCCCTTGCGCGCGATACTCGTCGAACAGTTCGTCTAGATGGCCGGCGAGTTCGGCGACGGTTTCTTCTTGCTGCTGCGGAGAGAGGCCTCCGAGGTCGAGTCTCTCGCGGAGCAATTCGGTCCAATTAGGCATGGCTGACCTCGGAGTGCGTGTGCTTCCGGCGGAGCAAGAACGGCAAAGCTCCGAGCAGGAGGGCCGCCGCTTGCCCGCACCTCATTGCGGGCATCCAGCCGCTCAGTGCCAGGAATGGCCAGGGAGCCCCCGTGTCGAAGGTTTGTTCGAAGATCGCGGCGAGGATTACAGCGACAGGGAAAATTCCGGAAGCCAGCCGTGCGAAGCGTTCTCCGCCGGCTTGGCGGGAAAGAAAAGCACCCACAGCGCCGCTGAGCAACCACGGCGCCAGGGTGAGAAGATGGAATTCAGTCGCTCCGTGCGGACCGGAAAGCCACGCCCGAGGGTTCGGAACGATAAACGGCAGTATGCGGAAGAGCAGCAGATGCGTTAGGACGAGCGTCGCGGTGACGCTCGCTAATCCAGGCAGCCAAAGATGTTTGGTCCGGTCGTTGATCATTCCCTCCTCGCGTTTGCCGCGACGAATGCTTTTCGCCAGGCCGCGCCAATTTGGGACGTCGCCGAGAGCTTGGGCAGCGGCTTCCGATTCGCTCTTTCCCTGTTCGCGGAATTCGCGGTAAAGATCGTCGAGATGGCTCGACAGTTCGGCGATAATTTCCTCCTGCTGCGCCGGCGAGAGTTCGGATAAATTCAGTCGCTCGCGAACTAGCGCATTCCAATCAGGCATGGTTCACCCCCGCTAACTGGTCAAGCGCTTTGAAAAAGCCGCGCCATTCCTGCCGCAGCGGCGCCAGTTGCTTTTTGCCTGCCGGGGTCAGGCTGTAGTAGCGGCGGTCGCGGCCGGCTTCGTTGGCTTGCCATTTGCCGGCGATCCATTTGCGTTTTTCCAGGCCGTAGAGCATGGGATAGAGCGAGGCTAGGGTGAAGTGCAGCGCACCGCCGGTGCGTTCCGCGATGCGTTTGGAGATTTCAAAGCCATAGAGCGGCTGCTCTTCGAGCAGCGACAGGATAACCAGTTCGGCGCTGCCGCGGGCGATTTTGGAGCGAATGGGATTCGGCATGATGAATATAGGATTCCTATATTACAGTGCTTTTGTCAACATTACTTTTGGGCTGCTGTCTGAAGCAGGCTGTGCAAAGATGCAATTGGCGTTGCGGCAGTACCCGCAGCGGCTAAAGCCCTTCCAAGAGTAAGCTGCCTATCGCAGCGGTGAGTCGCTCCACCACCCAACGGCAAGTTCCACCTAGAGTCAGGCGCGCCCAAAATCAAGCGCCACCCAACTTGTGCAGCCCAATTTCGACTGCCACGGCGACTTTTTCCACAGCCCGCTGGAGGCCGGTTCGAAAGTTTCAGTTGTCCACGTACTTGGCGAACATGCGGCGAGGGTCGATGGCGATGAATGTGCCGCGGCTCCGGGCCAGCACTTCCCCTTTTCGATTCAAGATCTCGGCCTGATTGGTGTGGCGGCGACCTGAGACGCTGACCTCGCGTGACTCGACGCGCAGCGGCTGGTTCAGCGGGACAGGCTTGAGGTAGTCCACCGTCATTTGCGCGGTCACGGCCACCACGTCGCGCAGACGGTTCACCTTGCCCATGGCTTCGTCCAGGATGGTGGCGATGATGCCGCCGTGGCAATGGCCGGGAGGGCCGGTGAAACGGTCGTCCAGGCGGAAGCGGCAGACGTAACCGTCATGCGTTTTGTTTTGGGTGAACTTGAGATGCATGCCGCCGGGGTTGCCCTGGCCGCAGACGAAACATTGGTTTTTCAGCTGGCGGAGGTAGGGAGTGTCGCTGTGGCGGGCGGGCTTCTTGGGCATGTGGGGATTTTAGCGTGGCGGCGCGGCCGGTTGTCGCAGCGGATCCATTTTTCCGTGAAACGCTTCTCTCAACATCCGGCTTGCGCGACTCACAGTAAGCTGTGATAGACTTTGCGGCCAGCCGTGAGTTCCGCCTTGGAGCATTAGCGGCGATGCTCGCATCCTGACCTGTGGAGGGTCTGGTAAATGGGCTTGGCACTTTTGGTGGTTATCTGGCTGATCACTCTGATCAGCACGTATTTCTTTGCCGCAAAAACCTGGTGGCTGCCGCACGGCGCTTCGACCTCGGCGCAATTCATCGACAGCCAGTTCGCCCTTACATATCTCATCATGGGAGTCGTGTTTGTGGTGGCGCAGATGGCGCTTGGCTACCTGGTGTGGAAGTACCGCGAACGTCCCGCATCCGAGAAGGTGCGTTATTCGCACGGCAACACCACGCTGGAGATTGTTTGGACCACGCTGACGGCGGTGCTTTTTATTGGGCTAAATCTGATGGGGAGCCACGTTTGGGCGGCGGAGCGGTTTGCGGCGGCGAAGCCGGGATCGGTTCCGGTGGAGGTGACGGGCATGCAGTTCGCCTGGTACTTCCGCTATCCCGGGCCGGACGGGAAATTTGGCGCCACCGATCCCAAGCTGATTGATCCTTCCGCGGGGAATGAAGCCGCGATCGGATTGGATACTACCGATCCCGCGTCCAAGGACGACGTGGTGACGGGGACGATGTATTTGCCGGTGGGGCGGGAAGTGGACCTGCGGGAGCGCGCCATTGATGTGATTCACAGTTTTTTTGTGCCGTCCATGCGCTTCAAGCAGGATGCGGTGCCCGGACTCGAAATTCACATGCACTTCACGCCCACCGAAATTGGGGACTACGAAATTGCCTGCGCGGAACTGTGCGGGCTGGGACATTACAAGATGCACGGCATGTTGAAAGTGGTCAGCCAGGAGGATTTCGACAAATGGCTGGCGGCACGGGAGGCGGAGAAACAATAACATGGTTGCCCAGGACGCTCACGGAAACGATGCTCACGGCCATGGGGCCCCGCAAGGATTCATTCGCAAGTATGTTTTCAGCCTAGACCATAAGGTCATCGGGCTTCAATATTACTTTCTGGCGCTGACGGCGGTGTTTGTCGGGATGTTTTTGTCGCTGCTGATGCGCATCCACATGATCTGGCCGGGGGCGGTGCTGCCGCTAATCGGCGAGATCAAGCCAGAAACCTACCTCAGCCTGCTGACCATGCACGGCACCATCATGGTTTTCTTCGTGCTGACCACGGCGCCGCAGGGCGGGTTTGGCAACTACTTTCTACCCATTCAGATCGGGGCGCCGGACATGGCGTTTCCGGTGCTGAACATGCTGTCGTTTTGGACTACGTTCCTCGCGTTTGTGGTGATTCTGGCGGCGTTTTTTGTGACCGGAGGCCCTCCGCTGCACGGCTGGACGGGGTACGCGCCCTTGAGCGCGCTCACCAATTCCGGGCCGGGGGAACAATTGGGCGCGGATTTATGGATTACCAGCATCGCCATCTTTTGTATTGCGTCGCTGATGGGCGCGCTGAACTTCATCACCACCACGCTCGATATGCGCGCCAAAGGCATGACCATGATGCGCATGCCGCTGACGGTTTGGGCATGGTTCATCACGGCAATTTTGGGGCTGCTGGCGTTCGGCGTTTTGCTATCGGCGGGCATTCTGCTGCTGTTGGACCGTAATCTCGGAACCAGCTTTTATATCCCGCTGGTGGTGGTCAATGGCCAGATCATGGGTCACAAGGGCGGATCGCCGCTGCTCTGGCAACACTTGTTCTGGTTCTTCGGACATCCCGAAGTTTATATCGCGATTCTGCCGGGCATGGGCGTGGCTTCGCAGGTCCTCTCCACGTTCTCGCGCAAACCAATCTTCGGCTACCGGGCGATGGTCTACGCGATCATGGCGATTGGCTTCCTGGGATTCATGGTCTGGGGCCATCACATGTTCATGAGCGGAATGAGCCCTTACTCCGCATTCGCGTTTTCCATCATGACCATGGCGATCGGAGTCCCGTCGGCGATCAAGACATTCAACTGGCTGGGGACGATTTATCACGGAAAGGTGCGTTTTCATACGCCCATGCTGTTCGCGATTGGGTTCGTTTCGCTGTTTGTTTCGGGCGGATTGAGCGGACCGTTCCTGGCGCAACCGGTGTTGGACATACCTTTGCACGACACCGCCTTTGTGGTGGCGCACTTCCACTTGATCATGGGAGTGGCGGCGATCTTTGGGATTTTTGCGGCGACCTATTACTGGTTCCCGAAGATGTTCGGCCGCATGATGAACGAGCCGTGGGGCAAGATCCATTTCTTCATCACGCTGATCGGCGCCTACTGCATCTTCATGCCGATGCACTGGCTGGGAATGGCGGGGCAGCCGCGGCGTTATTCGCAGTTCACCGAACTCAACTATCTGCACAACCTGATTCCGCTGAATACGTTCATCACGTACGCGGCGATTATTACCATCAGTGCGCAGTTCATTTTCCTGATCAACCTGTTCTGGAGCATGTGGAAGGGACCGAAGGCCAGCGACAATCCGTGGGAAGCGACGACCCTGGAATGGACCACGGCGACGCCTCCGCCGCACGACAACTTTGGCGGGCATACGCCGGTGGTTTATCACGGGCCGTATGAGTACAGCGTGCCCGGAGCGGCCAAGGATTACATTATGCAAACGGATCCGGTGACGGTGACGACGCACTAGAAGGGCACCGTTGAAAGAGCACAAGTGAGGCGCCCGCGGCCACACGATACGAATCATGGCGACCTGGAACCCTCCAATTTCGATTCGCGAGCCTGAAACCGGGCGCGGGGCGGGCGGCACGCACCCGCCCGCCTCGGGTGGCGACGACTTCGGCCGTGGCGGTGATAGCGCTCCTAACTATGGGGCGCAGTTGCGCCGCGCTCGGCTGGGGCTGGCGGTGGCGGGTGTTTCCATCACCATGCTGTTCGTTTCCTTCACCAGCGCTTACATTTTTCGCCAAGGGCTGCCGACATTTGATGGACGCACCAATACTTATGCTCGCGACTGGCTGACCGCGAGCCTTCCGCTCGGCATGTTGCTGTTGAACACGTTACTGCTTGTGCTGAGCAGCGTGACCATGGAATTGGCGCGGCGGCAGATTACGCGGCAGGCGGCTCTGGCGCCGGTGGAGTCCATTCCGGGAGTGTCACTGGGTCGAGAGCGTTATTTTCCATGGCTCGGAACCAGCATTTTGCTGGGGCTGGGATTCCTGGTGGGTCAATGGATGGCCTGGCAGGAATTGGCGGCGCGGGGATTCTATCTGGCGACCAATCCCAGCAGTTCGTTTTTTTATCTGCTTACGGCGGCGCATGCCGTCCATCTAACGGGTGGGCTGATCGCGATGTCCTATGCCGGAGCCAGCACGCTGCAGCACAAGCCATGGCCGGCGCGGCGCATGGTGATTGACATCACTGCCTGGTACTGGCATTTCATGGCGTTGCTGTGGATTTACATTCTTGCTTTGCTTTGGTTCATGCGGTAGATCAAGCGGACCGGAGTGTCCGCTCCACACGGGAGACCGAAAAACATGGCTGACGTTGCGGTGCAGCACGGGGCGGTTGAGATCTATGAGCCGTCGCTGTTCGGCACTTATTCCAAGAAGATCGGGATGTGGTTGTTCCTGCTCTCCGACTCGCTTACCTTCGGCGCTCTGCTGTTTGCCTACAGCTACGGACGCATTTCCACGCCGGGCTGGCCCACTCCGTTTGGCAAGGAGAGCATCTACAACGCGACCGTGATGACGGGCTGCCTGCTCTCCAGTTCGCTGACCATGGTGCTGGGAGTGCTGGCGGCACGCCGCGGCGATCGTGCCTGGACACGCAACTGGATGCTGTTCACCATGTTGTTTGGCGCCGCCTTCATCGTGCTGCACGCTCTCGAGTGGAGCCGCCTGATCGACGCCGGCATGACGCCGTTCAAGAATCCCTGGGCCGCGAACGTGCCGCAATTTGGCGGGACGTTTTTCACCCTGACTGGCATGCACATGCTGCACGTCACGATTGGCGTGATCTATCTGGGGGTGGTATCGCTGCGTAAGAAGTTCTTGCCGATCTTGCTGGCGCTGTGGCTGGCCGCCTGGCTGGGAACCCCGGCGGACAACGTGTTTCACGTTGGCGCCCACGTGTTGTTGATCGGCGCGATTGTCTCGGCGGTCATCCTGTTCCTCAAGCCGAAAGATTACGATGCGCATGATGTGGAGATCGCCGGGCTGTACTGGCACTTTGTCGATCTGGTGTGGATGTTCATTTTTCCACTGGTGTATTTGATGTCCACCAGAGTCGTTTAAACGGGAGGGGATTCTACAATGCACGACGTCGCAGCCACGCATGATGAAGGCAAAGCGCAGTATTTGTGGGTATGGCTTGCCCTACTGATACTGACCGCGGTTGAAGTCGTGCTGGCCTACAATCAGGTGTTTCAGCCGGTGCGCATGCTGGAAGTGCTGATGGTCCTTTCGGTGATCAAGTCGGCGCTGATTATCGGCTACTTCATGCACTTGAAGTATGAGATCGCCGCCATGAAGTGGGCGATGATGGTCGCGGTGTCGGGCTGCCTGTGCCTGATGTTTATCTTTTTTGCGGATGCGTTTCGCATTCTTTACTTAGGAGTCCGATGAAGCCGCGGCTCGCCACTCTCGCTTTGTTTATGGCGCTGTATGCGGCCCCAGCGCTCGGCCAGGGCTGCGCCATGTGTTACAGCACGGCGCGCAGCGTCGCCAAGGATGGGCAGCGGGCCATCAACCGTGGCGTGCTGGTCTTGTTAGTGCCTCCCATTGGATTCATGACCCTGGGAGTGGGCGCCGCCTTGCGCTACGGCAAGAAGCGGGACGAAGACGACAAGGACGATAGAGATTTCTGAGGGGGTGCAGCGCCTCGCCCGTGCTTTCAGCAAGCTTCCCGTAAAGCGCCGAATTCGGCGTAGACGTCGGCTTCATCCAGCCAGGAGACTTCCTCGGCTCCTGCATCCTCCAAAATCTCACACGCCTCCTGCACGCGGTCGACGTCGTCGCAACAGACATAGGCGACCGACCCGCCCAGGTTGACCCATTCTTCGTAGCGATCCGCGTCAGCTTGCGGTATGCCCAGACTGTGGAGAACCTGGTTACACGCCCGCGGCTTGCATCCCACGCCAAAGAGCATGCCGACAAATTCGCGGCCGGCGACGAAGGCTCCGACCCTCGGGACCACCACCGTGCATGCGGCCGGCGGCCAACAGCGGATTCTTCTTCTGTACAACGAGAAAGAAGTCGGACATAGCGCTTCGTTCCACAAGAGAGGATACGACCGTGCCGGTTTCGAATAGTTTCTGGAATGCATCGCTTTCAGTGTGCAGCGTTCCGGCCGGTACGCTCGATCCGAAGCGTTTGCGCATGAACTCCGACGGGACGTTCGGTACGTTGTCGGTAAGCCAGACGATCACGCGGCGGCTGCTCGGGTTGGCGGCTTTGTTCGCCTGAACGGTGGCGTGGTAAACGCCCTCGTTGAAGAAGGCGGCTTCATCGCTGTGCATTTCGCTGGCTTTTTGAATGGCGGCGACCGTTGCGGCACGATCGGTGGTGAAGTCTTGTAGGACTTGGGTGGAGGCTGCGTATACCATCACTGCGGTCTCGTCTTCAGGCTTCAAGTGATGGAGAGCGTCGAGCGCACCGGCTGCCAACGGCTTGAGGACCGGCCGCACGCTGTCGGTCAGATCGAATAAGAAAACGATGGAGAGCGGGAGTTCGTTCTGGCTGAAGAAGGCGATGTCCTGCCTTGCGCCGTCTTCGATTAGGATGAAATCCTCTCGTTTCAGCGCGCCGATGGTCCGGCCTGTTTTCTTGCTGACAACCTGAGTGTCGACGACAACCAGGTCGGTGCTGACTCGGAAGACGGGGTCGAATTGAGCCTGGGCGATTGCCGCGATTCCGAGCATGGCCGAGAGTAAAGCCCACCGCATCTTGCTCCTGGAGACGGCAACCTGGGGTTTCGAGTTCCAGGTAAAGACGCTTCCATGAGAATATCCCGGACCTGGTGGCACGTATAGTACGTGGCACATACGGGAGGATGGCGATGGCGCGCGCTGCTGTGCTGCGCACTCGCCTGGGCGGTCGCTCTGAACGGCGCTACTAGTTTGCAGCTGAAGGTGGTTGAAGGCGAGGGTGCGGAATATCGCCCTGGGACCAAGGCTACCCGCGGCGTAACGGTTCTGGTGACCGACGAAGGCGGCAAGCCAGTGGCGAATGCGGTAGTGAGTTTTCGGCTGCCGGAAACCGGACCGAGCGGCGTCTTCAACTCGGGGCTGCGGAGCGAGATCGTGACTACTGACGCCGACGGCCGGGCGACCGTTTCGGGCATGCAGTGGAATAGCAGTCCTGGCCCGGTTTCGCTCCGCATTACGGCGATGAAGGATCAGGCGCGGGCGGGAATTATCAGTACGCAGAAGCTGAGCGAGAGCGGCGCTGTTCGGGAAGACGTTCCAACGAAGCCTGAGGCGCTGACCGGAAATTTCGAAGTCGTTCCGGCGAAGGGCGCGGCTGAGAAATTCACGACGGCTCCCGTCAAGATTGCGCCGGTGCCGCCGAAGAACGAAGTGACGCTCGCCAAAGCGGAAGTTGCTCCGGCGAGCGCCGAGCCAGCTCCGGCCAAGGCTGAAGAACTTGCACCGAAGTCTCCTAGCGCTGGGGGTGAGGGAACCTTTACTGCTTCACACGGAGGTTATGGAAAGTGGATTTTGATCGGCGTGATAGTGATGGGCGGCGCAGCGGCGGGGAGACCGCGGAGGTGGCGCCATGACCAAAGCAAACAAGGCAGGAAGTCCAGCGATAGTACGGCGAGGGGAAGAATGGTTCGTCAACCAGGATCGCAGTGGCAGGGCTCGCGATGCTGATGACCTTCTGGGTGGGAACCGCCAGGAACTCGGCGGCCAAGGGGGACCCGGAGATTCGCTCTGCCGATTTGAAGATGTCGGTGCGCGTCGATAACAAGGCCGGGATTTCCGCAAACAAGCTGAGGTTTGCCGAAAGCGAAGCGGCAAAAATCTATGCGAAGGCAGGGGTCTATCTGGAATGGCATGACTGCCCCGTCACGGCCCGCGCCGAGTCTGCCGACTCCGCCTGCGCCACGCCGCTGACGCCCTCGGACCTACGCCTGAGAATTGTTGACAGCGTGAAGTTGAAGGGCGTCCATGCCTCATCGGAGGCCTCCGGCTACGCCATTGGGGATCTTGCCCTCGTGCAAATGCAATACCTGCAGGAACTTCCGACACCGTCGGAATACTTCCGGGACATGATGCTGGGCCGGGTCATCGCGCACGAAATTGGGCACGCTCTGCTCGGCCCCGAGCATTCTTCCCAAGGCATCATGCAGGCCAAGTGGGGGGAA
>CAVZMC010000027.1:0-9695 GCA_963776125.1 uncultured Acidobacteriaceae bacterium | reverse complement strand
GTCTCGGTGTCGCATGACCTGGATACCGACTGCGCTTCGGGTTACCCACAAAAACACAATTTGGGGACGGCAGAAAACGGGAAGGCAGGAGAGCATCGCAGGTTCTGGCCAACCTGGGCGTGGCCGCCGCCTGTGCGCTGCTCGAACCCCTCAGGGGTGGGCACGCGATTTACCTGCTTGCCATGGCCGCCGCGCTTTTCGAAGCGGCCGCCGACACAGTTTCCAGTGAGGTGGGGCAGGCCAGCAGCGAAAAATCGCGCCTTATCACGACCTGGGAGTGGGTTCCGGCAGGCACGGATGGCGGCGTAAGCGCGGCCGGAACCCTTGCCGGGATTGCCGCGGCGGTTGTAGTCAGCCTCGTGTGTGCCATCGCCCGCTTGCTGCCCTGGAGATGGACGGGCATTGCCGTGACTGCGGCCGTGGCCGGCACCGTCGCCGACAGTTACATGGGCGCGTGGCTGGAAAGGCGCGGGCTGCTGAACAATGATTCGGTCGATTTCCTCAGTACGCTGGTGGCGGTCGGCGTCGCCTGGTTGCTCGTCTAGCGGCGGCGTTCAAGCCGGGTGCAGGAGTCTGCGAATGCGCGGCCCGCATCCCCTTGGACTTCATCGTATTTTGTAACTTTGACTGGCAACTTACTTGTTTTGTGATTCTTCCCGGCGGGCATGTCCGCCGGTTCCTTGCCGCCGCGAGCGCCGTCGTAGACAATCTTAAACAGCGCCTCCAATATCAAGAACCGCATCCAAGAATGTTAGTTGGGTTTGCCTGACGCATCCGGGAACCAATCGAAACGAGAGAAAACCAGAACCTAATGAAGATTCGGACCATGGTCACCGGTTACGTGTTGCTGCTGGCGCTGTTCCTCTTTGCCCAGCAGCACCATTCGCAGGCGGCTCGGCCCGGCGGCTTCGGCGCGGTCATCGACCTCACCCACACCATCAACAACCAGGTTCCCAAGTTCGATCCCGCAGCGCCGGTTATCACGCAAAGATTCTCGACGCGGTTGCGAAGGCAGGTACTTTGCACCTTACATTTCCTTGCCACACTTCGGCTGGTCTCGATGCTCCCGCCCACTTTGCCGCCGGCCTGTCGACAGTCGACCAGTACCACGAACACCTCGTAGCGCCGGCTCGTGGTCGTCGATGTTCGGCAAGCGTCGACAATCCGGACTATAAGATTTCCGTCGCCGACGTCGCCGGCTCGGAGCACGCCAACGGGCGGATTCCGTTCGGCGCTGTGGTGATCGTCGACAGCCGCTGGGAGGCTCGCTCGATGGTCAAGGCTTACCGCGATGCCGACGCCAAGGGCGTCATGCACTTACAGGCTGTTCGATGGATGCCGCGAAATTCCTGATTGAGGCCGCCGATCTGGCCTCGGCATTGATCGTTGAGCATCGATTACGGTCCGTCCAAGGAATTTGAGGTGCATCAATACACGCTGCCCCACAGCATCTACCACCTGGAAAACGTGGCCAACCTGGATCGCGTTCCCGCCAAGGGAGCGATTGTGGTGGTCGCTCCCATGAAGCTGGAAGGCGGCTCGGGTGCGCCCGTACGGATTCTGGCGCTGTTGCAGTAGGCTCACCCAGGTTTTCTTTCTGCGTCTTCCAAGCCCGAACATCATCTATCATCCAAACATTTGGAGGCGATGATGAACGATCCGCGCTATCCCATCGGCAAGTTTACCTACGACGGCCCGCCTACCCCGGAACAGCGAGCGAGGCTGATTGATGATATCGAGCGCGCCCCGGCGGCGCTCCGCGCGGCAATCCACGGCCTTTCGCCGCAGCAAATCGAAACCCCATATCGCGAAGGCGGATGGACGGTGCGGCAAGTAATCCATCATGTACCAGAAAGCCACATGAATGCGTACATCCGCTTCAAGCTGGCTTTGACCGAAGATCAGCCGACCATCAAGCCTTACGCCGAGGATCTCTGGGCGAAATTACCCGATGTCCAGTCGACTCCGCTGGAACTCTCGCTGACGCTTCTGGAATTCGCTGCATGGCCGCTTCGTCCAACTGCTGCGCACTATGCAGCCCAACGATCGGAAGCGCAGCTTCAACCACCCGGAGTTAGGACTCATGCCGCTGGAGAAAAACCTGGCGCTCGATTCCTGGCATGGCCGGCATCACGCGGCCCATATCACGGAGCTGCGGAAGCGAATGGGTTGGTAGGAACTGCCGATTTTCAATTGATTGTCGATTGCACGGGGAGGGGTCCCCTTCGACTTCGCTCAGGGTAGGCTTTCAACTCCGCCGCGCCCTGAGGCGCGGTTGCGCTCGGGATGACAGGGTCGTCACGCCGGGATGTGCATTCTCCAAAACAAATAGCTGGTGGCTTCGCGCAGCACGGCCAAGGCGCGCTCCGCTTCGAATGGGGGCGAGAATCGGGACGGGGCGCCACGAAGACCTCGATCCCTTCATGCTCCAGCAACTTGCGGATGCGGAAGACGTGGTACGCGTCACTGACCGCCAGGCAGCTGCGCATGCCGTTGGCGCGCATGATCACGCCCACTCGCTTGGCGGACTCGGCGGTATCGGAGCCTTGAGTCTCCGCGATGAGGTTGGCTTCGGGAATGCCGAGGTGCATCAGGTAATCGTGGCCGACCTGGCCTTCGTTGTGGCTGGGGTCGCCGCCGGAGCCGCCGGTGGTGATGACGACCGGCGCCAGGCCGCTTTGATAAAGCGCGAAGGCGTGGTCCAGGCGGGCACGGTAGACCGGGGAGGGACGCCCGGAATACTCGGCGGCGCCGAAAACGACAATGGCGTCGGCGGAGTGAAGCTCCTCAAGGCCGGCGTCACGAAGAATTCCGGCGGAAATAAGACCGAGGCAAACGGCCGCCGCCAGCAGCCAGCAGCAACATCCACAACAGCCAGTGACTGCGGCGCGGCGGTGGAACTGCGGGGTTCATCATCCTTGCGCGAAGAACTGAGAAATCTCCTGCGCGGGAATGGCACCTTCGCGGATAACGCGCCAGCGAGCTTCCTCATCGGTGAGGTCCACGATGGTGGAGGCTACTTCGCGAGGCGAAGTGCCGCCGTCCACGATGATCGAGATCCGGCCTTGCAGCTGATCGCGGACCGCCTGTGCCGTAGTGCACTCCGATTCCCCGCTTAAGTTCGCCGAGGTTGCGGTGATGGGGATCTTCGCGGCCTGCACCACCGCCAGCGGAATCTGCGAGTTGGGCACGCGCAGCGCGACGTTGCCGGTGTTGGCGGTAACCTTGAGCGGCAAGCTGGAAGAGGCCTTCACGATAAGGGTGAGCGGCCCTGGCCAGAAGCGGCGTGCCAATGCGTAGAACTCTTCGGGCAGAGGCTGGGCCATTTCCTCGGCCTGGTCGACGCTCTCGATCAGCAGCGACAATGGTTTGTGGCGTGAGCGTGACTTGATGTCATACACGCGATCCACCGCGCGCAAATTGTAGGGGTCGGCCGCCAACCCGTAGAACGTGTCGGTCGGCATGCCCAGCACTTCGCCAGAACGAATCTGATCGGCCGCATACCGCACGAGCGACGCCTCCGGCTTCTCGCTGCTTATTTTGACAATTTCCGCGCGCACTCTATTCCCTTCCGCTGCTTGCTGTTAACCGCGAAACTTAACATAACACGAGCCGCCGCCACAAACCGAGGGGAACGGGTATGATTCTGGCGGACGGTGACGTGAAACAGATGGCCAAGACGGTGCGGATGCCGGGCCGCTTGCGCCACATTGAGGGGCACCATAATGCCCTGGTCAAGGAGCTGCGGCGGGCCTTCGCGCAGGGTGAGCTTACATCCGACGGCCTATTGCGCCATTGAGGGCGTGCGGATTGTAGAAGAAGCGCTGCGCAGCGGGCTGAAGTTCCGCGCGGTATTTTTTAGCGGCGTGGCGGAAGCGAAAGCGCAGCGCTTGCTGCCGCAGATCGCCAACCATGTCGAGACTCTGCTGCTGCCGAATAAGCTGTTCGCCAGCGCCGTCCCCAGCGAGACGCCGCAGGGCGTCGCCGCGCTGGTGCGGTGCAAAGAATTTTCGCTGGAGGATGTGCTGGCCAGAGCGAGTGCCGGCCCGATTCTGGCGATTGCCGGAATTCAGGATCCGGGGAATCTGGGCACGATTCTGCGATCGGCGGAAGCTTTCGGAGCGGGCGGCGTGATTCTGGGCGAGGGAACAGTGGGCTATTCAACTCCAAGGTGATTCGCGCTTCGGCCGGATCGGTATTCCGGCTGCCGATTGCGCGGGCGAAGCTGGAAGAGGCGCTTGGCCGCATGCGGGAACTTGGCTTGCGTCTGGTCGCAACTTCGTCGCACAAGGGGGTTCGGCTGGATGAAGCGAAGCTGTCCGGGCCACTGGCCATCTTTATCGGGAGCGAAGGCGCGGGAGTGCCTCGGGACTTGATCACCGAGATGGACGAAGTCATCGCCATTCCGCATTCGCCGCAGGTGGAGTCGCTGAACGCCGGAGTGGCGGCGAGTATCGTACTCTACGAAGTGGCGAGGCAGAAACAGTGAGAATTCACCACAGAGACACCGAGGCACGGAGAGAACGACACGACAGGAAAAGATCTTAGGATTTATTGTTTTTCTCTGTGGCTCTGTGCCTCTGTGGTGAAAGTTCTTATGGGGCTGTTCGCATCCGAGTTACGAGCAGGCCCTGGCGACCGCACCCGGCCGCTGGCCGACCGCATGCGTCCGCGCACGCTGGACGAATTTGTCGGGCAGGAGCATCTGGTCGCAGCCGGGCAAGCCGCTGCGCACGCAGATTGAGCGCGACGATATCGGCTCGCTGATATTCTGGGGACCACCGGGCACGGGCAAGACCACGCTGGCGCAGATCATCGCGCACCTGACCAAGGCGGAGTTCATCGAGTTCTCCGCCGTGCTGGTCGGGATCAAGGAAATCAAGCAAGTCATGGCCGACGCCGAGCGCGCGCGGCAGTATGGCACGCGCACCATTGTCTTCATTGACGAAATCCACCGCTTCAACAAGGCGCAGCAGGACGCATTCCTACCCCACGTGGAGAAGGGCAACATCCGTCTGATTGGCGCGACCACGGAGAATCCTTCGTTTGAAATTATCTCCGCCCTGCTCTCGCGCAGCCGCGTTTATGTGCTGAAGCCGCTGACGGAGGAGCAAATTGTTCTCCTGCTCAAGCGGGCGCTGGCCGACGAAGAACGCGGGTTGGGCGCGATGAAGCTGCGGGCCTCCGACGAAGTTCTGGCCAAGATTGCGGCCTACTCCAGCGGCGACGCGCGCAGCGCCTACAACGTGCTGGAGGTCGCCGCGACGCTGGCCCGCGGAAAGCCGGCAAAGAAGTGGGGGCGGAGATTACCGACGAGATCGTGCAGGATGCGCTGCAGAAGCGGGTGCTGCTCTACGACAAGGCCGGCGAAGAGCACTACAACCTGATTTCCGCGCTGCACAAGTCGGTGCGCAACAGCGATCCCGACGCGTCGCTCTATTGGCTGGGACGCATGCTCGAAGCCGGCGAAGATCCGCTCTACATGGCGCGGCGCGTGGTGCGCATGGCGGTGGAAGACATCGGCCTGGCCGATCCGAATGCGCTCGCGATGTGCATGGCGGCACGCGATGCCGTGGATTTCATCGGCATGCCGGAGGGCAATCTGGCGCTGGCGCAGGCGGTGGTCTATCTGGCGCTGGCGCCCAAGTCGAATGCGCTGTACACCGCCTACGGCGCGGTGCAGCAGGATGTAGAGCGCACGGCGGCCGAACCGGTGCCTCTGCATCTGCGCAACGCGCCCGACGGGACTGATGAAGGGCCTGGGCTACGGCCAGGGCTATCAATACGCGCACGATCTGGAAGGCAAGGTCGCCGACATGCAGTGCCTGCCCGACAATCTGCGTGATCGGGTCTACTACCAGCCCACCAACGAAGGCGTGGAAAAGCGGATTCGCGAGCGGCTGGAGGAAATCAAGCGGCGGCGTTCGAACAAGGGTCGGGACGACTAGATTGTCATCCTGAATTTGTTATTTGTCATCCTGAGCGAAGTGGCTGCTGCGCAAATGCGCAGCAGCCACGAAGTCGAAGGAAATCCTTACCCTCGCACAGGTTTGGCTCTAAGGATTCTTCGACTGCGTTTGCCTGCGCTCCGCGCAGGCAAACTTCGCTCAGAATGACAGATGAGCGTTAAAACCGGGCTTTGTGTTCTTTCAAAATGCAGCGGTCCATCACCACGAAAACCCCGGCCCGGCGCGCCTTCTCCGCGGCTTTTTCGTGGATGACTTGCTTCCTGCATCCAAATGACCGGCACTTTGCGCTGAATCGCCTGAGCGACGATTTCTTCCACAAACTCTGGACGGCGAAAGATGTTCACGATGTCAATTTTCTCGGGAACGTCCAGCAATGAAGGATAAGATTTCTCTCCCAGGGCCTCGGTGATCTTCGGGTTCACCGGAATAATGCGGTAGCCGTGGGTCTGCATATAGGCAGACACCCCGTGGCTGGGCCGCAGCGGGCTGTTCGACAATCCCACGACCGCAATCGTCTTAGAGCGCTTGAGCAAGTCTAAAATTGGATCAGTTTGCGGCACGGAAGCCATGATGGGCAATATTGTAACGAGGCTGGGGATGGGAAGCCAGTTGAACCACAGAGGACACGAAGTTACACGAAGGAAATCAGGCACCGCTTTTCGTTTGCCATCAACAAGGATTTTCCTTCTTGGGCCTTCGTGCCCTTCGTGGTTTCTGCCTTTTCGTACACTGCGACATCGGACGATCTCTGAGGGAGAACATGATCGAAGTCCACGACACGACCGCTGGAGCCACCTTCGCCGTCAAAGTGCATCCGCGCGCCCGCAAGAACGCTATCACCGGCGAATTGGGCGGAGCGCTCAAACTGGCCTTAACCGCGCCTCCAGTGGAAGGCAAAGCCAATGAAGCCTGCATCGAATATTTTGCCAATCTTTTGAAGGCACCGCGATCCTCCGTTACTATAGCGTCCGGTCACAATGGCCGCAGAAAAGTGATTCGCGTCGCTGGACTATCGGCGGAGGAAGTACTGAAACGGCTGACTGCTTAGGTTGAAGCAACCTTCCTGCCCATCAGGCCACCAGGAGCCAAGTTTGACGTTCTCCGAACGCTTCCACGAAATTCGCACCGGCTTCGAGCGGCCTTTCTGGATCGCCAATATCACCGAGCTTTTTGAGCGGCTCTCCTACTATGCCGCGTTCGCATCGCTAGCTCGCTATCTGCACGAGACCCTGAGCTTCTCGGTGGAGCGGACCAGCGACCTGACCGGGCTGTTTGGCGGGCTGGTGTGGTTTCTGGCCGCCTTTGGCGGCGCGTTGGCCGACCGCATGGGCTTCCGCCGCTCGCTCTCCCTCGCCTATCTAATCCTGAGCGTCTCGTACTTTTTGCTGGGCTCCATTGGCTCGCCCTGGCTGGCGCCGCTGCGCCACGCCATGCCCCTGGTCGTTTTGGTGACCTTGATCCTCATGCTGCCGGCTCTGGGTATCGCCCTGGTCAAGCCCTGTGTTGTGGGCACCACGGCGCGCGCCTCCAAGGAAAATGTTCGCTCCATCGGCTACTCCATTTACTACACGCTGGTGAATGTGGGCGGAGCGGCCGGGCCTTTTCTTGCCTCCTGGGTGCACAAACACGTCAGCGTGGAAAACGTATTTCGGATGGCGGCGCTGAGCGTGTTCCTGATGTTCTTCCTGGTACTGCTACTGTTTAAGGAGCCTCGCCGCTCGGGCGAAGTGCAGACGGCCAGCCTGGGCCAGGCGGCGAAGAATTTCCTGACCGTCATTTCCAATCCGCGGTTCATGCTCTTTCTTCTGATTTTCTCCGGCTACTACATCGCCTACTGGCAGGAATTCATTGTGCTGCCGCTCTACATTCACGACTACATCAATCCCAAAAGCGATACCGAGCTGATCCTGGTCACCGATTCGCTGACCGTCATCGCGCTGCAGATGGCGGTCAGCATCCTCATCCGCAAGATGGCGGCGCTGCGCGCCATCACCCTGGGAACACTCATCTCCGGCCTGGCCTGGCTCATTCTGATTGTTCATCCCAGCGTGCGCCTGGCGGTGGTTACCATCTTTGTGATCGCCGTGGGCGAACTCATCCAGCAGCCGCGCTACTACGAATATATTTCCCGCCTCGCGCCTCCGGGACAGCAAGGCACGTACATGGGCTTTGCCTTTCTGCCCATCGGCATCGGGTCGCTGGTCGGCGGCTGGTTCGGCGGCGTGCTGCTGCATCACTTTGGAGAAGTAACCCACCACCCGGCCGGCATCTGGTGGGCGGTAACGGCAGTGGGCGTGGCCACCGCGGCGCTGCTGTGGGTTTATGACAAGACTCTGAGCGCGGCCAGTCGCGCTCCGGCATAAGCCAAAGGATTGAGCGAGGTTTCGTATCAGGGCATGGCTTTGAGCCATGCCGTTGTGTGAAGCCTCTCGTTTCGCGCCAGTGCGGCGCAAAGATCAGTGCGGATATATCCAGGATGAACGATACGATATGCATTTTATGAAGCTACCTTTGCGTCTGACTTCTGAGTATTCGTTCGTAAGTTCCATCAGCTTTCTGGTCTTCTCTATAGATATGCTCTAATTCCAATGGTCATGCCATCCGCCACTCCAGCCAAAGTCGCCGCCGAGGTGCGCAGCACTCTAAAGACCGGCGGCTCGGCCGAACATGCCAAGGGCGTGCAGTGGTTCTTCAAAGAAGAAATCAAATCGCACGGCTGGTACACCGGCGAACTGCGCAAGGCCGCCGTGCGCTTCCGGCGGGACACACTCAAAGAACACGATCTGAAGTTCCTGCTTCAGATCGCAGATCGTCTTTTTTCGGGACGAGTGCTGGAGGAGAAAGTTTTCGCCGTGCTTATGCTGGAGAGATTGACCGCCGAGTTCGGCGACGCAGAGTTTCGCGGATTCGAGTCCTGGCTGAAACGCATCAGCAGTTGGGCCGATCACGACGCGCTGGTGCACGATCTGATCGCCCCCATGGTTGCTGCGAATCCGGCTCGGGTGAAAACGATATTCCGCTGGGCAAAGTCGCGCGACCGCTGGCACCGGCGGGCAGCCTGCGTGGCGCTGATTCAGGGCACGAGGCGGAAGATGTTCTTCCCGGAGATTGTCCGCTTGTCGAACCTGCTTCTCTCCGACGAAGACGACATGGTGCAAAAAGGCTTGGGATGGCTGTTGCGCGAGACCGCCAAAGCCGATCCCCGGCGCACCCTACCCTACTTGGTGAGGATTCGCCGGCGCGCACCGCGGTTGGTGTTGCGCACAGCCTGTGAGACGCTGCCTGCAGGCACACGGAAAAATGTGTTGGCGAAGGTCTGATCGCAAATTTCCCGATTCATGGCCTTCAACTGATCCGATCCTATGGCTGGCACAGGGCTAAGTTACACTCCGATAAATTGAGATAGCCTCGGGTCACTGGGCCATTTGCCATTTCTGGCGCCCCTTGCCCGCTTCCCTTGGCTCGGGCCGGACGAGGCGGCCGTCCCCACGCTTACCCCGAAACATTGTTAGAGTAGTCACTTGCCCATGGACCTTCCCGCGATTCAGGCCGCTCTGCGCGAGCGCAACATCGACGCCTGGCTTTTTTACGATCATCATCATCGCGATCCCATTGCCTACCGCGTGCTGGGGCTGCCAGCCAGCCTGATGGTCACCCGGCGCTGGTTCTACCTGATCCCGGCCCAGGGCGAGCCCACCAAACTGGTGCACAAGATCGAGGCCGGGC
>CAVZMC010000026.1:0-33836 GCA_963776125.1 uncultured Acidobacteriaceae bacterium | reverse complement strand
GGCAGGTCGCTAAGCGGCAGGCCATTACGATCGGAGAACACGATCGATTCGATCAAGCGGTACGATGGGACGCCGCTCTGACCAGGTGACGGAAGAATTAAGTGGTCCCGGACAAGGTCGTGCAGTCGGGCGACCATGTGGCGGTCTTGGCGCGAGGGCAAGCAGTTCACGCCTCCGAGATTTCCGCCATGACTTCTGCAGAAGCTGAAGAAGGCGGCGAAAGACGACCTCGGCGAGAAAGTGACCGAGGCGGTTATCACCGTGCCGGCGTACTTCAACGATGCCCAGCGGCAGGCGACCAAGGATGCGGGCAAGATTGCCGGGCTCGACGTCAAGCGCATTATCAATGAGCCGACGGCGGCAGCGCTGGCTTATGGGCTGGACAAGAAGAAGGACGAGACCATCGCCGTGTACGACTTCGGCGGCGGCACGTTTGACATTTCGGTGCTGGAGGTCGGCGAGGGCGTGGTGGAAGTGAAGGCCACGAACGGCGATACGCACCTGGGCGGCGACAATCTGGATCAGCGGATTGTGGACTGGCTAATCGACGAATTCAAAAAGGATGAAGGCCTCGACCTGCGCGGCAAGGGCAACGAGATGGCGCTACAGCGTCTGCGTGACGCGGCGGAGCGGGCGAAGATCGAGCTTTCGACCACCATGGAGCACGAGATCAATCTGCCGTTTATTACGGCGGACGCGGGCGGTCCGAAGCATCTGGTGAAGAAGCTGACGCGGGCGAAGCTGGAGACGATGGTGGAAGACATCATCCAGCGCTCGGTGGGTCCGTGCAAGCAGTGCATGAAGGATGCGGGCGTGGATGCCAGCAAAATTCAGGAAGTGGTTCTGGTCGGCGGGCAGACGCGTATGCCGCGGATTCAGCAGTTGGTGAAGGACCTGTTCGGCAAGGAAGGGCACAAGGGCGTCAACCCGGATGAAGTCGTGGCTGTGGGCGCGGCGATTCAGGGCGGCGTGCTCGGCGGGGAAGTGAAAGACCTGCTGCTGCTCGACGTGACTCCGCTGACCCTGGCAATTGAGACTTTGGGCGGCGTGGCTACGCCGATGATCCCGCGCAACACAACGATTCCGACCAAGAAGACGGAGACGTTTTCGACGGCGGCGGATAGTCAGACTTCGGTCGAGGTCCATGTGTTGCAGGGCGAGCGGCCGCTGGCGGCGCAGAACCGGACTTTGGGCAAGTTCCATTTGACCGGATTGCCACCGGCTCCGCGGGGCGTGCCGCAGATTGAGGTGACGTTCGATATTGACGCGAACGGCATTCTCAATGTGACGGCGAAAGACAACGCTACCGGCAAGGACCAGAAGATCACGATTACGTCGTCTTCGGGTCTGAGCAAAGAGGAAGTCGAGCGCATGGCCAAGGAAGCCGACGCGCACTCCGCCGAAGACAAGGCGCAGCGTGAGTCGATCGAGGCCAAGAACCAGCTCGACTCCATGGTTTACGGCGTCGAGAAGATGCTGCGCGAGCAGGGCGACAAGATCAGCGGCTCGGAGCGCGGCGACGTGGAGAACGCGATTGCCGACGCGAAGAAGGCGCTGGAGTCGAACGACAAAGCGCAGATGGAGAAGGCTCGCGAGACGCTGACCCAGGCGTCGCACAAGCTGGCGGAGCAGATGTACAAGGCGGCGCAGCCGGCGGCGGGCGCGGGTGGGGCTCCAGGAGCGGGTCCGGCGGCGGATGGCAATGGCCAGGCCAAGAAGAAAGACGAAGGCGTTATCGACGCGGAGTACGTGGACGTGGAAGACAAGAAATAAGCTGTCAGCTATCAGCCGTCAGCTGTCAGCAAGCGGTGCTAGGCCACGGATTTGAGCGGATAGTCGCGGATGAACCAGTCCGCGAAATCCGCGGAGTCCGTGGCTTGGTTTTTAGGGCTTATGACCCATTTTTGAACCCAGGGGAGGTAGCAAGATGCAGTTTCAAGTCAACGGAAGAGAATACTTTTTGGCGTTTGTGGAGGATGAGCGGCGGTGGTATCTTTTTTCGCCGTCGCGTGGGGAAGGCCTGCAGCGCATTCCGGTGTATGTGGATGCGGTAAAGTATGCGCGGCCGAATGCGGCAGAATTGGGCAGGGAAGGCGGCCCGCGCTAGACTTCGGCGAGCTGGAGAATTAGAAGGCCATACAGGTCCTTCGACTACGTTGTCCTGCGCTTCGCGCAAGGCAACTTCACTCAGGATGACAGGGGTTTGAAGTAAGCTTCTACTGATGGCAACCACTTCCAAAAAAGACTACTACGAGATTCTTGGGGTGAAGAAGTCGGCCTCGGCCGAGGAGATCCGCAAGGCATTTCGCAAGCTGGCGCGGAAGTACCATCCCGACGTCAATCCGGGCGACAAGGCGGCGGAAGAGAAGTTCAAGGCCATGTCGGAGGCCAACGACGTCCTCAGCGATCCCAAGAAGCGCAAAATCTACGATCAGGTTGGGTTTTATTCGGACAATATTGATCCGGCGACCGCGGACGCTTACGCGCGCGCCGGCGCGGGGGCGGGCGACTTTTCCGGCGGAGGCTTTCCAGGCGGCCAGGCCGGCGCTGGGCCGCAAGGCGGTAATTTCGATTTCAGCGGGTTCGACTTTTCCGATCTGGCGGATGGCGCCCGTGGCCGCAAGAGCGGCAGCGGTGGCGGTTTTCGCGATATTTTCTCGGGCATTTTCGGCGGGCGTGGGGGCGCTCATGAGGAAGGTCCGGAGCCGGGCGAGGACCTGGAATACCAGGTCAACGTGCCGTTCTGGACGGCGATTCGCGGCGGCGTGATGCGGCTGAACATCACGCGGCGTGACACCTGCTCGAATTGTCATGGGCAGGGATTCATCGAACAGCCGGGACCTTGCCCGCAGTGCGGTGGCAATGGCACGATAACGCAGACCAGCGGGCGGATGAAGTTCAACGTGCCTTGTCCGCGCTGCCATGGGACGGGGAAGAACATTTCGACTTGTCCGGTATGCCACGGCGAAGGGACGGTCGAGCGCAGCGAGCCGCTCGAAGTCCGCATAAAGCCCGGTACGCGCGATGGTCAGCGCATTCGCCTAGCTGGCAAGGGCAACGCTGGGTCGCACGGCGGGCCTACGGGGGACCTTTACGCGATTATCCGGACCGGGGACCATCCGGTGTTTCACCGCGAGGGCGACGACATCCACCTGACCGTGCCGGTAAGCGTGACCGAGGCGGCGCTGGGTGCGAAGGTCGAAGTGCCGACCATCGATGGGCGGACGCTGCTGAGAATTCCGCCGGGAACGCAATCCGGGCAAAAGCTGCGGCTGAGGGAAAAAGGAGTGCCGTCGGCGACGAAGGACGGCGTGCGCGGGGATGAGATTGTCGAAGTGAAGATCGCGGTTCCCGTGCCGCACGACGAAGAAACTAAGGAGCTGCTACGCGAGCTGGCGAAGCTGAACCCGGAGGATCCGCGGGCAGAATTGTTCAAGAATATCTAGCACAGGGAGAAGCAAGGGGCGCTTTGCTGAAGGTGTCTCCCGCGCCCCCTGTTGGTCATGATCTTCTATTTCTTGCTGGGATCGTCCTCGGGATGGATGTAGTTGATCTGAAACGGCGCGGCCCCGTGAACTTGGACTACGACGTCTCCCGCAGCCATGGCGTAGTGGTGCATATCCGGATCGAGATAGGCGAAACTTCCGGCAGGGAAGACCATCATCTTGCTCGCATCAAAGGTGTCGCCCATCCCAACCTTGAAGTTTCCCGACAACACGGTAACGTTTTCGCGGGTGGGGTGCCAGTGTGGCGGAAGCTTGTAGCCGTCCGGCATTTTCAACCGCAACGTGTAATCGCCAGAGGCCGCCATCGGGTTTCCTTCGAGTACCGCCAATTGAGCTCCGGCGGGCAGCACAGGAGGCACCGGGCCCCAGCTTATCTGATCGGGGGTGAAGGCGTTATGCGGAGAGCCGGACTGCCCCATCAAAGCTGCCGCTGCCAAGACCAAGGCCAAAACAAGGAATTTTTTCATCGCGTTTTCTCCTGGGAAATTCGAGATTTCGGAGACGCAATATATCAAAATTGCGGGTTAATTTCACTCGAATCTTACCGACCTCTGGAGGGGGGCTCCGCGCTAGTCCTGTTGGAGCGCCGGCACGCCGCCATTACCTCCGTCACGGCCCCGCTGACAAAAATTTTCCAAAAAATTCTGTTGCGTCTGTGGAAATTTCCCGTATTCTGCGACTGCGAAGTAACTTCGGCCTGCGCCCAACCTTCCCGCAAAGAACGCGGGAAGGATGGGGCACCCACTTCTGGAATCTAACCCCACCAGAAGACCCAAAGCCTCTGTGGAGGGGCAATGGCGTGGCTGAGAGTGATTCGCCCCAAGGGAGGAACACATAGAAATTGGCAACAGCTAGCGCCCCTCGTCAGCAACTCCAGCCTACCGTCGTCCCTGACCGGAACAGTGCCCCTAGCCGGAAAAGATTCGTCCGCCTAACGCTTTGGCCGCTGGTCGCCGCCACCTTCTTTATGGTGTCGGGCGGGACTTATGGCACGGAAGATATTGTGCATGGGGCCGGGTACGGGCGCGCCATCCTCATTCTTCTGCTGACGCCGCTGCTTTGGAGCCTTCCCACCGCGTTCATGATCGGCGAACTTTCTAGCGCCTTGCCCTACGAGGGTGGCTACTACGCCTGGGTGCGGCGTGCCATGGGCAACTTTTGGGGATTTCAGGAAGCTTGGCTGTCGCTGGTGGCGTCGATCTTCGACATGGCGATTTACCCCACCCTGTTCATCCTCTACCTCGACCGCTTGTTTCCTTGGTTTGCGGAAGGCCATCGCGGGCTGATGGTTGGCTTGGCCGTGGTTGGCGCCTGCACGCTGCTCAATATTCTGGGCGTGCGGGTGGTCTCGACGACTTCGCTGTGGCTTTTCTTCCTGTTGTCGTCGCCTTTCGCCTTGATTGTGGTGTTGTCGCCATGGAAGTACGGCGGGCTGCTGCACGCGGTGACTAAGCCGACCACGTCGCACGTGGACTTAATCGGCGGCCTGCTGATCTGCATGTGGAATTACATGGGTTGGGATAACGCCTCGACCATCGCGACCGAGGTTGAGCGGCCGCAGCGGACCTATCCGAGAGCGATGATTGCGGCGGTGGTCTTGGTCACGCTGACCTACATTGTGCCCGTGGCCGCGGTGTGGATGACGGGCTTGGCGCCGAGCGCCTGGGAGACAGGCTCCTGGGCCGACATTGCCGGCATGCTCGGCGGGCCGCTGTTGCGCATCGGCCTGGTGTTGGGTGGGATGGTCAGCGCTTTCGGCATGTTCAACGCGCTGGTCATGAGCTACTCCCGCCTGCCGCTTGCCATGGCGCAGAATGGCATGCTGCCCCGAGTTTTCGGACGGCTGAACCGGCGGCGCGCGCCTTGGGTGGCGATTCTAGTTTGCGCGGCGGGATGGGCCATGTGCCTGAACCTCGGCTTTGAGCGCCTGGTGACGATCGATATTCTTCTCTATGGCGCCAGCCTGGCGCTGGAGTTTGTGGCGCTGGTTTTCCTGCGCGTCCGCGAACCTGAGTTGCCGCGCGCCTTCCGCGTGCCCGGTGGGATGTTTGGAGCGGTGGCCATCGGCGTCATGCCCGTCTTGCTGCTTGGGTTCTCGGTCATTCGCGGCGAAACCCAGCAGGTGTGGGGCATGAGTTCGTTGGCTTTCGGGGCGATTCTGATCGGGGCGGGCGTGGTGGCGTACGTCCTCAACTACCTTTTGAAGCCGCAAGGTTGGACGGTTGCTGCAGAGAAACCCGAGCCGGTCGCCTAGAAAAAACCTGGCCACGGATTTGCGCGGATTTCCACGGATCAAAGCCGGAAACAAATTCTCGATCCGGTTAAATCCGCGCAATCCGTGGCGTTTGTTTGTTGTAGAGTGGGGGCGATGACGAAGCGTAAATCCAAAGGCGCCTACATGATCTCGGCGGTGGCCGAGATGTATGGCATTCATCCGCAGACGCTGCGGCTCTATGAGCGCGAAGGATTGCTCAAGCCGTCGCGCACCGAAGGCAACACGCGCCTTTACACCGACGAAGATTTGCAGCGGCTGGAATTTATTCTTTCGCTGGCACGCGACCTGGGCGTGAACATCAGCGGCATGGCCATCATCCTGCAAATGCGCGAGCGCATGGAGGAGATGCAGCGGCAGATTCAGGACTTCGTGAAGTACATCCAGGAAGAAGTGCTTTCCCGCGCCAACGCGGCGACCGATGCCTCCAAGGGTGCCATCGTGCCGGTGCGGCGTGCAATCGTTACGGCCCCGGCACAAGCCGGGAAGAAGAAATAACCGCAGAGGCGCGTGCGAGAAGCTGAACATGCAATTTCTTGCCCTGATCTGGATCGATGTTCTGGCGGTTGCGCTCGGGCTTTACGGCGTAAATTCATCCCTCCATGGCGAATTGCGCGCTTACGGCATTGGCGGGCGAACCTCGTTCTACCGGTTGCGCGGCGCAATTCCAAGGTTAGTTTGCGCTCTTCTGGGATTGCTGATTCTAGGCTGGGTAGTGGTGGACTTGCGGTACAAGTTTCCGACGTGAGCTGTCATTCCCGCGAAGCGTCTCGATCTCCAGCGGGAACAGCGATTAGCTCGCTAGTGTGATACGGCTGAAGCCGTATCCTGCTACGAGTCGTTTTGCCGGCGGAGCGAATGTTTCATTCGTCACGCAGTCGTATGATGATGCCTGCATGCTCCCCTTCAAGCTCATCTACACGCCCGAGTATTACCTGCCCATCGGCCAGCATGTTTTTCCCGCCGAAAAGTACAAGCACATCCATGACCGGCTGCTCGAGACAGGAGTCGCCGAGCCGGCGGATTTTCTTGTGCCGCAACCCGCCTCCGATCAGGATGTGCTGCTGGTGCATAAACCTGAGTACGTTCAGAAGCTAAAGACGGGGACGCTCTCGGCGCGCGAGGAAATGGAGATGGAAATCCCCTACTCGCCGGAGCTGGTGCGGGCATTTTGGCTGGCGGCAGGCGGATCCATTTCGGCGGCGGAACATGCCCTGAAAGATCGTGTGGCCGTCAACATTGGCGGAGGCTTTCATCATGCTTTCCCCGATCACGGCGAGGGCTTCTGCATGATTCACGATGTGGCCGTCGCCATTCGCCGCATGCAGCGCGACAACAAGATTCGCACCGCCATGACGGTGGACTGCGATGTTCACCACGGCAACGGCACGGCCGCGATTTTCGCGGGCACGCGCACGCCCAGTGACCCCTTGCCTTCGCGCTCTCTGGGGCAAACTCCCAAACTGCGCAGCGCCCATGCCGGCGACGTTTTCACCATCTCGCTGCACCAGCACAACAACTACCCGATGCACAAGCCGCTGTCGTCGATAGATGTCGATTTGCCCGACGGCATTGGTGACGACGATTATCTGGCCTGGCTCGACAATGCGTTGAGTTCAGGGCTGCGGCAGTTCCAGCCAGAGCTGATTTGCTATATCGCGGGCGCCGATCCGTATTGCGAAGACCAGTTGGGAGGGCTGAGTCTAACCGTCGAAGGACTGAAGCGCCGTGACGAGCTGGTATTCCGCGTGGCCCGCACCCGCGGTATTCCGATCATGGTGACCTATGCTGGCGGCTACGCGCGCAAGGTGGAGGACACGGTGACGATTCATTGCAACACGGTGCTGGCGGCGAAAGAGGTGTTCCCCTGAAGGGCGGGGGGCAGCGCGTTACTTCGTGGCGAGACCGGCGAGCAACCCGACTAACCCATCTTGCAGGAAGTGCGCAACCATGCCGGGCAGAAGACTACGCCTCCAGTAGGCCAAAACGCCGAACAGGCAACCAAAAGCTGCGATGATGACCATGTACTTCAATCCTTGATAGCCGTGGGCGGCTCCAAAAACAATTCCCTGTAGAACAATCGCGACGGTGCCGCTTCCGGTTAGGGCTGCGAATTGTTTTTGAAGGTACCCACGGCAGACAACTTCTTCGCAAAAGCCTGCGGTAAGCGCGAGCAGCAGATACACGGCGATTTCCGTTCCACCGTGCGGAAGCATAGAACGTACGTGGCGGTTCGATGAAGCTCGCAAGATCCGCGCCAGGACCGCCAGAAGGATGTCGGAAATGAACAGGAAACCAAGCGCGATCCCGAAAGTCCGGAGAGCGGCGAGCACGCTGATTTTGCGTTCGCCGAGTAGATCTAGCAGGCGAACTCCGCGCAAGCGTAAGCCAAACCATACAAACCCGACCAGCAACCACTCCATGGCGACAGCGCCGAGATAGCCCGGAATGTGACCATGCGAACGTCCTACAAACGAGATGTTGTGGGAACGGGCACCCAGGCCGGAGAGCACCAACAGCAGCAATATGGTGACGGCGGTATGCCATCGTGGAGCAATGAGAGTAGGAATGACTTCGTTTTGCGGCATAAATGTTCTATTCAAAAGTTGTACGCGGGCCTAGTCTCGGGACCAGGATATTCGATCTGAGCTGCTGCTAAACTATACTTCTAGTCTCTATGTTCGAGAATCTATCCGAAAAACTACAGCGCGCGTTCAAGACCCTGCGCGGGCAGGCGGTTCTCAATGAGGAGAACATTCAGGAGGCGCTGCGCGAAATTCGGCTAGCGCTGCTCGAAGCCGACGTCAACTTCAAAGTTGTTAAGCAACTGATCGATCACATTCAGGAGAAGGCTGTCGGCCAGCAGGTTGCGACCGCGCTTTCGCCGGGCGAGCAGGTCATCAAGATTGTTCGCGATGAATTGATCGAGACGCTGGGCCGCGACACCGCCAAGCTGAAATTCGCTTCGCAGCCGCCGACCGTTGTGCTGATGGCCGGGTTGCAAGGTTCCGGCAAAACGACGACTTCCGGCAAGCTGGCGCATTGGCTGAAGAATGGCGGGCATCGGCCGCTGCTGGTTTCGGTGGACGTTTATCGTCCGGCCGCGCGCGAGCAGTTGAAAGTTGTCGCCCAGGCGATCAAAGCCAATCTGTATGAGGGCGAAGTCGGCGAGGCGAATACTGCGACCGTCGAACGCCTGGCTAAGGAAGCCCGCCGCGAGGCCATCAATACAGGCTCCGACGTGCTCATCGTCGATACGGCCGGCCGCCTGCATATCGACGATCAATTGATGGACGAAATGCAGTTGCTCAAGCGGATGCTCAATCCGCAGGAGATTCTGTTTGTCGCCGATGCCATGACCGGGCAGGACGCGGTCAACTCTGCCGATGAGTTCCACAAGAAACTTTCTTTGACAGGGGTGGTCTTAACGAAAATGGATGGCGATGCCCGCGGCGGCGCGGCGCTCTCCATTCGCCAGGTGACAGGCCAGCCCATCAAGTTCATCGGCGTGGGTGAAAAATACGACGCGCTCGAGCCGTTTCATCCCGACCGCATCGTCTCCCGAATTTTGGGCATGGGCGACATTCTCTCGCTGATCGAAAAAGCTGAGCAAGGTGTCGATAAGAAAAAAGCGCAGGAGATGGCGAGCCGCGCGCTCGTCGGCGACGGCTTCTCGCTGGAAGACTTCCGCGACCAGTTGCGGCAGGTGAAAAAGATGGGCTCGATTCAGAACCTGATGGGCATGTTGCCCAGTATCGGGCCGTTCTCCGGGCTACAGAAGGCCGCCGACAAGGTGGACGAAAAGCAGATCAATCGCGTCGAGGCCATCATCAACTCGATGACCGCACACGAGCGGCTGCATCATGAAGTGATGAACGGCAGCCGGCGTAAGCGCATCGCCCGCGGCTCCGGCACCAGCGTGCAGGAAGTCAACAATTTGCTGCGTCAGTACGCACAGATGCGCAAGATGTTCAAGCAGATGGGCAAGGCGAGTTTCGCGCGCAGGGTGGCGGGGATGAAGTTTCCGGGGGCGTGATATCTAGCACTCAGCTTCATAGGAGTGGGCCAGTGGCATCAGAACAACTCCTGGCAGCTTATTTGCGTCGCCTTGAGACGAGGCAAGACGAGGACTTCTGGGCTTGGGAACAAGTCGAGGACTTGATCAGGCATGACCCTGGTCAAGGCTTCGAAACAGTCTGCGAGCTGATCGAGAGAACCACCTCTGATAGGGCTTTGGCGGACATCGCAGCAGGCCCTCTTGAGAGTCTTGTCAGACAACACGGCCATGTAGTCATCGATCGAATTGAGGAGGAATCGCGAAGGAATGCTCGGTTTCGTCTCGCGCTCAGCGGCCTTTGGATCCAGCCGGGTGATCCCATCTATGCGCGTTGGCTCGCTCTCATAACGAAGCACGGATTTACGGATGGAAGTCGAAAGGGACTTTGACGCCGGGCGATGGCGAATGCAGGTCCTTCGACTGCGTTGTCGTGCGCTGCGCGCGCGACAACTTCGCTCAGGATGACAATGCTTTTGGGGATGGCGAATCATGAAATGGCGTTCCCTCGAAGAATCGGCTCCCACGACTGATATGTGTCCGCTGCGCGAGATTTACGCCGAGCGCAAAGAACTCATTGCCCGGTATGTGCCTGCCGACATTCAAGCCATTCATGCGCGGGTCATTGCGGAACTGAAGGAAAAGCACTTCGCCGAAAACTCCCTGCAAGTCGGCGCCAAAGCTCCTGCGTTCCAACTCGACGATCACAACGGCACGCCGGTTTCCTCGGCTGAACTTCTCGCCAAAGGCCGCCTTGTGATCTGCTTCTTCCGCGGGCGCTGGTGCCCATTTTGCGTCGGGCAACTGGAAGCGATGAACCTCATTCTCCCGCACATCGAGCAAGCGGGTGCAACACTGGTTGCGATTTCTCCGCAGACGGTGCAGCAGTCGTTTTTCATGCGCGATCAACACAAGCTCCGCTTTCCGCTGTTGAGCGACGCGGGCAACCAAGTCGCGCGCCAATTCGGCTTGGTATACCGCGTGCCCGGCTACCAACAAGCCATTTTCCGCAAGGCGTTTATCAATCTACCTTTTGTTGACGGGGACGACAGCTGGGAGCTGCCAATTCCGGCCACCTATATCTTGGAGCATGATGGCGCGGTGCTCTACGCTTCCGCCAAGGAGGATTACACGGAACGCCCGGAACCGTCAGCGATCCTGGAGGCATTAGCATAAGTTTGTCATTCCGAGCGCAGCGAGAAATCTGCTTTCCCTTAGCGTAGGCAAGACAGCAGATTCCTCGTCGCTGCGTTCCCCGGAATGACAATCTGAAGAAGACGTTGCAAGCAACCTCCCTACAGACCGCTTTCCGCTATCATGAGATATGGACGAGAAGCCCCTTTGGAGTGTGGATGACCAGAGCAGCCGTCTGGCTGAGTTGTCGGCCAGCACGGCCGATCCCGCCAAAGAACTCCCGCTGCGCCGCGATGTGCGTTCGCTGGGCAGGCTGCTCGGCAATGTTGTGGTCGAACAGGCGGGTGAGGCATTGTTCGATGTGGTGGAGCAGCTACGGCACTTGCTAATCCGCCATCGCAAGCACCTAACTGGCGACGGCGCCGCCGGTCTGGAAGATCAGCGCATGGGCCGCGCGCGCGACATTATCGCTAGTCTTAGCGTTGACGATGCCTATCGCGTGACCAAAGCGTTCGCCATTTATTTCGAGCTTACCAATCTAGCGGAAACCAATCACCGCAAGCGCCGCCGCCGCGCCGCCAAATTGCATCCCGAGCAACCGCCGTTGGCGGGATCGTTCCGCGGCACGCTCCTGCGCATGCGCTCGAAGGGAATGAATGCCGAGCAGGCTCTGACTGCGCTACGCCAGATAAGAATCACCCCGGTCTTCACCGCGCACCCCACCGAAGTCGCGCGCCGCACCGTGCTGTTGAAGCGCCGCCGCATTGCGAAGCAACTCGAGCGTCTGGACCGTCTGCCGCTGGCAAGCTCCGACGCCGCGCAGCTGGAGGCCGCCATCCTGGCTGAGATCACGGCGCTCTGGCAGACCGACGAAGTCCGCATGGAAAAACCGTTGGTCACCGACGAAATCCGCATGGGACTGGACCACTACCCGATGACGCTGTTCGACACCATGCCGCGCCTGTACACCGAGATGGCGGATTCTCTGCGGGAAGTCTACGGCGTTGTCCTCGGAGACCGCGAGCTGCCCGATCTTATTTCTTTTGGATCCTGGATTGGGGGAGACCGCGACGGCAATCCTTTCGTTACTCCCGACTCTACTCGCGAAGCTTTGCAACGCGCGCGCAACGCCATCATTGCGCACTACGTTGCGGAAATTCACCGCGCTATCGACCAGTTGAGCCCGTCTTATCGCCAGGTTGCCATCTCGGAGCGGCTGCGCGCGCGGCTCGAGGAATATACGGCCAATGTTGGCGAGGGTCACTCCCGTTCGGCGCGGATTTCTTCGACCGAACTTTATCGGCTCTTCTTCAACTTCGTGTTGATCCGCCTGCGCCCGGCCCGCGAGGACGCCCATCGCATCAAGCCCTACCGCAACGCCCAAGAATTCGAGAACGACCTTGGGTTGGTGCACGAGAGTCTTTGTGCCAACCGCGGCCAGTTGCTCGCCAAGCTGATCATCGATCCGCTGATCCGTAAAGTGCGCACCTTTGGATTTCATCTCTCCACGCTGGACGTTCGCCAGCACGCGCGCGTGCATTCCGAAGCCCTGGCCGAAGTTCTGGGGGAATCCTTGCCCAGCAGTCCCCAGCCAGGGCAAGCCGCCGGTCTTTCGCCACGGACAGTCGACGTGCTGGAGACATTCCGGACGATCGCGGAGCTGAAAAAACATTACCCCCCGACTGCGATTCGGCAGTACATCATTAGCGGCGCGGAATCCGAGCAGCACGTTCTTGACGTGCTGCGCTTAGCCCGCATGTGCGGCGTGCAAATGGCCGCGGCCGGCGAGGACCCCGGCCTGATGCCGGTTCCGCTATTCGAGTCCATCGATTCGCTGCGTGCCTCCGCCGGCATTATGAAGCGGGTGTGGAGCGCGACGGAGTACAAACCGCTTCTGGAATCCTGGGGCGGCTGGCAGGAAATCATGCTTGGCTATTCGGATTCCAATAAAGACGGCGGAATGCTGACCAGCCTTTGGGAGTTGTACAAGGCGCATCACGAATTGCATTGCGCGGCTCGCGAGCACGATGTGAAGTTGCGCCTTTTTCATGGGCGCGGCGGCACGGTGGGGCGCGGGGGCGGTCCCACCTACGAGGCGATCTTGGCGCAACCGGTCGGAGACTTTTCGGGCGAGATCCGCATCACCGAGCAGGGCGAGGTTCTCAACTGGAAGTATGCCGACCCGGTGCTGGCGGAATGGAATCTTGAACTCATGATCGCCGCCTGCCTTGAGGTGTTGACGCGCTCGAAGGACGTTGCCGCCGACCAGCGCTGGCGTGGGGCGATGGAAGAAATCTCGCAGGACGCCTATGCCGCTTACCGGCGCGACATCGCGGAGAATCCCGAGGTTCTCGAATATTTCGAGCAGTCCACGCCGGTCAATCAACTCGAACATGCCCGCATCGGCTCGCGGCCGGCGCGCCGCAGCCAAAGCCGCAAACTGGAAGACCTGCGTGCCATCCCGTGGGTTTTCGGATGGATGCAAAGCCGGCAAGCCGTGCCCGCCTGGTACGGTGTGGGTTGCGCGCTGGAACGTTACGCCGCCCGAGGGCCCGAGCAGGAGCAGCTGCTGCGCGAGATGGCGCGCAGCTTTCCTCTGTTTTCCGGCCTGGTGAGCAATGTCGAATTAGCCATGGCGAAGGCGGACCTGACCATCTCCCAGTTGTACGCATCGCTTGTGCCCAATGAAGAGTTGCGCGAACGAGTTTGGAAAATGCTGGTGGAGGAGTTCGATCGCACCCGGCGTGTTATTTTGTCGATCACCGGGCAAAAGGAATTGTTGGAAAAAAATTCCGTGCTGTCGCGCTCAATTCGCCTGCGCAATCCCTATGTCGACCCCATCAGCCTGATTCAAGTGGATCTGCTGCAACGAAAACGCGGCGGCATGGATACCGAGCCGGTGAACTACGCGTTGGGCGCCACCATCAACGGCATCGCCGCCGGGCTGCATAACACGGGCTGAGGCATTGTCGGCAAGCGCGTTCGAATCTGCTACCATCCCATTCTTATCGGCTTCCGCGCTATGCGAGTCTTTTCCACGATCGCCGGGATTCTTGTCATCCTCAGCGTTTTGCTGGATGCGTTTGAAACCGTGGTTCTGCCGCGGCGCGTGCAGCGGCACTTCCGCATCTCGGCGTGGTTCTACCCGCGCACCTGGATCCCGTGGCGCGGAATCTCAACCCGCATCAAGTCGCCCAGCCGGCGGGAGAATTTCCTGGGATATTTTGGACCGCTCTCGTTGCTTTTCTTGCTGGCCTTGTGGGCGGTTGGTTTGATTTTCGGTTTTGCTTTGCTGCAGTACGGCGCCGGCGAGCACGTCCAGATGAATAACGAGCCCATCACGTTTGTCCGGCTCTTGTACCTGAGCGGCGAGACCTTCTTCACCCTGGGCTATGGCGATATCGTGCCCAGCTCGGAGATTTCGCGCGCGCTTGCCGTGCTCGAAGCCGGCATGGGCTTCGGTTTTCTGGGAACCGTCATTGGCTATCTGCCGACGATTTACTCTTCCTTCTCGCGCCGCGAAATCGAGATCTCTTTGCTGGACGCGCGCGCCGGTTCACCCCCGACCGCGGCTGAGTTGCTGGGCCGGTTCGGAGGCGTTCCCCGGCAAGCCGTGCTGGACGAGATTTTTCGCGACTGGGAACGCTGGGCGGCGGAAATTCTGGAAAGCCATCTCTCTTATCCCGCGCTCAGTTTTTTCCGCTCGCAGCACAACAATCAGTCATGGCTCGGCGCCCTGACCACGATACTCGACACCACCGCGCTGGTGATCGTGGGAGTGGATGGGATTACCAGCGAGCAGGCCAAAACCACGTTCGCCATGGCGCGGCACGCCGCCGTGGATTTGGCGCAAGTGGTGCTGGCCCGCTACGATCCGCACGTGCCCGACCGGTTGCCGGTAGCTGAGTTGGCGCGCTTGCGGCAGACTCTGGCGGAGCGTGGAGTGCGGCTGCCGGAAGGCGCGGAAGCCGACGAAAAATTAGCGAAGTTGCGTGTGCTTTACGAACCGTATGCGCAGGGCATCGCTCGCAATCTGCTGATCAATGTGCCGCCCTGGATTCATCCCGAAACGAAAAGAGACAACTGGCAGGCCGGCCCGTGGGACCGGGCAATCCAAGCCAGAAGTCTTGCCGGAGCGCTTCCGCCGGGACGGCGGGCGAAGATAGCCGATGAGCATTTCTAGCGAGCAATGTTTCTGTAGAGACGTAGCTTGCTACGTCTCTCTTCGCACGTGCTCGATGAGGACGTTGCCAGCAACGCGTCTACCGAAACGCGTGTTAACATCCTCCCTTCCATGAAACACGGCGGCGAAAACGTGATTCGCATTGAAGCGGAAGCTCTGCGCGCGCTGGCCGACCGCATTGCCGGCCCTATGTCTGGCGCTTTCAGCCGCGCCGTGGACCTGCTCGACGCGTGCGCCGGCCGTGTAGTGGTGACCGGCATGGGGAAAAGCGGCATCATCGCCCACAAGATCGCTGCTACCCTCAGCTCGACCGGGACTCCTGCCCTGTTCATGCATCCTGTCGAAGCCTTGCATGGGGACCTGGGCATGGTGGTGCGGGGGGATGTCGTCCTTGCGCTTTCCGCCAGTGGCGAGACGGAAGAGATTCTGCGGCTGCTGGCGACGCTCAAGCGCCTTAAAGTGCCGCTCATCGCCATGACCTGCGATCAAGCACAGTCTTCCACGTTGGCCGCTGCCGCCGACGTCGCCCTCGACTGCTCCGTCGCCAAGGAAGCCTGTTCTCTTGGTCTGGCTCCGACAGCTTCGACCACAACCATGCTCGCGCTCGGCGACGCGCTGGCGGTCGTGCTATCAGAAAAACACGGTTTCAAGGAAGAAGATTTCGCCGACTTGCATCCCGGAGGCAAACTGGGCAAGCGGCTCGCCCGCGTGGAATCGCTGATGCACAGCGGAGACGCTTTGCCGCGGGTCACGCCCCGAACCAAAATACCGGACGTAATCTACGAAATGTCGAGCAAAAAGCTGGGTATGACCGCTGTGGTGGAAGGTGAAAAACTGGTGGGCGTGGTCAGCGACGGCGATTTGCGGAGGCTGCTCGAAAAGCGTGGCAAAGACGCTTTGGATTTGACGGCCGGCGAATGCATGACGAGAAACCCAAAAACCATCGCACGCAACGAATTTGCGACCGCAGCCCTGGCGCTGATGGAAGAAAAAAAGATTACTTCGCTGGCGGTGGTCGACGGCGACGGAAAACTCGAAGGCATCATCCACTTGCATGATTTGTGGGGGACGGAGATGGTGTAGAAGAATTGAGTAATCGGGTAATTTGGTGATTGAGTAATTTGAGGAACCGACCCCGTTAGTTTCAATTACCAAATTACAAAATTACCCAATTACTAAATCGAGGTTCCATGTATCACTACGATCCCGTTACCGCGCTGGAAGAGTTGACCGAGGACGCAACCCTGCCCAACCCCGTGCACGTGCGCGACATGATTCTTCGCCAGCGTCTCAACGCCGACCGGTCTCTAGAGTTGAACCGCCTGTTCGTCGAGTATCAGAAGTTTTTCGGCGAGACGCAGAAGCTGGGGAAAGAGATTCTGAAGCAGTTGGTGGGGTAGCTAGTCGCTTATGGCGGAGCCTTGGTTCGTATCAGGGCGTCGCTTGAGCGGCACCGCAAGGGCTAAGGAATAGAATCCCACCGCACCCAGCTGCCGAGCTTCGCTCGGCCGGACAGCCGAGGGCGGCTGTTCCCACGCGTGCAAGCCCGCTCAATCAATTACAATACTGGATTCCTGGTCATCGGAACCCAACTATGCATCGCTGGTCATCACTCTTCATCCCCACCCTGCGCGAAGCTCCGGCGGACGCCGAAGTCGCCAGCCACAAATTCCTGGTGCGGGCGGGATACATCCGCCAACTGGCCGCCGGAATCTATTCCTATCTTTTCCTGGGGCAGCGCTCGTTCAACAAGATCACCGCCATTGTCCGCGAGGAGATGAACAAGATCGGCCAGGAATTCGCCCTGCCCGCGCTGCACCCGCGCGAGCTATGGGAAGCCAGTGGGCGCTGGGCGACCATGGGCGACACGATGTTTCGGCTCAAAGACCGCAAGGGTGCCGATCTTTGCCTGGGCATGACGGAAGAAGAAGTCATGACCGAAATCGCTCGCAAGGAGCTACGCAGCTACAAGCAACTGCCGCAGATCTGGTACCAGATTCAAAACAAATTCCGCGACGAGGCCCGGCCGAAATCCGGCCTGCTGCGCGTGCGCCAGTTCCTGATGAAGGATTCTTATTCTTTCGATATCGATGCCGCCGGGCTCGACGTTTCCTATCTCAAGCACCGCGATGCTTACAAGAAGATATTCGACCGCTGCGGCCTGAAGTACATGATTATCGACGCGCACTCCGGCGCCATGGGCGGCTCGCAGTCGGAGGAATTCATGGTGCGCACGCCGGCCGGGGAAGACCAGATCGTGAGCTGCGAGAAGTGCGGTTATGCCGCGAACTTGGAGAAGGCAACTTCCAAGCTTGGCCCGGTCGAGGACCTCAAAACGGAAGGAGACGGCAAACCGCTGCTGGTGCACACGCCGGGCCAGAAAACCATCGAGGATGTGGCTCGCTTCCTCGGCGTGTCGCCCAAGAACAAGATCAAGACGCTTGCACTGATCACCGAAGAAAAGGATTCCAAGACCGGCAAATCAAAAGCGCGCGGAGTGGTGTTGCTGCTCCGCGGCGATCACCAGATGAATGAAGCCAAGCTTTCCACCGCCCTGGCGGGGAAAGAAACGCGCCCCATGGAAGAAGCGGAGATCGAGCAGCTATTCAAGTCTCCGGCCGGGTTTCTCGGGCCGCTGAGCATCGAGTGGGCGAAAGACTTGCATGAGAAAGATGCGGAACATCCAATCTTGCTGGTCGACGAAGCCCTTCGCGGCCGCACGAACTTGATCTCTGGCGCTAACAAAGAGGACTACCACGTCAAGAACATCACACCGGGCGAAACCTTCAATCCGACCGTCTACGCCGATCTGCACAGCGTTACGGCGGGCGAGGGCTGCCCGAATTGCGGCTCACCCCTGCGCGTCGATACCGCCGTCGAAATTGGGCACATCTTCAAACTGGGCTACAAGTATTCGCAGTCCATGGGCGCGCGCGTGCTCGACAAGAACGGCAAGGAAGTCACGCCCATCATGGGCAGTTATGGCATCGGCATCGAGCGCATTCTGACCGCGGCTGTGGAGCAGAGCAACGACGAAAATGGCTTCTGGTTGCCGCGGCAGATCGCGCCTTTTGAGATCGTAGTGACTCCCACCAATGTCCGCGATGAGCAGATCCATAACGCCGCCGAAGACATTGCCCGCCGCCTCGAAGCCGCAGGTTACGACGTGTTACTCGATGACCGCGACGAGCGCCCAGGGGTCAAATTCAAGGACGCCGACCTGGTGGGCATCCCCTACCGGGTTACCGTGGGGAAAAAGGTTACCGAAGGCACTGTTGAGGTCGTCAATCGCTCGACAGGAGAAATGCAGGATGCTAGCATCGCGGCAATAACCGATTATTTTGAAACGGTTTCGATCGTTGCGCGTTAGCCAGTTCGTGGAGAAACCGCGAAACGCCGAGGGTACGCACGCCATGTTTAAACTTTTGTTCGGGGTCCTCATCATTGGAATCTGCATTTATCTGGGCATGGAGTTGATACCGCCCTACTATTCCAATTATGAGTTTCAGGATGCCCTCAGCACCGAGGCCCTGCTAAGCACCAATAGCGCCAAGAGCGAAGACGCCATCCGCGACACCGTTTTCAGGAAGGCGCAGGAACTGGAACTTCCCGTCACCAAGGAAAACATTACGGTCCACCGCACCGGCACCCAAGGGGTCGGGTCGGTGAGCATCGAAGTGCCCTACACCGTGCATTTGAATTTTCCGGTTCATCCCGTGGACCTGCACTTCGACGTGGCGGTAACCAATAAAGGCGCCTTCTAGAGCGGTTCCCTGGTACCTATCGTGCAGGTGTTTCCAACTGATTTAGAATAATCCGGGGGAAGTTTCAAGCAACCGCACGTTCTGGCGTTCGGGTCGCCGGTGACCGGCTCCGAAAAGTGCGACGGTTGGGTGGCTTCCGGCTTGGATAACTCGTGTCTGCGCCGCGTCATCTGAACTCTGGGAAGCGGTTCCGTTTCTACCGTACCTTGCCAATCGAACGTGGCCATTAAACTCAAGATCCCGAAAAGCGGCGGTGGCGGAACAGAGGCCAAGAAGTCTCATCTCCGCGATCCGCTGGTAAGAGCTGCCCTCATTGTTTTTCTGGTGCTGGCCACGCTGGGCGTTGCTATTTTCTCCTACTTCTACATCAAGTATGACCGCGTCATCGATGCGCGCTTCAAAGGCGGGGTCTTCAGCAATTCCGCCAAGATTTATGCCATTCCGCAGACGGTCCGGGTCGGCGAGAAGTTCGAGGCCCGGCAGATCGCCGCCGAATTACGGCGTGCCGGCTATACCGACCAGGACGGTCAGTCCCCGATGGGAACCTACCGCATGGTGAGCGGCGGCATCGAGATTCACCCAGGCCCGGAGTCTTACCACAGTCAGGAGCCGGCCACTATCTATGTGCAAAATGGGCAAGTGGCCAGCATCTCCAGCCAATCCGGCGACCTGGCCGCTTATGAGCTGGAGCCGCAGATGATCACCGCGCTGTTCGATGCCGGGCAGCGCTCCAAGCGCGAAGTGGTTCAGTACGATCAGATTCCCAAGATCATGGTGGATGCAGTTCTTGCCATTGAGGACCGGCGATTCTTCCAGCATGGCGGGGTAAACTTCGTCCGCATGGCCGAGGCCACATGGATCGACTTGACCCATCAGCGGCATGAGCAAGGCGGTTCTACGCTGACCATGCAGCTTTCGCGCGGGTTCTTTCTCACCCAGGAAAAAACCGTAAAGCGCAAACTCGTCGAAATGCTGATTGCCGAAGAACTGGAGCACAAGTTTACCAAGCAGCAGATTTTCGAAATCTACGCCAATTGGGTGGACCTAGGGCAGCGCGGCTCGTTCTCCATCAGCGGTTTTGCCGAAGCTTCGCAAGCCTATTTCAACCGCGACCTCAAGGACATCACGCTGCCGGAGGCCGCATTGCTGGCGGGAATTATTCAGCGGCCCAGCTATCTCTCTCCTTACCGGCATCCTGAGCGCGCGTTGGAGCGCCGCAACCTGGTGCTCGACAGCATGGTCGAGACCCACGCCATTACCAAGGAGCAAGCCGATAAAGCTAAAGCGACCCCGCTGAAACTCGCCCCTCCCAACGTGGAAGCCAGCGACGCGCCGTACTTCGTGGATCTAGTGCGCGATTCGCTCATCGGCAAAATGGACGAGCGCCAAATGAACGACGAGTCTTACCGTATCTACACCACGCTCGATCCGGACTTGCAAAAGGCTGCGGCCCAGGCCGTCGATATGGGCATGAAACTGGTCGACGATCAAGTGAACAAACGGCGCACCACACGGGTGAAAGTTGGAGGGAAATTCGAAACCAAGATTGAGCCGGGGCCGCAAGCCCAGGTCGCTCTGGTGGCCATGAACCCGCACACCGGAGAAGTGCTGGCCCTGGTGGGCGGACGGAATTACGCCTTCAGCCAGCTGGACCACGCCGTCTCCAAGCGCCCTACGGGATCGATCTTCAAACCGTTCGTCTATGCCGCCGCCATGAATACCGCGCTTGCTGGGGCGACTCCGGTCCTGACTCCCACCTCGATGGTGGATGACTCGCCGACCACGTTCACCTATGGCGACCAAATCTATGAGCCGCGGAATTACAAAGAGGAGTACCACGGCCAAGTGACGGCGCGGTACGCCCTGGCCATGTCGCTCAACAACGCGACCGTGAAGATGGCCGAGGAAGTCGGTTACGACAAAGTCGCGGACCTGGCCAGAGCCGCGGGTATCACGTCGGTGAAAGCGACGCCCGCCATGGCTCTAGGCTCCTACGACGCCACGCCTCTCGACATGGCAGCCGCTTATACGGTTTTTGCCAATGGAGGAGATCGCATCTCGCCCATTATGGTCAAATCCGTGCGCAACGCCCTGGGCGATGTGGTCAGCGACTTCAAGACTGACAAACGCGAAGTCATGGACCCGCGCGTAGCTTATGTGATGACCAACATGATGGAAGGCGTGCTGAATTTTGGCACCGCCTACGAGGTTCGCCAGCGCGGCTTCGACGCTCCTGCCGCGGGCAAGACCGGCACTTCGCACGACGGATGGTTTGCCGGCTACACCACCAACCTGCTGTGCATTGTGTGGGTGGGATTCGACGACTACAGCGAACTGCATTTGAGCGGCGCGCAGACGGCCGCGCCCATCTGGGCAGAGTTCATGAAGAAGGCTACCGCCCTGCCGCAATATTCGGATGTGAAATCGTTCGATCAGCCTTCCGGCGTCGTGGACGTGCAGCTGGACAAAGTGACCAATCGCCTGGCCACGCCTTCTTGCCCGGACGACTATAGCGCGGCCTTCATCGCCGGCACTGAACCGGAGCAAACCTGCGACCAGCCTGCGGGAGCCAGCGGTTTTTTCTCGCGCATGTTTGGCCTGGGCAGCGAGAAAGCGCTACCGCCTCCGGGCAGTCCCGGCGCCGGGGACGACGCGCAAAAGAAAAAGAGCTTTTTTGGCAAGATCGTAGGTATCTTTAAGAGTGACAAACCGTCCAACCCCCCGGATAAGCCGCCGGAGGGTGGAGGCAGTCCGCCCTAACACAGAAAGTGATTTGCCGGGGCGCAGTCGGCCGGAAACGAATTACGCCACGGCTGAGGTTGAGCTATGCGTTATCCACTGTTGTCTTGCGTCCTCGCTATTCCTGTTCTTCTTGCGCCCTGGCTGCCCGCTCAGAACCCAGCTTCCTCCGACCAAGCCCAGGTGGTCGCAGCCCCCATGAGGCGCGCCGAACCGCCCTCCGCCAAAGCTTCGTTTGACGATCTGGTGGCCCGCGGCGACGAGCTTCGCGCCGAAAAGTTGTACCTCGACGCCATGGACTACTACCGCGCGGCCATCGCCAAGAAGCCCAACGATGCCTCGGTCCACAATCGCTTGGGCATCGTTGAAATGCAGCTCGAGCGCTGGAAGGGTTCTGAGAAAGAATTTCAACTAGCCATGAAAGCGGATCACGATTTCGCGGATGCTTACAATAACCTGGGGGTGGACTACTACGAACTCAAGAATTACGGGAAAGCCATCAAGCTGTACGAAAACGCCATCCGCCTGCGCGGCGATTCCGCGTCTTACTACAGCAATCTGGGGGCGGCGTATTTCTCCAAGAAGGATTTCGAAAAAGCCGCCGTCGCCTACTCCCGCGCCTTGGAAATCGATCCCGACATTCTCGAGCACGATTCCCGGAGCGGCGTTGCCGCCCGCCTGCCTTCACCCGAAGACCGGGCGCACTACGACTACACCATGGCCAAGCTGTACGCCAAAGCGGGAGCCAACGACCGCGCTCTGCAACACCTGCGCCGCGCTATGGAAGAGGGCTATAAAGCGATCGGGGACGTGTACAAAGATAGTGAGTTCACTGAGCTGCGAAAGGATCCGCGCTTTATCGAGCTCATGGCTGATCGGCCCATCGCCATTCCGGATTGAGTTCCGGCTATGTCCCTGATTTACAAAACTTTACACGTTGCAGCGGAACTTTTTCTGCGGGATGGGTTTAACTTGCTCAAATGCTCCTGAAAGCCTAGCGAGTAAGGAGACGCGGTACACTCCGCCGGTGGTCGACCCGAGCACGCCCCAAGCAGACAACCGGCGGGGTTTTAGATCCAGCGGTCAGCCTTCAGCAATTGGCAATCAGCTTTCAGCGCTCCAATCTTGGTCGTGATTTCGCTTTTGATTCTTCGGAAGTGCGGTCTCGAAACTAGAGGCTCGCGGCATCCGGATTCTTGAAAACGCTGAAAGGTGAAGGCTGGCAGCTACGAGTTCTTCGGACTTCTTTCCCCGATGTATTGCCTGACCGCCTGCTTCCACTTTCCCTGGGCTTTGAGGATGAACTCCACTGCGTCGCGCAAGGCGCCATCTCCGCCGGAGTGTGGCGTGACATGGTGCGCGTCCTTTTTCACCTCGGCGCGAGCGTTGGCCACGGCGATCGCCAACCCGCAGTGCCACATCACGGGTAGATCGATGACGTCGTCTCCCACGAACGCGGCGTCGCTTGCGGGCAATCCCGCTTGTTGCAGAATTTCCTCGAAAACCGTTCGCTTGTCTTGAATACCCTGATACACGTACTCGAGCTTCAGATCGCGCGCCCGTAGCGCGACCGTTTCCGAAATGCGCTTAGTGATCAGCCCGGTCTTGATGCCGCCCAGTCTGGCCAGCGAGATCGCCGTGCCGTCGTGGGCGTGAAAGCCTTTGGCCTCGATCATGCTCTGGCTATGGAGGCCAAAACCGCCCTCCCCGCCGTGTTTGGCGGCATGCTCTTGCGTGGGCTGCGGCGCGCCGGCTGGAGCCGGGAAAATAAATAGCTTGCCATCCGTGAGAACACCGTCCACATCGAAAAGAAGCAGCTTAATTTTCCTGGCGCGTGCGATCGCGGATCGTGTTTTGGACATTCCTGAAATTCTAGCATTTCAAATGGTTCAGAGCCGTTTGCTCCCCACCCCGGCGCACCACTTCGGCAGAAGTGTCCGTTCGCGGACATCCGATTCCCCCAGGCGGACAGGCAGTCATTCGGCAGTCAAATCCTTTCGTCGTTATCTGGAACTTGGGAGGGCACTTCTAGCCAAAATGGGATTTGGTTCCCAAAATGCCGTTGGGGATCGGTGAGTTTCGCCGCGCACTATAACAAAACTGTTGAGTTGTTGTTCAGGTTTGCGGAGAATCGACGTCTGACATCCACTCTGCTAACCGCGGACTGCGAGCCGCGTCGAAAGCGATGAGCCTCCGCGATAAGAGTTAAGAGGCCGATCGGAAACGTGTGAAGCCAGGGAACTCTCTGCTTCGTCGATGCGTATCAAGGAACCGATGCACTGAGGTGACACCGAGCACGGGGATCGTAAGACCGTCTTCTCGAGCAAAAATTTTCAGGGGTTAAAGGGATTGTTTTCACTTCTCGGTTTGGCGCCAGACGTGAACCCAATCCCCGAGCAGAGAGCGCGCGGCTTTGCGGCCTGAGCCTCTTTCGTTTAACCCCGATGCAGGATTCTAGGCTTTTTCGCGAGAAACGCAAGCTCTCTCGCGGGCCGGACGCAGGCCGCGCAAAAACCGGTTTCCCCTTGATGGGGAACGAAAGGAATCCATACTATGACCAGTAAGAGTTTGAAAGGCCTGCTGTGCGCAACCATTCTGCTGCTGGCGGCAAGCGCGTTTGCCGAGAAGGCATCGCTCCAGCTTTATGATTCCGTAACGGTTGGCGGCAAGCAACTCCAGGCCGGCGACTACACCGTGCAATGGGATGGCAGCGGTCCCAACGTCCAAGTAAACATCCTGCGCGGCAAAGCGAAGGTCGTAGCCACCGTCCCCGCGCGCGTGGTCGACGTGAAGGAGGAGTTAAGCACCAATTCCTACTCGCTCACCACTAATCCCGATGGCAGCAAGTCGCTTTCGCAAATCCAATTCCACGGTAAGAAGTTCGCCTTGGCAATCGGAGGAGACGCGGGAGCAGCCGTCGCTGGCAACAACTCGCAGTAAGATCTCGCATCCTCACACTAAAAACGGGGAACCCGTGGGTTCCCCGTTTTTGCGTTCGCAGGAGGCGAAAAGGGAAAACTTAGGCTCGATTGCGGAGCCGGCGCAAGCATCCAGTCATGGCGACTGCGCTAACGCCCAGCAGCTCCCAGGAAGAAGGCTCGGGGACTGGTACTGGTGTGTTGCCAACGACGACGGCCTGAAAGAACGTCATACCCGAGCTGGAGGCTACGTCACCGAGCGTATAGCTTGGATTAGGCGCGTTGTCGTAAGTGCAGGCGCTTGGGCAGATCGCCAACAGACTGCCCTCAATCGTGTCCGTGAAGTTGATCTGAAGGTTTATTTGGGGCGTGGCCGAGGTTCCAAGTGGTTGGTTTGTTGGCGCTTGGAAAGTCCCGACGGTGAACTGAAAAGCTTGGCCTGGGTTTACGGTCACTCCCGCAAACTGTCCATCAAAATTTCCGAAAGAGAACCCGTTGCTTAAGATACTCCATTGACCGTCCGCGGTAACCCCTGCATTCGGCACGCTTCCGCCTTGCACACTGGGAGTACCGCCCGGAAAGCTGGGTGCGAAGACAATTGGCAGCGATCCCGTGTTCAGCAGGACAGCATTGATCGAGACCAGTGAACCGGGCACAACCGTATTTTGCAGGGACACACCCAAGGAGTAGCCATAGGCATCCGCTCTCGCCGATGGTCCCATCGCGAGCGCAACCGTCAAAACCGCCAGCAGCCGTAACCGCATCTTGCTTCCCCCTTCTCGACAAAACCTTGCATCCCAACCGGTAACAAGACGTCTCAGCCGCGCATACTTCCGCCTGACGGCCAGTGCACTTACTCTGCCAATTCGTATTCTTTCAAGACAAAGGGCTTGACAACGACAACTTCATCCAGCGGGCTTACGTCTTGCACTTTTCAGATAGAATCTTGCGGCAGCAACCCCGCAAGATCACGAACTCGGTACGTTCTTCCACCGGAGGTTTTCCCATGAAAAGTGTTTGTCTCCTGTGCCTTTCGTTCTTATGCGCGCTGCCGTTGGCCGCGCAAACGCCCGAAGTCAAGTTCATCGCCGACACTCTGGTGGTGCAGGCCGACGGCACCTACGAGGCCGATCCGGATTTGGCCAGCATGACTTTCCAGATCTTCTCCCAGGATAAAGACTTGAAGCACGCCTATGCCGCCGCCGGGCAATCCTTGCAACGGATTGAGGACCTCGCCTTCCAGAACTCCCTGAAGAAAGAAGACATCTCCAGCGGAGTGCTCACCGTCGAGCCGGTCTACACCGGCGACCGCAAGAATCGCGTCCGCTATTACTATGTTCGGAGCGAGATCACTTTGCACATTCACGATTTCTCCAAGATCGGCCCGATTCTCGACGGCTCGGTCGAAGACAATGTGGCCGATTTTCGTTCTTTGACCTATTCGCTGGCGGATGAGGAAGCGGCCAAGAAGGAAGCTGTCGCGGTCGCCATGCGCCACGCCATCGGCCGCGCCGGCACTGCACTCGAACAAAAGGGTCAGAAGCTGGGCGCGTTGCGCTACATGAGCCTTGACGTAAAGGAACTCTACCGAGTCGCCCAATTGCAATCTGCAGACGTGGAGAGTCTGGAGGCAAACGCAACAGGAAACGGAATCAGCATCTTCAAGGCCAAGCTTGCCCCGCCGCAAAGGATTGCGGTCAGCGCGACTGTGCAATGCGCGTTTCAAATTCAATAGATCCCAGTTTAGCAGGCGAACATTTGACGAAAGTACCGTGTTAGAATAGCCCGATGTTTCCCGTCCCCCCATCGCTGGATTGGGCCCACCCCCTCGTCCAGGAGTGGTTCGTCAACCGCTTCGGCACGCCCACCGAGCCGCAGGAGCAGGGCTGGCCGCACATTCTCGCTGGCTGCACCACGCTCATTTCCGCACCCACCGGCTCCGGCAAAACGTTGGCTGCCTTCCTCGCTTGCATCGACCGCTTGGTGCGCAAAGCCCTGGCCGGCGATCTGCGCGACCGCACCGAAGTTCTCTACATCTCGCCGCTGAAAGCTCTGGGCAACGATATCCAGAAAAACCTTGAAGTCCCGCTGGGTGAGATTCTGCAAATGGCCGGCCAGCGCGGCCTGCTGATGCCGCAGATTCGCACCGCCGTGCGCACCGGCGACACGCTCATGCACGAGCGCCGCGCCATGCTGAAACGCCCGCCGCACATTCTGGTCACCACGCCCGAGTCGCTTTACATCCTGCTTACCGCGGAAAGCAGCCGCAGGATCCTGCGCGATGTCGAAACCGTCATCGTGGACGAAATCCACGCCGTGGCCGACGACAAACGCGGCGCTCATCTCACGCTTTCACTAGAGAGGCTGGAAGCGTTGGCTCATCGGGCTCCCATTCGCATCGGCCTCTCCGCGACGCAGAAGCCCGTCGAAGAGATTGCTCACTTTCTCACCGGCAGCGGGCGCCCCGACCCCGTTATCGTCAACGTCGGCCACCAGCGCAAACTCGATCTCGCCGTCGAAGTTCCCGCCAGTCCACTCGGCGCGATTGCCACCAACGAAATGTGGGGTGAAATCTACGACCGCCTGGTCGAACTGGTCAACGCGCATCGCTCCACCCTAGTCTTTGTCAACACGCGGCGCATGGTGGAGCGCGTGTCGCACAATCTCGGCGAGCGCATTGGCGAAGAGAATGTCGGAGCCCATCATGGCAGTCTTTCCCGTAAGCTGCGGCTGGCGGCGGAAAACAAGCTCAAAGAAGGCAAAGTCAAGGTTCTGGTGGCTACGGCTTCTCTTGAGCTGGGAATCGATATAGGCACGGTGGATTTGGTAGTGCAGATCAGTTCGCCGCGGGCCATCGCGGTGGCGCTGCAGCGGGTTGGGCGCTCCGGCCACTGGCGCGGCGCCGTGCCTAAAGGACGCTTCTTCGTTACCACGCGCGATGAACTGCTCGAGTGCAGCGCTCTGGTCCGAGCCATCCGCCAGGGCGATCTGGATCGCCTCATTATTCCCGACGCCCCGCTGGATATTCTGGCGCAACAGATCGTAGCCACTTGCGCCGCCTCCCATAGCGCCGGCGAGGACGCCGGCGCTACAAGTAACGCCGGCTGGGACGAAGATGAACTCTTCGCCCTGGCAAAGCGCGCTTACCCCTACCGCAATCTCACCCGCGAACTCTTCGACAGCGTTCTCGGAATGCTTTCCGAAGGAATTGCTTCGCGCCGCGGCCGCTACGGCGCCTACATTCATCGCGACCGCGTGAACCGAAGGCTGCGCCCTCGCCGCGGTGCCCGCCTGGCGGCCATTACCAGCGGCGGCGCCATTCCGGAGACCGCCTTGTTCACCGTTGTCGCCGAGCCGGAGACCATAGTAGTCGGCACGGTCGATGAAGATTTCGCCGTCGAGAGCAATGCCGGCGACATCATGCTGCTCGGCAACAGCTCCTGGCGCATTCGCCGCGTCGAAGGGAAATCCGGACGCGTGCTCGTGGAAGACGCACACGGCGCCCCTCCCAGCATTCCGTTCTGGCTCGGCGAGGCCCCGGCGCGCACCCAAGAGCTTTCCGCGCAGGTTGCCGATCTGCGCCAGGAAATCAGCGACCGGTTGGCGAATATTTCGCCAGTCGGAGTTTCGCAAAGTATTCCAGAAGTGGCTGCCGCCGTTTCCTGGCTGAAAGATGAATGTGGCCTGGACGATCCCGGTGCCGAGCAAGCGGTCGAATACATTCTGCAAGGCCGCGCCGTGCTAGGCGCGGTGCCCACCCAAGACACCATCATCGCCGAGCGCTTTTTCGACGAAGGCGGCGGAATGCAGCTCATCATCCATTCACCCTTCGGCGGTCGCATCAACAAAGCCTGGGGCCTGGCCCTGCGCAAGCGCTTCTGCCGCGGCTTCAACTTCGAACTGCAAGCCGCCGCCACCGACAATGGCCTAAATATCGCTCTAGCCGAGCAGCACAGCTTTCCGTTGGCCGACGTTTTTCATTTTCTCAACGCCGAAACTGTTCAGCCCATCCTGGAGCAGGCGGCCTTGGCTTCGCCAATCTTCGGAACCCGCTGGCGCTGGGACGCCAACCGCGCCTTGGCTCTGCTTGCGCTTTCAAGGCGGCAAGAAAGTTCCGCCGCAGATTCAGCGCATCCGCTCCGACGATCTTTTGGCCTCGGTATTTCCCGACGTTGCCGCCTGTCAGGAGAATATTGTCGGCGACATCCAGATTCCCGATCACCCACTGGTGAGCGAAGTCATGAAGGACGTCCTCACCGAGGCCATGGATCTGGAGGGATTGAAGAATCTGTTGCGCGGCATGGAGGAGGGAAGAATACGTTGTGTGGCAGTTGACACACCGGTTCCCTCGCAATTTTCGCACGAGATATTGAACGCTAATCCCTATGCCTTCCTCGATGACGCTCCGCTCGAAGAGCGCCGCGCGCGGGCCGTCGAAATGCGGCGAATCCTGCCGGAATCGGTTTTGGAGGAGGTCGGAAAGCTCGACCCCGCCGCGATTGCACAAGTTCGGGCCGAAGCCTGGCCCGATGTGCGTGACGCGGATGAACTGCACGATGTCTTGCACACGCTGATTGCCTTACCCGCGTGGGGACAGCCGCCCTCGGCTGTCCAGTCGAGCGAAGCTCGACAACCTCGCCCCTCGGATTGGAGCGCCCTCTTCGAGCGCCTGCAACGAGAAGGCCGGGCCGCAACCGCTTTCAGCAACGGCCGGTATTATTGGGTCGCTGCCGAACGCGCCAGAACCTTCCAGCAATTGTTCCCGGACGCGCGCTTTGAACAGAATCTCCGCGAAGTCGACACCGCGACTCTCGCGCCGGACGATGCCATGCTTGCCCTGGTCACCGGCTGGATGCAACATCTCGGCCCAACCACGGCGGAAGAGATCGGACAACTTCTCGGCCTCCCTCCCTCCGAAATTGAAAAGGCCCTGCTGCGCATAGAAGCCAGCGGCGCGATCCTGCGCGGCAAGTTCACCGATGAGCACGTTGGGGAGGCCGCTGGCCGCGCCAGAACTCGCGTGGGGACAGCCGCCCCCGGCTGTCCGGTCGAGCACAGCTCGACGTGCACACAAACCGAATGGTGCGAGCGCCGCCTGCTCGCCCGCATTCATCGCTTGACCGTGGCCGTGCTGCGCAAGCAGATTGAACCGGCAACCGCCGCGCAGTTCATGCGCTGGCTGTTGCGCTGGCAGCATGTCGCGCCGGGAACTTCGGTGCAAGGCGAACGCGCCACGCTCGATGTTCTGCGCCAGTTGCAAGGCTTCGAGATTCCCGCCAATGCCTGGGAGAGGCAAATCCTGGCGCGGCGCATTTCCGATTACGATCCCGCCTGGCTGGACCGGCTATGCCTGACCGGCGCGGTCGGCTGGGGCCGGCTTTCTCCGCATCCCGCGACGCTCGAAGACTCCGCACTGGGCAAGCGCCGGGTCATCCCCACCAGTGTCGCTCCCATCACATTCTTTGTGCGTGAGGAAGCCGATTGGATGACCCCGCACAACCCCGCCGCCCGAATCTCGGAAGATCAGCCGGAAGCCCGCGGCCTGAGCGAGGGCGCCCATCAAGTGCTCGACTTCCTGCGCCAGCGCGGAGCGTCATTCTTCGCGGACATTGTCCGCGGCACCGGCAAGCTCAAAGCCGAGATCGAAACCGCTCTGTGGGAATTGGTCGCTGGAGGAATCGTCACCGCCGATGGTTTCGACAATCTCCGCTCGCTCATTGACCCCAAGCGCCGCGCCGGGCAGGGAAGTCAGCGCGCCGCCCGGCCGCGGCACAGCTCCGGCCGCTGGGCGCTGCTCTACACCGACGCAACCGCCGACCGCAACCGCGTAGTCGAGGCCACTTGCTGGATGCTTCTCAAGCGCTATGGGGTGGTATTCCGCGACGCACTGGCTCGCGAGACTAATCTTCCCAAGTGGCGCGAGTTGCTAATGGCATTTCGCCGCCTGGAAGACCGCGGCGAAATTCGCGGCGGCCGTTTCGTCGACGGCTTCCTGGGGGAGCAATTCGCCCTGCCCATCGCGGTCGAGTCGCTGCGCGAAACCCGCCGCCTCGCGCCCAGCGGAGAAACCATCACGCTTTCCGCCGCCGATCCCCTGAACCTGGTTGGAATTCTCGTGCCCGGCGAACGCGTGCCAGCGATCTCGGGACGTGTCGTCAGTTTCCGGGACGGCGTCGCCGTCGACCCTGGCGAATCCGCAAGGCCGCACTTGGCCACAGCCGGCGACTAGAAGACAGAATCGGGAACCATGTGAGGGGGTCTCACGGTTCCCGACTGGCAAGCTTCCCGGCTGGACTGCTGAAAGCGCTTCCCCCGTCGCTTTTGCCAGGTCACATACCAGCCTTTATACAAGCACGCTTACCGCCATCTCATTTTGACGTGGCGCAATAATCTTGGAATTGCGTAAGTGCATGATCTTTGACGATTTATCTTTGTATGACCGGGATTGAGGCCCCCCGTTCCTGCTCCCGCTCTACTATCCGAACGGATAGCCTCCTATCGTTTCCGATAGTCCGAACAAGAATCCGATTTGCTTCATACAGCCCCAAAAGTGTGATACACAGGTGTTCTTTTTTTGGGGGGGGGTGTGAACCCGCGACTGTTAGTTATCTCAGGCCCACTCAAGGACTCAAGCTTTCTTCTTTCCGGCAGCGAGGTTTCCGTAGGTAGGGACTCTTTGAACGCTGTAGCGATCAGCGACCCATCGCTTTCGCGGCGGCATTGCCTGCTCCGGCGCGAGGGGGATTGCTTTACCATTCGCGACCTTGACAGCCGCAATGGCACCTTTGTGAATGGCGTCGCGGTCAAAGAAAGGCCTTTGCAGCAGGGAGACCAGATCTCGATCGGAGAATCGGTTTTCATCTTCTGGCTGCGCGAAGATAGCGATGAGCCGGTGAGCGGCCAGGTGGAATTTGAAGACCGGCTCACCCAAGCCACCGCCAAACTCAGGCCGCAAGATGTGCTCTACCTGCAGCCCGAGCGCATCTTGAAAGAATTGCCCGCGACTTCGCGCCTCACGCAAAATCTAAATGCGTTGCTCAAAATCAGCCGAGTCGTGCATTCCATTCGCGACCTGGATCAATTGCAGGCGCAGGTTCTGGAGCTGATCTTCGAAGTGGCCCCTGCCGAACGTGGCGCCATCCTGCTCGATTGCACGAGCAACGGAGATTTCGGATCCATTTTCGCCCGTCACCGCCCTCTCGCGCCGGCCCAGTCGGTACGCGTCAGCCGCACCATCACCTCTCAGGTTCTGAAACAGGGTCTGGCGGTTCTGGGCTCCGACGTGGCCGGCGGCGATCTTGGCTCCGTGGAAAGCGTGGTCAGCTCCAACGTGCGCTCGTTGTTGTGCGTTCCGTTGACGGTTTTTGAACAGGTGATCGGCTGCATCTATTTGGACACCACCAACCCGCTCAGCCGCTTCGACGGAGAACACTTGCAGCTGGTGGCCGCGATCGCCGGCATTTCCGCCGTCGCCTTGGACAATGCCCGCCGCATGCAGCGGCTGGAGCATGAGAATCTGCGCCTCACCACGGAAATCAATCTCGAGGACAATATGGTGGGCGAGAGTGCCCGCATGCGCGAGGTCTACCAATTCCTCGCGCGAGTCGCTCCCAAGGAGTCGACCGTGCTGATCGAGGGCGAGAGCGGCACTGGCAAGGAATTGGTGGCCCGCGCCATTCACCGCAACAGTCCGCGGTCCGGCATGCCATTTATCCCCATCAATTGCGCGGCAATTCCCGAGGGCTTGCTGGAAAGCGAATTGTTCGGCCACGAACGGGGCGCGTTCACCGACGCGGTCACGCAGAAAAAGGGCAAGTTTGAAATGGCCAATGGCGGCGTCGTTTTCCTGGATGAAGTCGGGGAACTGGCGCCCGCCCTGCAAGTCAAGCTGCTGCGTGTGCTGCAGGAGCGTGAGCTCGAACGAGTAGGCGGCAACCGTCCCATTTCCCTCGATGTTCGTTTGATTGCCGCCACCAACAAGAATCTGGAAGACGCGGTGAAGGCCGGCACATTCCGGCTCGACCTCTTTTACCGCCTGAATGTGGTCAGCCTGGTGATGCCCCCCTTGCGTGATCGCCGCGAGGATATTCCCACGCTCGCCGGATATTTCGTCCAGAAGTTTTGCAAGAAGTGCAAGCTGAGGCCAAAGACCATTTCGCGCGAAGCCATGGCCAACCTGGTGAACTACGACTGGCCGGGGAACGTGCGCGAGCTGGAGAACGCCATCGAACGCGCGCTGGTTTTGAGCGTGTCGGATGCCCTGCGGCCGGAGGATTTGCCGGAGTCGGTTCTGGAGCGGGATCTTCCCGAAGGAGTCGCATGCGCCAAGTACCACGCCTCGGTTAAGGACTTGAAGAAACAACTGATTCTGGACGCGGTGGAAGAGGCCAAGGGAAACTACACGGAGGCGGCGCGCATTCTGGGCGTGCACGCCAACTATCTGCACCGGCTCATTCGCAATCTAGGGTTGAAAAAAGCCATTACCTCTTCCCGCAGCCTGCGCGGCGTCGCGGAGAGAAGTTCCGACGCCCGGCTGTAAAGGGGAAGGGCACGAGTTCGCTCATGCCGATAAGCTGCCGCAAACATGATCGCGCTCTAGCGCCCGAGGCCGGTCAATTCCCATGGCAGAGTGAGTCTGTGCTGAGCCGAACCCAGGTTCTTGTTTCCGTGTTTGTCAGCAAGACGGAACGCGGGAAACAGCGTTAAGGGATGAAGCAGCGAGCCTCAGCAGCTTAAAGCCGGACTTGTTTTCCGCGACTTACGGCACGACTGGAAAGTCGTGCCCTTCCCAGCGTTCTAACCGCCTATGGCAGCTGGAGTTTCAACAGTGCCGCCGGATCGACATAGACTCCTTGCCATCGCACCGCGATATGCAAATGCGGCCCAGTGGCGCGGCCGGTCCCGCCGCTCAGGCCGATCACTTGGCCTCGTGTCACCTGATCGCCTTCTTTGACTTTGAATTCCGACAAATGCAGGTAGAGCGTGAGCAAACCTTGGCCGTGATCGAGGACCACGCAGTTGCCTTCAAAGAATAAAGCCCGCGCCAGCAAGACAGTTCCGCTGTTGAGCGCGGCAACCGGCGTGCCCGCGGGGACGGCGTAGTCCAGCCCCTCATGCGTGCTGCGCGTCTCTCCGTTGAAGGTTCGCCGCGTCCCGAACAGGTCGGAAACGCGCGCCACCACCGGCGCCCGAAAATCACCGGACCATTCGCGCGCGGGAGAGACGCTGCGGAATAAATCCTGCTTGAGCGCCTTGTCCTGGTTGAT
>CAVZMC010000025.1:0-4856 GCA_963776125.1 uncultured Acidobacteriaceae bacterium | reverse complement strand
CGCATTCTACCTCTGCTGCGTCACCTGGCGCGAGAGCAGCGCCGGGCAAAGCAAATTTGTCACCAGCACCAGCCCAAGCAGCACCAATGCCGCCGCCCACGCTTGCCGGTGCCACTGTCGTAGGCTGAAATTCCGTAGGTATAAATCAGTAGGGGCAGTGAGGCAACCGGTTCCATTCCATCCGTGGCTCCAAAAGGGATTGCCGAATGCCGTGAACAGCAAGGGAGCCGCTTCTCCCGCCACGCGCGATAGCGAAAGCAAAATCGCCGTAAGGATGCCCCCCGAAGCCGCCGGTATCACGACCGTCGCGATCGTCCGCCACTTGCTCGCGCCCACGGCCATAGCTCCTTCGCGCAGCGATCTTGGCACTGTCCGCAAGAATTCCTCGCTGCTCCTCAAAATGATCGGCACCATCATCACGCCCAGCGCGAACCCTCCCGCGATAGCCGAAAAACCATGGATCCGCATTACTTCTACCCACCTCCAGACTAAGACCCCTTCTTTGTGCGTGGGCATGTACACTCCTAAGACATGGGTCGGCACGACCACCACCGTCCAGGCGAACATCCCCATCACGATGGAAGGCACGCCATTCAAAAGGTCCGCCGCGTACCTCACCACGAACGCGGGCAATGGCGATGCGTACTCGGCGAGATAAACCGCCCCCAGCAGCCCAATCGGCACGCCGATCAGCGCGGAGATCAATAACAATTTTGCGGACCCCACAATTGCATTCGCGATCCCGCCGCCGGTCTCACCCACCGGTGCCGGCAAGTTTGTGAAAAAGTTCCAGTGCAGCGACGACGCGCCATTCCACGCAAGAAGGCCGAGAATCACCACAAGCGCTGACACTGAGATGAGTGCGCAAACGCCCGTTACGCTCAGCATCGTATAGTTCAGAGTTTTTCGCCAGATCAGCCGCAGCGTCATCCCTGGCTCCTTCCGGTCCCGCGCCGCGATGTTAGAATGATTAGCAACCGCGCCAGGCCGTTCAGGATGAAGGTGATTAGGAACAGCACGAGCCCCAGCTCAATTAGCGCGCTGAAGTACAGGTCGCCCGTCGCCTCCGAGAATTCATTCGCAATGACGGCCGCAATCGTGTACCCAGGACTGAACAGCGAAGCCGAAATTAAGGGCGTATTTCCGATGACCATCGTAACCGCCATGGTCTCGCCCAGCGCCCGCGCCATCGAGAGAAGGACAGACCCAATAATTCCAGAGCGTGCGTACGGCACGACGACTCTCCATGTCGTTTCCCAGCGCGTCGCGCCCAGCCCCAGCGCCGCCTCACGTACGTCCCTCGGTACCGCCAGCAGAACTTCCCGCGACACCGAGATAATGTACGGAACGATCATCACGGAAAGCACCAGGCCCGCAGCGAGAAAACCCACACCGTAAATCGGCCCTTTGAAGAAAGGCAGGAACCCAATTTCTCTTTAGAGAACGGTTCGACTGTCTTGGACATGAGCGGGACCAGCGTGAACATCGCGAGCAGACCATAAATCACACTCGGCACGGCGGCCAGCAGATCAATCAGATAGGAAAGACCGGCTGACAATTTCGGAGGAGCCAACTCTGAGAGAAAAATCGCGGCACCGAGTCCCAAGGGCACTGCAATCAACAGCGACACCAACGTGGTAACAATCGTCCCGTAAAGAAATGCAAGTGCGCCGTAATTGTCGAAAACCGGGTCCCAAGTCGAAGTGCGGAGAAAGTTCCATCCAAACTTTGCGCGCGACAGCGCCGAGTACACCCACAACTGAAACACCAACAGCACCGTGATCAGCAAAATCGTCGCCGCAAAAATCAGCGTCACCGTATGCGCAATCGCATCACCACTGCGCAATCGGCGTAGCAAGGCCCGCGGGTGCCAACCAACTCCCACAGGCCCTGCCGTTGTTGAACTTGCTCCCATTCTCTGAGACGAATCTCCCCCGTGACCGGCCCGTTACCCCGCTACTGAATAAGCGAGATGGCCTTCAACTCCTTGGTGACAACAGGTGCCGGGAGCTTGCCGTAAGCCAGCCCTTCGCAGTACCCTTGCCCGTCCGTCAGCATCCACTTCAGGAAGCCTTTGATGATATCCCGTTTCTGGGCGTCTTGTATCTGAGCCGGGATCAGCAGCCAGGTGAAGCTGGAAATCGGATACGCGGTCTTCCCAGGTGCGTTCGTGATGGAAACGCGGAAGTCATCCGGCATGTTTTTTGCCGCACCCGCCGCCGCCTCCGACACGCCACTCAGCGTCGCCTGCACGAATGTTCCCGCGGCGTTTTGTACTTGGCCGTAAGGGATATTGTTTTGGATCGCGTAGATCAATTCGATGTATCCAATCGAGTCAGGCGTCTGCTTGATCAGCCCGGAAACGCCTTCGTTTCCCTTGCCGCCCAAGCCGACCGGCCAATTCACCGAAGTGCCCTTTCCAACCTTTGTTCGCCCAGTCGCTGCTGATCTTGCTAAGAAAATCGGTCCAGATATAGGTCGTGCCGCTGCCGTCCGAACGGTGGATCACGATGATGTCATCGCCCGGAAGTCTCGCGCCAGGATTGGCATTCGCGATCTCCGGATCGTTCCACTTCGTGATGGTGCCCAGGAAAATCCCCGCCAGTGCTTTTTGCGTGAACTTCAGTCCATCCGGCGCGCCAGGAACATTGTAGCTGGGCACGTCCGCGCCCAGCACGGTCGGGAAGTGCAGAATCGGGAATCCCGCTTGCTTAAGCTGATCGTCGGTCATCGGCCCGTCGGACGCGCCAAAATCTACCGTCTTGGCGAGAACTTGGCGGATGCCGCCGCCGGATCCGATGCTCTGGTAATTAATCTGAATTTCGGGGTGGATCTTGTGGTACTCGTCGAACCACTTCGAGTACATGGGATACGGGAAGGTCGCGCCAGCCGCATTGAGTTGGATCGGATTGTCCGCCACCAACACGGTTGCGAGACCAAGGCAGAGCGATAGTGCGAGCAGTATCTTTTTCATGGTTTATGGGGTGTCTCCTCGGCCTGAATTCTTGTCTTTAATTGTTACAATTGGATTACAAGCCCAAAAAATAGGGGTGAACGAATCACAGACCTTGCCTCGGATGGGCACGCACCGCATCCGCAACCCAGTTTTCCCAGCGCTTTCTCCTTTTATTTGCCCTGAGAATCTGTAACAAAGGATTCACAAGCCTCTCACACGCCCTTGATGGCCCGCACCTAGTCTTTGGCATCCGTGGCCAAGCCATGTGAATCAGGAGGAACTGTAATGCGCAGAATAGTGGTAGGGGTGTTGTCCTTATGCATGCTCGCTGCGCCTGCGGCGTTCGCAGGCGGAGCCGGCAACGGCGATCCTTCCGGCGCAAATGCCGGAGGAAATTCCGGCGCAAATTCCGGCGGAAGCACCGCCGCGAATTCGCCGAGCAATAGTGGCGCGCCCTCGGCGCCATCGCAGCCTGCGGCGCAGCCGGTGAATCCGTCACCATCGAGCGCGGAATTGCAGAATGAAATTGACCAGATGCGCACGCTCGTGCAGTCGCAGTCGGAGCAAATTCAAAAGCAGCAAGAAGAACTCGCGGAGATGAAGTCCAAGCTCGCCGGGAATTCAACCAGCACTCCGGCCCAGCCAGCTCCTTCATCCACGATTTCGCCCGCGGCGCCGTCCTCCGCAGTTCCCGCGATCGCGGCGCAGCCCAGCGTCCCCGCGGCGATCTCCACACCCGCCAGCTCGATCGAATCCACTTCTGCCCTCTCCACGCCGGGAAGTCCTGAGGGTGGCGAGCATTCTCCGCTCTTCTTCAAGATCGGCGACGCCAAATTCACCCCCGGCGGATTCATGGACGCCACGGCGGTATTTCGCAACGAGTCCACCGGGTTCGGAATTGGCGCCAGCTTCGGCAGCGTGCCCTACGTCAATACTGTGGGCAGCACTACTGGCCCTTCTCCCCTAACGGAAACTCGCTTCAGCGTGCAGAACAGCCGCATCTCGATGCGCGTGGACGCGCCCGTCGGCAGCGGCACCATCACCGGCTACTACGAGGCTGACTTCCTAGGCGCCATCGCTCAGAACGCCAACGTCACCAGCAACGCCAATTCGCTCCGCTCGCGGCTTTATTTTGCCGATTACAAGCGCGGGAATTGGGAGTTTCTCGCGGGCCAAATGTGGTCCATGATAACCCCCAACAAGGTTGGAATTTCACCGTGGCCCAGCGACATCTTCTACTCGCAGGACATGGATACGAACTACCAAGTCGGCTTGACTTGGGCGCGGCAGTTGGCATTTCGTGTCCTCTACCATGTGGGTAAGACTTGGACCTTCGGCCTCTCCGTGGAAAACCCGGATGCGCTCGTCGGTACAGCCGCTACGAACCCGACCCTTTTTGCCGGCGTTGTTGGCCAGGTTGACGAGACCAGCGGCGGCACCCTCGCCACTCCGCCTTCTCCAGGCTACACCCCGGACTTCATTTTCAAGGTCGCAACCGACCAGAAGCTGGGTGGCAGGGCCTGGCACTTTGACTTCACCGGCTTGGAGAGCAATTTCAAGCTCATGACCCCAACCTCCGTCACTGGCGGCATCTCACGGGTTTCAAACACCGCATCGGGCGGCGGATTTGAGATCGGCGCGAACATGGAACTCTTCAAGAATTTCCGTCTCATCGGCCAGGGTTACTGGAGTGATGGCGGCGGCCGCTATATCATTGGTCTTGGTCCCGACTTCGTCGTGCGCCAGGCCACCACCACATCACCTTTTATGCCCTCGCTCGTTAAGGCGGAATCGTCGATCTTGGGCTTTGAATGGCAGGCCACACCGAAGATGCTGCTGTATTCGTACTACGGCGGCACGGAATTTGGTCGCGATCTCTCCCAGGACCCATCAAGCGAAT
>CAVZMC010000024.1:0-73863 GCA_963776125.1 uncultured Acidobacteriaceae bacterium | reverse complement strand
GGTGGCGCTGGCATGTGCCATCTTCACCATCGACATGCTCGCCAACGTGCCCTTCAGCGCCGACTTTTCTGCGTGGTACATGCCCACTTCGACTCTTGCGCTGCTGAGCGTGCTGGCGCTGGCGGGATGGGGTTTCTACCACTCGCTAGCTGGCCAGCCGCTGTGGAAGGCGGAGTCGGAGTGAAGAGGTGCGCCTGCATTGCGGGAGCGTTGGGGGAAGCTTGGGCAGCCGCAGCTCAGGATGTTTCCCGCAGCATCAGCAATTGGGTATTGATCATCGTATGAGGCGGACTTGAGTTATCCGTTAAATGATGAAACCTCAGAACTCCAGCCGCGCCTGAAACGCGATCATTCGTGGACTGCTGTCCCCTCCCAAACCGACGCCCAGCAAGCCAGTGGGCGGAGCGGTTGTGTACGTCAGCGCTCCGAATCCAGTCTGCGTGGAAGGTTTTCCGGGAATGCCGGCCAGCACCATGCTGGGAAGCCCAAAGTTGGGATGATTGAATACGTTGAAGAACTGGGCTTCCACTCTAAGCTTCACCCGCTCCGTGAGCGGGAACCACTTCGTAAGATAGAAATCGCTCCAAAGGAAATCAGGACCGCGTAGAGCATTGCGGCCGAGGTCTCCGAATTGGCAATGCTGCGGGCTCGTCGCCGCCGAAGCACTGCCCGGTGCTCGGATCAACCGCCGACACAAAAGCGTCCGGGTTGAGCCACTGAATGGTCCCCGGTTGCGTCACGCCCGGAATGGGATGATGCTCATATAAAGGCACGCCGGGAACGACGCTCGCGAACTGCGGCCCGCTGCCCTGCACAATGCCATTTCCATTGGCGGAATAGGGAGTGCTCAGCACCGAGAACGGGACTCCACTATGCCAAAACGCTGTTCCGGAGATTTGCCAGCCGTTGAGCGCGTAGCCCAGAGAATGACTGCGCACTTTGATCGGCAACTGATACACATACTGGGCATTGAGATTGTTTCGGATGTCGTAATCGCAAGGGCCGTAGTCACGGGCAAGTTCTCCCGGCAAGGGAGAAAGAATCCCTCCCGCGGAGAATTGCAGGAATCCTCCGTTCGAGACCGTGTCCATGCAGCGGCTCCAGGTGTAGTTGACCTGGCCTTGCAATCCGTGGCCAAGACGCTTCATCGCGGTCAGTTGCAGGCCGTTATAGTGACTGTTCTCGCCGGTGGAGAACTGAGTGACCGCGCTGAATCTGGGATCGGTCGGCTGCATGTACGGGAACGGCGCAAAACAGCCTTGGCACACGGTTTGGTATCCGTTCACTTGCGTTAGATAGGGCTGGTTCACGGCGCGTGTGCCGACGTATTGCGCTTGTAAGCTGGCCGTGGTTCCGAATTGATGTTCCATTCCCAGGCTCCACTCCATGAAGTACGGCGCATGAAGTTCGCCATCGGGCACGGCCGTCATCGCAACTGGCGGAAGACAGGCTGCGGGATTGGCCTGCGGGGACGCGCAGGAGAGTTGGCCATTCGAGAATCCCGAAGTGAACCTCTGATTTGCCGCAATCGTTGCATCCACCGCGCTGTTGAGCACTCCGGGTGCGATGGCGGTACCGCCTACGCTGCCGAGCAACCCTCCCTGAAACGTCTGCACGTAGGGTGGATTGGCGCCCACTAAGTCGGCAATGCTGCCCGGCAAAATATCACTGAACATGCCGAAGCCGGTTCGAAGCACGGTTTTCGGCTCAAGTTGCCACGCGATTGCCGTTCTGGGCTGGAGGATCGCAATTGGCGACGAGGCGAACAGATTGCCAAGATGGGTTTGAATGGCGGCGTTGAGCGGCTGATTGACGTCATGCGAGATGGAACTGAACGAACCAGCAAGGCGGGCGATTTGATCGTGCGGATTCAGCGGATTGGAGTTGAAGGTGTCACGAACACCAAATGTCCAGGTCAGCTTCGGCGTTATTCTCCAAGTGTCCTGGGCATATAGATCGAGATTGAGGAAGTTGAATGGCTCGTTCGCTGCCTGCGGAAAAGTCTTGTTCGCGGTGGACGCCACGCCATAGATGAACTGCGACAGCGTCGTGTAGCTGACGGTGGGAACTGAGCCCTCGCCGAAATCATAGTCGTTCAGGCGGAGGATTCGCGTATTCGTGCCAAACCGGAGTTCGTGCGCGCCCTGGCTCCAGGCGAGATTGTCATTGATGAAAAATCTGGATGCGCGCCGTCCTTGTACCCAGGTGTTGTCCAATCCGCCGACCGTGGTGAACGGCGCATTCGCCCCGCTACCCTGCAACACGATCGGAAATGCCGAGAGAGTCTTCTGAAAGTCGCTCGGGCCAAACAAGCTCTCATACCAAGAAAAGGCCGGATTGAAGTAATTCACCAGATTTTGCGAAAACACGTGAGTGTAGCCTGCCGCGAACGAGTAGAGAGGTTGGGGAGAGACCGAATCGAATAACGGATTAATCGGATCCGTATAGGCGGCCTGGACTCCGGTGTCGGCCTGAAAGCGGAACCAAGCGGTGTTTCTTTCATTGAGGTTGTAATCGATTCGCACGGTCTGGACCTGTTCGTGGTCGTCGCTGGAGTGCGATACGCTTTGGCGATCCGCGCAGCCGTTGCCATTCGGCGGACTGCCTGACGCGGGAGACCCATCGGAATTGAAAGGGCACCCGAGCACCGTGAGTGGTGTTCCGTTGGTGTTTCCGTACAAAGAGAACATCCTCTGGTAGAACGGAACCAGCTGCGGAGCCGGAGAATAGGTCGAACCGGTTACCGAGTCCGCTCCGCCCAGCGGGAGTTGCTGCAGCACGTATTGTTGGAACGCTGCGGTCGGAACCGTTGTCGGCGTGACAATGGGCAGGGCGATGCGAACCCATTCGCTGTCAAAGAAGAAAAACACCCGGTTGGGCACGATCGGACCCCCCAGGCTGCCGCCGAAGTGGTTCACGGTCGAGCCGGGCTTGTGATTCCCAGGCGTTGCAGTCGTGAAATAGTCCGCCGCGTTAAGCAGCGCCCCATTCCACAACTCATAGAGATTTCCGTGAAACTGATTCGTGCCAGACTTGGTGACGTAGTCGACTTGCGATGCTCCGTACCGTCCTTGCTCCACGGAATACGAAAGAGTGTTGACGGTCACTTCGGAAATCGAGTTCAATCCCAGGACGAGGTTGGTGGAAAGCCCGCTGTTGAGATTGGTGAGCGGGTCGTTCGTCTCCAGCCCGTCCACGATGTAGCCATTGGAGAGGGCGGGAAGTCCGTTGAATTCCACGTTGCCATACCCGTTGCTGCCGCCGACAAAATCGTTACTGCTACCGGCCGTATTGATCAGAGCTCCCGGCGAAAACTGCAGAGGGTAGGTCAGGTCGCCTCCTGGATTTGGCAGATCCTCCAGCGCCGGCGCATCTAAAGTAGTGGATGTGTTGGCGTTCTCAGGATTGATAAGCGGAGCTCCGCCGTTGACCTCGACCGTCTCATTGGATCGAGCCACTTTAAGCGTGAAATTCACAGTTTGCTTTTGACCCAGGCCCGAGATCACGTTTTCATTTTCTTGAGGTTCGAAGCCTTGCGCTTCCGCTTTGACCGAGTAAGTGCCCGGTTTTAGCTGGGGGAAATTGAACCGGCCCGCATCATCGGTCTGAGCGCTGCGCTTTAGGCCAGTCTCTCGATTCGTGGCCGTCACCGTGGCGCGCGCCACCACGGCATTACTTGCGTCCTTCACTTCGCCAACGATGGCGCTGGTGGTTTCGCCTTGCGCCGCCGCGTCCACGGGAGCAAGGCATGCCAGAGCCAGCACCAACAAAGCATAGTTAACGGTTCGCGCCATAGTAACTTGCAAAGGTTTTGACCCAGAAAACGATGGATTGTTATCTAACCTGTTAACCTAGGATTACATATGACAGTTAAGCGTGGTTAATCAAATCACTTTGTGGTAGTTAACCATAGTTAACCAAAATGGGCAAGAGTTAAAACGGGAAGGCTGGAGGGTGGGCAAGAGTTCGAGTCTGGATCGGCGGGCGGTTGTTAGCGATATCGCCGTGGCACGCGCTTGGAAATCGCGCAAAGAATCTCGTAAGCCACGGTATTGGCCAGCGCGGCGTGCTCCTGCGCGTCCATGCTCAGGCTGTCCGCGCCGTCGCCGTTCACGGACCCCAGCAGAATCACTTCGTCGCCAACAGAGATTCCTGGCAAGCCAGTGACATCGGCGAGCGTCAAGTCCATGGAAATCCGTCCCACGATCGGCGCGTAATATTCGCGCACGATGACCCGCCCGCCGGAAGACAGGGCGCGGTTCAATCCGTCGGCGTAGCCCACCGGCAGAACGGCAATCCGTGCCGGAGCCTTAGTCACGTAGGTTCCGCCGTACCCCAGCGCCTGGTTGGCGCGCACTTCGCGCAGCGAGAGGATGCGAGTCTTCCAGGTCAACACTGGTTTCACTGCCAGACGCAACGCGCTGCCGCTGACTTCGCGCCCCGCTCGCTCAAAGGGCAGATAGTAACCATAAAGCGCCAATCCCGGCCGCACCATGTTGTACCAGGCTTTGGGGCGCGAGATGACCGCCGAAGTATTGGCAGCGTGAATCAAGGGAGGGTCAAACCCGGTTTTGCGCAAGATTCGCTTCGCCTCGTCAAACTGATTCAACTGCTCACCTACCGAAGGCGCATCCATCACCTCGGAAGACGCCAGATGAGTGGCAAGTCCTTCGAGTTCCAGGTGGGGAGACGATTGCAAAGCCGAACAAATCTGCGGCAGGTCTTCCAGCGTGACCCCAAGCCGCCCCATGCCGGTATCGATTTTCAAGTGGACCGGGTGCTTGGCCACGCCCAGCCGGACGGCGGCCCGCTCCAGCAGTTCGATTTGCCCTTGTTCCCAAACCGTCGGCGTCAGCTGCAAGCGGATGATTTCCTCTTCTTCGCCGCGCCAAAATCCGGTCATCAAGAGAATGCGCCCGCGGATGCCGGCATCCCGCAAGGGGATGGCTTCATCGAGAGAAGTTACGCCTTGCCAGCGCGCGCCCTGATTCTCGAGGGCGAGCGCGCATTCGACGGCGCCGTGGCCGTAAGCATCCGCTTTCACCACCGCGCACACTTCCACTCCCGGCCCCAAGTGATGTTGCACGACGTCAAAGTTGTGCCGCAAATTGGCCAGCGAAACCTCCGCCCAAGTCGGGCGGGTCGCCGCGCGCTTCACGATTTCTACGGTCGTAGCCATTGCAAGCCGATTATAGCGATGCCAGGCCACGGCCCCAGGTTACCCTGGGGCTACCCCGGCCGCCCGCGTTACCCTCCCGAAAGCACAAAGTTAACCGTCACCTGCGTATCCACTTCGACCGGCTCGTCGTTCAGAATGTAGGGCCGGTACCGCCATTGCCGCACCGCCTCGATCGCCGCCCCGGCCAGCAACGGAGACCCGCTAATGACCTGCAGTTTTTCAATTGTTCCCTGCTTACTGATGAGCGCATGCAGCACCACCGCGCCCTGGACGTGCGCCAGCTTTGCCGGCAGGGGATACTCCGGCTGCACCCGGTAGATGAGATCGCCCACTGTCATATGCGAGATGTGCACCACGCGTGTGGTGGGCGGCGGAGGTAGCGCCACATTGACCACGGGCTTGAGGATTGAGTCCAAAAGTCCGTTCTGGGCTCCGTGATCGCCGGTGCCGCCGGGAACGTACAGACCGGGGTTTGCGGGCTCCGGCGCGAAGCTTTCGGTCACGGGCTTGACCCCGTGCGGGATCCGCTCGGGGGTCATCATGTGACCATCGGGTGACAGGTTGCTGACGGGGGAGTTGGAGGTACTCACTTGTGGCGGAGAAGACGCTGGAGCCTCAGGCCGAGCCGGCGCGGCCAAGACCGCCATCCACTGCGGCCGCGGTAGCCCCGAGGTGTAAAGCAAAGGCAGCAAGAGCAAGCTTCCCACTGCGATTGCCTGAAGCGCAAAAGAGACCAGCGTGGTCCATCCTCGACGCGAACGATTGGCCCAGGGAGAGCAAAAAGAATCGGCAAACATGGTGTCCTCCTGAGATTGGGTATGCCTGTCTCTAAAGACACCGATGACGACGATTCCGGCCGGTCTGGCCCTGTGGAATGCAAAGAAAAAAGGCCGCGGCTGTCGCGGCCTCCCTGGAACTTTTTCCTCCGGTCAGGTGTCGCTATTGTTTCGGAGGTGTGGCAGGCTTGCTGGCTGGGCTGCTACTGGGATGGCTGGGGGCGGGCTTGGAAGCGGCGGCCGGCGCAGCCACACCTGATTGCAGATTGTAGGCGTCGATGACCGCCTTGGTGATGTCGAACTTCTCCCCTGCCATAACGATCGGACCCTGCGGCCACTGCGATTGCGGGGATTCGTCGAAGAGCATGCCATACCCGTTGTCCTGCGCGAATTTCTGGAGAATCGGCCCCATCTTCACCAAGATCTTCTGCGCGATCTCGTTCTGCTGGGCTTGAAAGTCATCCCGCGCATCCTGCATGGTGCGGTCAAAAGTCTTCTTCTTGGTGTCGATTTGCCGCACCAGGTTGTCGTGGGCGTCCGCGCTGAGCTTGTCGCCCTGGGCAGTGAGCTGCTTTTGCAAGCTCTCCAACTCGTCGTTCATATTCTTGAGTTCGGCTTGCTTGGGCTCCAGACGTTTGGCGAGGGCCTCAAAGTCGCGCCGGCCTTCGTTGCAGCCTTCAATGGCGCCCTGAATGTTGATCACGCCAATCTTCGTTCCCGTGTTAATGGTGAGCGCGGGAGGCGCAACTCCCGCGGGTGCCGCATTGTCGGAAGCGGTTTGAGCCAGCGCAGTCGCCGAACAGGCGAACGTCGCGGCCATGAGGAAACGCACAAGCTTGCTTGTCATGAGGTTACCTTGAACTCCTTGGAGAATTGTTCCGGGGAACGGTTCTGATTTCTTTCCCAGGTGCTGGGCCGGGCTCCGAGAGCGAACCTTGTCGTCGTTTGCGGTGGATCGAGTCTCCGTTTTCTCACGCTTTGCCGGAAAAGGCGTGCCAACCACCCCGCAACGCGACTCTCGGGGTCAGGGTGCCCTACATTATAGGAAGACTGCATCGCAGCGTCAAACTGCGCCCCTCAGGTCGCTTTCCTCCGGCTGCGCGCGCCTTCAATTCAAGTCCGCCAGCAACGTAACCGTAAGCTGACTCTGGGACCCTTGCTGCCAGAAAAGGACCATCGTGCGATTCTCCCCGGAGTCAAAAGAAATCGGGCCGTCGGCTGCTTCGACTTTTGTGTTCCCCGGCTCCGTAAAGAACACGCTATAGTCCTGCGTGACAACGGTGCTGTTCAGGGGTGTGACGGTCAGATTCTGGTACCCGGAAGCCTGTCCATAAGCCAGCGCCGCCACCGTGGGCGGGGGTGTCAGACTACTGTTCGTTGGAACCACATATACGTCGGTGGTGGTGTTCGGGACGGTGGCGGTGGGCGGCGCGGCATTGACCAGCCGCAGTTCGGCCGTGCCGGACGCCGGGGTGGTATTGTTATCGGTCAACATCAGGCCCACGATGTTAGGCGCGACGCCCTCGACAATCACGGTAACCTCGCCGCTGGTGGGCACATTCACCGACTCATCGACGATCGCGGCGGTCGCCCCCACGGGAACCACCTGCAAATGCCGAGTGCCCGAATTCACATCCATGTATCCGGTGTTGGCTCCATATCCCAGGCTGGCGTTCACCACTGTATTATCGATCAACACGTTCACGCTGGACACGCCCGGCGCCGCCAGCAGCACTCGCAGCTCGGCGCTTCCCCCGACCCGCCGAAAATGCCGCAGCTTGTAGCCCCCATTATGCTCAAACTCATCAGCCCAATAGAAAGCTTGGAAAAATGACTCGACATCCCCATTCCTCTCAGTCCCTGGAGTATGTAACCTGAGTGCTTCCCGATAGATAGGAGCTTGCTGGCAATATCTGTTGTCAACCTCGCCGCTCTACCTTGATGGTTGGATGCACTTTAAACGGCATTGTTGCTTGCCTACTCTAGCAGATTGATCTAAACATCGCTGGCGACAAAACTTACGTAAAGAATGCGTCAAGCTTTGTAAAAATTTGTGAGGATAAGGCCGCCCCTAGCGCCGGGCGCCTCGTCGGGTGTAGCGAGGCGTCCCGCCCGCGCTGCGGAACAAAGAAGTTTAGTGCTTGTCGTCGCGGTGGCGCAGCCAGTCCAGGAACATCTGTTCGATGGGCTTGTCGTAGGTCATCAAGACATGGCGGACGGTGTGTCCGCTGACAAAGTGGCAGACTTCTTCGGCCAGGTTCTTGGCGTGGTCTCCGGCGCGCTCCAGCGACTGAGTCATGAAGATGACTTGCAGACTGGACTGGCGATGCACGTTTTCCGGATTCTCGATATGGCGGAGGAAGATCAAGTTGCGCAGCCGATCCATCTCGGCGTCAGCGCGCAGCACGTCCACGGCCCGCTTCACGTCGCGCGTCGAAAACGCGGCGCCCACGTCGGTGAGCATCTTCTCCAGCACTGTCGCCATGTGAGTCAAATCCCGCGTGTCCTGGGGATCGATGCGCATGCCCGTGGCCTGGGCGCTGCTGGCGAAACTGAGCAGCAGGTCACCGATGCGCTCCAGCCCAATCATGATTTTCATGCAAGCCAGTAATTCCCGGGCCTCAACTTCGCCAACCTGCGTGATCGCCTCGGTGACGCCGGCGTCAATTTCCATGTCCAGGTTGTCGAGTTCTTTTTCGCGCTCGCGCAGGCTGTTTAGCAGGGGGGAGGAACCAGTGGCAATGCCCTCGGCGGCGGTTCCGGCAGCTTCTTTCGCCAGACGGCAGGCCTCGATGGTGCGCTGCACCAGGTGAGGGTAAGACGGCTCGGGCTCCGGGCTCTTCATAGTCGCAGTATTCATGCGCGCGTCCCTTCGCGACGGGGTCGCGGGCTTGCGCACGCCCCCTAGTCCACTCTGCCGCTTGTTCGGGTAGATGACCAAGGTATTAGCATAGGTTGCTTCGGCTCAGGACGGGTTAACAGCCTGTGAATTTTTCGTCCCGTTTTCGTCAATTCCTTGTCTTGCGGGCGCGCCGTTTTTAGGCCAACAGTTTTTCCAATTCTTGTTCGTCGATTACCTGCACTCCCAATTCCCTTGCCTTATCCAGTTTCGAGCCGGCCTCCGCGCCCGCAACTACGTAGTCGGTTTTCTTGCTGACGGAGCCAGATACCCGGCCGCCGGCTGCTTCAATCCGCTGCTTGGCTTGGTCGCGGGTTAAGTGCGCCAGGGTGCCAGTAAGGACAAAGGTCTTCCCGGAGAGTTTGGTGCCGCGCTCTTTCTTTTTCCCGGAGAACGTCAATCCTGCCCGCTGCAGACGTTTCACCAACTCGCGGTTACGTGGCTCCTGGAAGAATTCGACAATGCTCTGCGCGATGCGCGGGCCAACCTCGTTCACTTCTTCAAGTTCTTCTTGGCTCGCCCTCATAAGCTCATCCATTGAACCGAAATGTTCCGCCAAGAACTGGGCCGTGCGCTCGCCCACAAAGCGAATGCCGAGGCCGAAGATGACGCGCTCAAGCGGCAGTTTCTTGGAGCCTTCGATTTCGGCTAGAACATTTTGGGCGGATTTGTTGCCCATGCGCTCAAGTTGAAGCAGATCGGCCTCAGTCAACTGATAAATATCGGCGACATTTTTCACCATGCCACGATCGGTGAGCTGCGTGACCAGCGCGTCACCCATGCCATCAATGTTCATCACGCCACGCGAGGCAAAATGCAGGATGGTTTCGCGCAGCTTGGCGGGGCAGTTGGCATTGACACAGCGGTAGTCCACCTCGCCTTCGCTGCGGACGACTTTGGTGCCGCAAACGGGGCAATGCTCGGGCATGTGGAATTGCCGGTGACCGCGTGGGTGATCTTTGTCTTCGACTACGCGTGTGACCTTGGGGATGACGTCGCCGCCACGCTCGACTTCCACCCAGTCGCCGATTTTCACGCCCAGGCGCTCGATTTCGTCCATATTGTGGAGAGTGGCGCGGCTTACCGTGGTCCCGCCGATCGGGACGGGCTTCAGCGCCGCCACCGGCGTGAGTTTGCCGGTGCGGCCGACTTGCACAATGATGTCTTCGATCTGCGTGATGCCCCCGCGAGCCGCATATTTGTACGCAATCGCCCAACGCGGGGCCTTGCCGGTGAATCCCAGCTCGTCTTGCAGAGCCGTGCGGTCGACCTTGACCACGATGCCATCGATCTCGTAGGGCAAGCTCTCGCGTTTTGCCTCCCACTCCCGGATGAAAGCCCACACTTCCTCCATGTTGCCGGCACGGGTACGATGCGCGTTGACCTTGAAACCAGCCGTCTCCAGAGCCGCTAGGGTTTTCGAGTGCAGATCGAAATAGGTGCGGCCTTCGACCAGCAACATGTAGGCAAAGTAGTCGAGCCGGCGCTCGGCGGTGATGCTGGGTTCGAGCTGGCGCACAGTGCCGGCGGTGGCATTCCGCGGGTTGGCGAATTGCGAAAGGCCTTTCTGCTCGCGCTCCTCGTTCATCTTCTTGAACGCAGCCAGGGGCATGAGCATTTCGCCGCGCACCTCAAAACTTTCAGGGATACCGGCTTTCTTAAGTTTCTCTTTCGGAATGGAAAGCGGAATTGAGCGGACGGTGCGGACGTTCAGCGTGACATCCTCGCCGGTAGTGCCATCGCCGCGGGTGATGCCGCGCACCAGTTTCCCTGCTTCGTAGCGCAGAGCCAGCGACATGCCATCGAGTTTCAACTCGCAGACGTAGTCGATGTCTTCACGGCCGCTGAGTTCGTGAACCCGCCGCTCCCAATCGCGTAATTCGTCTTCGCTGTAAGTGTTGTCGAGCGAAAGCATGGGCGAAGAATGCGGAGCTTTCAGGAACCCTTCGCGCGGCTTGCCGCCTACGCGCTGAGTGGGGGAGTCGGAACTGATCAGCTCTGGGTGTTCGGCTTCGAGCCGCTTCAGTTCGTCCATCAATTTGTCGAATTGAGCATCTGTGATCTCGGGATTGTCCAGTACGTAGTAGCGGTATTCGTGATGGCGGATTTTCTCGCGCAGAGCCTCCAGCTTTTTCTCGATGTCTTTTGCGGCCATCGCGGAAGATTATAAAGCGGCGAACGCATAAGGACATCCGCGCCGCCTCAGAACGACTTCTATGATTCCCGCTTCCAGTACAATCCACTTCCAGCGTCTTCCGCTGAGCCATATCGATGAAGAAGGTCGCTCTTTTCTACAACCCGCTATCAGGCAGCCGGCGTGCGCGGCGGTTGACCGACCTGAAAGCGGCTGTGACGGTGTTGCGAAATGCGGGCCTGGAAGTTGTCGCTACCCCCACGCAGGCCGCTTCTGACGCTACTCCGCAGGTGAGCCAGGCTATCGCAGCGGGGTGCGACACGGTGTTTGCTTGCGGCGGCGATGGCACCGTCCATGACGTATTGCAGGGATTAGTTGGCAGCCAGGTTGCTCTCGGTGTCATTCCACTGGGGACTGCCAATGCCCTGGCGCACGATTTGGGCCTCCCGCTGTCTCCCGCAGGCGCGGCGCGAGCTGCGCTTACGGCAAAGCCCCGGCGTATCGCGGTAGGGCGAGCCACTTACCAGGATCTTTATGGAAATCTGGTTTCGCGCTATTTCACTGTCACTTTGGGAGCCGGCGTGGATGCGCATTTATTCCATCAACTCGACCCGCAAACGAAAGTCCGCTTTGGAATGCTTGCCTACTGCGCGCAGGCAACTTGGCTTTGGCTCACTCATCGAATGCAGACCTTCGCGGTAGAGTTCCATCAGGCCGATGGTCAAACCCGGCAGGCAGAAGTCAGCGAGTTGTTGGCGGTTCGCATTCGAAATTTCGGCGGAGTGCTGCGCGAGTTGGCTCCTGGCGCATCGCTCGATCGCGACGATTTCAGACTGGTGCTCTTCCACACTCGCAGCCGTCTCGCCTACCTGGGCTACATTGTGCGCGGCCTGGTGGGCGCACAGTGGAAGATTGGCGGGGTAGAGCTCATCCATACTACGAGCGTGGTTTGCCGGCCTTCGAGCGAGGGCTCCCTCATCTACTTGGAAGCCGATGGCGAAATCCTCGGGACATTGCCGGCCGAGATCGGCATGGTCCCCAATGCGTTGACCCTTCTTACCCCGCAACGATAAATTGGCCGAGGCGCCGCCGCGCCGGCAACCGCTAACATTTCTTTCCGCTTTCTCTTACACTGCTGAGCATGAAGAACTTCGACAGCCTTTCCGAAAGTGAAATCCTGGCCCTGGCGATTTCTCTCGAAGAGGAAGATGAGCGCGTCTATGCCGACTTTGCCGAGGGATTGCGCCACGATTATCCAGCTTCCGCAGCGGTATTCGACGGCATGCGAGAGGAAGAATCCGACCACAGGCGCCGGCTCATCGAACTCTACCGGCAGAAATTCGGCGAGCACATTCCGCTGATTCGCCGCCAGGATGTGAAGGGGTTTGTCGAGCGCAAGCCCGTCTGGTTAGTGCGGCCGCTCGGGCTGGATGTTGTGCGCAAGCAGGCCAGCGCCATGGAGGTCGAAACCCGCCGTTTCTACGAGAAGTCGGCCGCGCGCGCCCAGGACGCTAGCGTCCGGCAACTGCTCGACGACCTTGCTGCAGTCGAGCGCGGGCACGAGAGTCGAGCGCAAGAGCTGGAGGAAGCGGAGCTGAGCCCCGACATAAAGGCGGATGAAGACCGCGCCCGCCGGCGCTTGTTCGTCCTGCAGATCGTGCAGCCGGGCCTGGCGGGGCTGATGGATGGTTCAGTCTCCACTCTGGCTCCGGTGTTCGCCGCCGCCTTCGCCACCCACAAAAGCTGGGACGCCTTTCTGGTGGGCTTGGCGGCGTCCATCGGTGCCGGTATCAGTATGGGCTTTGCCGAGGCGTTATCCGACGACGGCAGCCTGACTGGCCGTGGCCATCCCTGGGTCCGTGGCGTGATCTGCGGCGCCATGACCGCGCTGGGTGGAATCGGCCATACGCTGCCGTTTTTGATTCCGGGGTTCCGCGTTGCCATGACCGTCGCTTTTTTTGTGGTCCTCGTCGAATTGGGCGTGATCACCTGGATTCGCCATCGCTACATGGATACGCCGACGATCTCAGCCGCGCTGCAAGTCGGGCTGGGCGGCGTGCTGGTCTTCGTGACCGGCGTACTGATTGGCAGCTCCTAAGCTGGCGCACGCGTGTAGGGTAAACTTGATGCGGTCCTAACATTTCTTGGAACCCATCACTCATTTCCTGACCGGCGCGTGCCTGGGCCGCGCCGGGCTGAACCGCAAGACGGCTCTGGCCACAGCCACAGTAACCCTGGCGGCGGAAGCGCCTGACCTCGATGTCGTCACTCGTTTCCGGGGTCCGGCGTTTGGCCTAGCCCATCATCGCGGCTTCACTCATTCCTTTCTGGGGCTGTTTCTGGTTTCGGCGTTGGTAGTCGGATTCATGTACGTGGTCTGGCGCATCCGCGGGCGCAAGGTCAAAGACCCGAACCTGCCTCCACGCTGGGGCTGGCTCTTTGTCTTTGCTTACCTGGCCGGGCTGACCCATATTCTGCTCGACTTCACCAACAACTACGGCATCCGCCCCTTTTGGCCGTTTTCCGAGAAGTGGTACTCGTGGGACATCGTGTTCATCGCCGATCCCGTCCTGCTGGCTCTTCTGCTCGCCGGGCTGGTCCTGCCTTCGCTGTTCTCGCTGATCAACGAAGAAATTGGAGCCCGGCGCAAAGGTCCCAAGGGAAGGCTGGCCGCAACTCTGGCGTTGCTGGGAGTGATCGCGCTCTGGGGCGTCCGGGACTACGAGCACCGCCGGGCGGTGAACGCGCTCGAATCGCGGTTGTATCAAGGCGCGGACCCACTCCGAGCTTCTGCGTATCCGCAATTCTGGGATCCGTTTCTTTGGAATGGGGTGGCTGGAAACGCCCAATTTCTTCGCGACCATGTTGGTGGACTCCGCGAATTCCGACGTTGATCCCGATGACACCATGCAAGTTCACTACAAGCCGGAAGAAACGCCGGTGACCCTTGCCGCGAAGAAGTGCTATCTGGGCCGGGTGTATCTGGACTGGGCCAAATATCCCATCACCGAAACCGAGACCCTGGATCAGGGATACCTTGTGCGCTTCGAGGATCTGCGGTTTGATTATCCCGGCCGCAGCGGTGGCAACCCGCTGGGTGCCGGCGTGGTCCTGGACCGCAACCTCAACGTGGTACGAGAGACGGTGGGGCGCGCGGGAGAACATGCTCCCGAGGACTAGCGATGGTGCGCCGAGACCTTGACGCCGCCCCGCTTACGGGCCACAATCATTGCCTAACGAGGTGACCATGCTGGCCTACATATTCGTAGTGTTTGCCTTCGCCATCCGCTTTGTGCCGCATCCCTGGCATTTCACTCCGGTGGCGGCATCGCTGCTGTTTTTTGGTGCGCGCGGCTCGCGGCGGCAGCTTTGGGTGCCGCTGGTCCTCATGGCGATTTCGGACCTTCTGTTGAACCGGTTCGTCTATCACTATGCCTTCGGCGCGGAGCAACTGGTAACCTGGGTGTGGTACGCGGCAATCCTGTGGCTGGGCACCGCCTTGCGGAAAACTTCCAACCCTCTGCCCATTGTCGGCGCGGCGCTGGGCAGTTCAATTTCGTTTTTCCTGCTCAGCAACTTTATGGTGTGGGCGGCGGGCACCATGTATCCCCGAAACTGGGCTGGATTAATGACTTGCTACGACGCGGGTGTGCCCTTCTTCCGCCCCACGATCGAGGGCGACTTAGTCTTCACTATCGCGATGTTCGCCACACCGCTGCTATTGCATGCATTGGCAAAAGCCCACGGGAACCAAGGCGATCACAGCGCAGCCGCGTAGTTTGCGCGCTTACTGAGCCGTGGGGGACCACGGACAAACTCTCCAGGTTGTCATTCCGCGCATAGCAAATCTGCAAGCAGCGGATTCCCTGTCGCTGCGCTTCTCGGAATAACTTCTAGCCTTTATCAGGGGTGGGCTTCGACTTCCCTCTCTGCATTCGCAGCCATAGCCAAGCGACCAGGCCCGCGACCACGGCTCCCAGTACCCAAATCAGATGGTGATGGAAGAGTGAGCCGGTAATATCCACAATCTGCGGGCCAAACTTCAGCACCAAGAGAGCCAGCACCAGGAAGCGCACCACGCGCCCGGAAAAAATAGCCAGCAGAAAATGGCTGAACCGCATTTCGGAAACCGCAGCCGCGAGAACAAAGAGCTTGAACGGAGTAGGCGGGGGCAGCATGGCGGGAAGCATTAAACTCCAGAAAGGATGCTCCTCGAAGGCGTCGTGGAGCTTCTCAAATCGCTCCGGGGAAATCCGTTTGCGGAGCACGGCCTCGCCGCCTTCGTAGCCTATCGCGTAGAGCACGACGCAACCTACGGTCGAACCGGCTGCCGCCATGAAAACGTAGAGCAGAAAGCGGGAGGGGGCCTGATACACGTAGCCCGCGACTACCACGTCCATTGGCAAGCCGAAAGCGGCGGCGTCCAGGCCCGTCACGACAAACACGCCCCAGGCTCCTAAAGGCTTCAACACCGCCCACAAGAACGCCGTGTAGCGCGTCAGGATGTGTTTGATCAGGTTCAAGACGCAAGTGTAGCAGCGTGCGTGAAGGCGAGGTTCGAGCGGCGGCTAGCTGTGCCTTGTGTTTCCGCTCAACAACTGCAGCGCGTGCGGCAACACGTCGATGACCGCCTCCAGCGACTCGACCGCACCCTTGGGGCTGCCCGGCAGATTCAGAATTAGCGACTTTCCTCGCACGCCGCAAACGCCGCGGCTTAGCGCCGCCAATGGAGTTTTCTTCGCGCCCTCTGCACGCATGCGTTCGGCGACGCCTTCGAGCAAACGCTGGCATACCGCGCGGGTGGCTTCCGGGGTGACGTCGCGCCGGGCAATTCCCGTGCCACCGGTCGTGACCACCAAGCGGGCCTTCGCGATCATTTGCAGAAGCGCCTTGCGGATAGCGGCCTGGTTGTCGGGCACGATCTTGGCCGCGACCACGGTAAAATCTCGCTTTTCGAGGGCCTCCGCCACTGCCGGACCCGATATATCGGCGCGTTCGCCGCGGGCGGAAGAATCGCTGACCGTGAGAACCGCCGCTGTGAATCTTTCACGAATCGAGGAGGACATCGTCTTCTTCTTCCTCCACTTTCACTTCGCCTTCGTCGCGCTTGGACTCGTCGAGCAGGCGCAAGCCTTCCATCAGCAGACCTTGCGTGTTCAGCTTGGTGGTTTGCTGGGTGGTTTTGCCTTCGAAATTCACTTGGAAATTCCCGCCGCTCCAGAGCAAGACTTTGAACACCGCCGGATCCCCGACCAGTGGCCCATAGGCCGCGTGCGTCACCTGTCCCTCGACAAAATACACATCGCACTTTTCTTTTTCGTTGGTAAGCGTGAGCTGGCAGCTTTTGCGGCCCATCTCAAGCGATTGCATGAGGTCGATCACGTTCATCTGGGTAAGACTGCCGCGTAGCACCCCGTCCGAAGGAGCCGTCTTGGCCATCTTCTCCAGGGCGATTTTGTCGATCACGCGTTTGATGCGCTGCGTCGCTTCCTTCAGGAAGAACGGCTTTTCGACGAAGTCGTCCATCGGTTCATGATGGGAAAGCCTTTCCGTGATGTCCGCTTTGGTGGCCAGCAGAATCACCGCGATCCCGGCGGTCGCGGAGCGGCCCTTGAGTTTCAGCGCCAGTTGGTGCCCATCCATGCCGGGCATGCGATAGTCGCTGACCAGCAAGTCGGGAGGGTCATCGACCGCTTTGAGCAGCGCGTCTGCCCCATCGCTGGCCACGCTCACAATTCCCAGCGGAGAGAGCGCGCCTTGCAGCATCCCCAGCACCATGGGGTTGTCATCGACCAGCAAGACTTTGACGTTGTTCGGCATGGGGCGCTAAATCTTTTTGCGCGGGCGAAGGTAGTCGCCGCTCTTTCCTCCGGACTTGCGTTCCAGCATGATTTCGCGGATGACGATGCCCTTGTCCAGAGCTTTGCACATATCGTACACGGTGAGCGCGGCCACGCTCGCGGCTACGAGCGCTTCCATCTCCACACCGGTGGCGGCCGTGGTTGTAACTTTTGAGGCGATGGCGACGCCATTTTCGCATAGCCGCAGAGTCACATCAATGTGCGAAAGCGGTAAAGGATGGCACAGGGGAATGAGGTCGGCAGTGCGCTTAGCCGCCATGATTCCGGCGAGGCGCGCCGTTTCCAGTGGATCACCCTTGGGGTTGCGCGGCAGAGCCTTGAGCACGGCCGGTTCGAGCGCCACAAAGGCGCTGGCCTCAGCCTCGCGCTGCGTGGGGCGCTTGGCGGAAACATCGACCATTTTCGCGCGGCCCGCGCGGTCGTAGTGGGAGAGCTTATTCCCCATGGCGAAGTTTCTATCTTACATGCTCGCATGGCGGCTATCGCTGGCCGGCGAGGCGTAGCGCCGACCTGCTCTACCGCATGAGCACCGGCACCCATTCCCCCGCCGCAATGCTCTCGCGGTCCGGCGGAATCACGATGTAGCAATTGGCCAGAGCCAGCGCCGCGATGTCTCCCGATCCTTGCCAGCGCGCAAGTTCGACCTCCGCCTGTTCGAACTCTCCGGAGAGAATTGCCGGCAAGAAGCGCTTCAGCCCGGTCTTGGTTCTGATTTCGGATTTGAGCTTGGCATCGAGGAAGACGAGCTTCGCCGGCATTTTGCCCGTCAGCGCTTCCACTATCGGCCTGGCGAAGAGTTCGAAGGTGACCATGGTCGAGACTGGATTTCCGGGGAGGCCGAAGAAGTAAACGTATTTCTCGGCGGCCTTTTCTTCACCAGTCTCGCGGGCGGGCGGGCGCGCGCCACACCTTACGCGTCCAAAAACGATGGGCTTGCCGGGCTGAATGTTCGCTCCGGTGAAGAAAAACTCCGCGTGAAATTCCGCGAGCGCTTGCTCGACTAGATCATATTTTCCCACCGACACGCCGCCGGCAAGCAGAAGCAGATCCGCCTCGAGCCCATCGGCAATCAATTCGCGCAGTCGCGCGAGTTCATCCGGAGCCACGGGCAGCAGGACGGGCTCCCCGCCCGCGGCGTGAATCTGCGCGCCAAGGGAATAGCTGTTGGAATTGCGAATCTGGCTTGGTCCGGGATGCAAGTCGATGTCGACAATTTCGTCGCCCGTGGCCAGCACGGCTACCCGCGGCTTGGTGTAAACCAACAGATGAACTCGCCCCACTGAAGCCGCGACGGAGATCGCCGCGTAGTCCAGCTTCATTCCCGCGGAGAGCAAGCGCTCGCCGCGCCTGGCCTCCGCGCCCACGTCAACAAGGTTGGCTCCCGCCTCAATTGCCTTAAAGATCTCCACTTGGTCATCGTGTCTTGAGGTGTACTCGACCATTACCACCGCGTCCGCCCCGGCGGGTGCGGGCGCGCCGGTCATGATGGCCGCGGCCTGGCCGGGCTGCAGCGTGGGAATCTCCTCCGGCGCGGCCCCAGCCTTGATTTCGCAGACGATGGCGAGCTTTGCGGGAAGCTGAGCGAGATCTGCCGCACGAACGGCATAGCCGTCCCGCGCCGCCCTGCGGAATGGAGGGAAATTTCGGTCCGCAGCCACGTTCTCGGCGAGAATGCGCCCACGGCTCTCGAGCAAGTCCACCAGCTCCTTGCCTCGTGAACGCAACCCGGCCGCGTGCTCTTCGACCAAGTGGCGGGCATCTTCGAAGCTGAGAATCAAGGTCGATTGAGGCACGGCGGCCATGCCAAGATGATAAAGGCAAACTGGAAATCGGCCGGCAAGAATTGCCAATCGGGAGACGAATTTCGCTGGCCGTGGCCGGACGAGCCGCAGGAACTTGCCGGTTGGGTGATTTCTCTAGAACTGGTCTCACAAGTGGTTTCGGGTAGGGCACGGCTTTCAGCCGTGCCGTCCAGGGCCGACATTGACGGGGCTTTAGCCCCTGAGGAACGGCGCGCTAGTACCGAGAAATCGTTTGTCGGACAGTTCTAAACCTGGGCGAGCGTTCTCTTCAATGCCACCGGGTCGGTGGCATATTGCAGCGCAGTCTCCAGATCCACGACCTCGCTCCGCACTAATTTTTCAATCTCGCCGTCAAAATGCTGCATGCCCTCGGCGGCGCCATCTTTCATGATTTGCAGCAAGGATTGACCGGGGCGGTCTCCGTGTTCGACGCAATCGTGAACCCGCGGGCCTGATTTGAGGATCTCAACAGCAGCCACCCGACCGCTGCCGCTGGTACGTGGAAGGAGGCGTTGCGAGACGATATATCGCAAAGTTTTCGCCAGGCGGGCGCGGATGGCCTGTTGTTCCCCGAAGGCGAAGGCGCTCACCAGGCGTTCCACGGTCTTGGCGGCATCGATGGTGTTCAGGCTGGAAAGCACCAGGTGCCCGGTCTCGGCCGCCTCCAGCAGCATCTCGGTAATCTCCCGATCGCGGATCTCGCCCACCAGGATCACTTGCGGAGCCTGGCGCAACGCCGCGCGCAAAGCCTGGGCAAAACCGGGCGTATCGCTGTGCAATTCGCGCTGGTGAACGGTCGCGCGCTTGTGGTTGTGCAGGAACTCAATCGGGTCTTCGATGGTAATAATGTGGCAGGTTTTCCGCTCGTTGATGACGTCCAGCAGAGCTGCCAGCGTGGACGATTTGCCCGATCCGCCGGGCCCCGTGACCAGCACGATGCCCTCGCGAATATCGGCAATTTCTTCAAGGTGCGCCGGCAGCCCCAACGCGGCAAAATCCGGCACCACGGTCGGAATCACCCGCATGACGACGGCGCAACTGCCGCGCTGGATAAATATGTTGACCCGAAAGCGGGCCATGCCGGCCAGCCCGTAGGAAACGTCGCACGATCCCTGTTCTCGCAACATGGTCAGCGCTTGTTTGTTGTTGCCGATCAGGTCGGAAGCAATGTGGCGCGTATCGTCGGAGCTGAGCAGCCGCATTCCCGCGGCTTGCACCGGAATCAACTGACCGTGTACGCCCACTTGTGGCCCGCGTCCGGGTGAAAAGATGAGATCGCTTACCTGGCCGGCGGCGCGCAGCATCGCCACCAGCAGCCCATCCGTGGCGCCCGCGCCCGAGCCGGACGCATGCCCGAGCGTCACCGAAATTGGAGCCGTGCCCGATGCTGCCATGCATTTCCTCAACGGGAGCGCAACGCGGACGCAGGCGGAATTCTCTCCCGACCGGTTCTGTTGCGCGCCACCCTTTCACTCTAGCGAAAAGCGCACGCAGCGTGCCATGAAGAACATGGCGCGCAGGACCTTTAGTAATCCCCTCGTTTCCCGCATGAAAAAAGGGCGGCCGATGCTGGCCGCCCCTGACGCTTTCTGACGTCCCAGGTTATTTCTTGTTCTTCCCGTAGTGGGTTTCGACCGGTGCTCCGATCATGGCCAGCATCTGCTTTGCCGCGTCCGCAAACTGACCATCCGGCTTGAGTTCCAGGTACTTGTTGAGCGCCTCGGCAGTGCCGTCGGGAGCGGTCATCTTGCCGTCCTTCGTAGTGGCTTTGCCGAGCAGGTTCACGCCCTTCCAGTAGTAGGCCTCGGCCCGGGTGGGGTCGGCGGCGATGGCTTTGTCGAAGGCGGCAATCGCGTCGTCCACTTTCCCGCTATTGGTCAGGGTCGCCCCCAGGTTGAAGTAGTACTGGCCCGCCCCCGTGGGATTCAATTGGGCCGCTTGGTTGTAGGCCTGTATCGCGTCGTCCGTTTTGTTCTCCTGGCCGTAAGCTTTGGCGAGATTGTTGTAGCACGACGCCAAGTCTTGGTCGGACAGCTTGGAAGTCGGTTGCGGCGCCAGGTCAATTCCCTTCTTATAATCGGCTATAGCCTCGTCCCACCGCTTGGTCTTCTCGGCGGGATCGGTCTGAGTGTCGGCCGAAGAGCTGTAGGCATCGCCCAGCTTGATCCAGACCAGGGCGCGAGTCGCGTCTAGCTGCGTGGCCTCGGTAAGCACGCTGATCGCCTGGTCGTAGTTCTTAGCCTTGGTGGCATCGGACGCCGCCGCCAGTTTTTCATTGAGCTGCTTGATGATGTTGCCTTCCTTGGCCTGTTTCTCCTGCTGCTCTTTCATCTTTTGAAGCTGCTCGGGAGATATGCCCTGTTGCTGGGCTGACTGTTCCTGCGACTTCTTCAAGTCGAAGTCGAGCGTGTTCTGGTCCGCTTGGACCACGAAGTTGTTGACTTGATCGAGTTTCTTCCCGTCTTTGGTGAGAACCACCAAATACTTGCCCATCTCGAAGCCCAGGGAGAAATACTGGCCTTTCTTATCCGTCTTGAGCGTGTACTTGCGGCCCGTGTCCAGGCTTGTGAACGAGACTACCGCCCCCGTAAGCGGTTTCCCATCCACGTCCTTGCAGGCGCCCTGCACCGAATTGTTTTGCGCAAATGTGGCGGGTACGCACCATCCCACGGCCAGCACGATCAAAGCTATCCTTAAGAAGTAAGTTTTCATTTCAGCCTCCCGGCTCAAAACAACCGCATTACTTCTGCCCACCAGTAAACCAAAAATCCGCCGTCACTTAAGCTTGCCGCGCCTGCGGCACATAGGAAATCGGATCCGCCGCGCCAGCCTGCCGAAACGCCCGCAGACGCAGCACACAACTGTCGCACACTCCGCAGGCGTTGTCCTCCCGGCTGTAGCATGACCACGTTAAATCGAAGGGAGCGCCCAATTCAAGGCCGAGGCTCACAATCTCGGATTTGCGCAGCGCAATGAGCGGCGTTACGATGGCGATTTTTCCTTCCTTGGTTCCCGCCTTTATCACCTGATTGAACGCTTGATAGTACGCTGGCCGACAGTCCGGATATCCCGAACTATCCTGTTCCACGGCGCCAATGTACACGCTATCCGCGCCTAAGACCTCGGCCCAACTCACCGCGACCGCCAGAAAGTGCGCGTTGCGAAACGGCACGTAAGTGATGGGAATGCCGCTTCCGATGGCGTTTGATTCGGGCACGGCAATGGTCGGATCGGTGAGGGCCGATCCTCCGATGGCCCGCAGCGCCTCGTTACGCACCACCAGTCTTTGGCGGATTCCCAAGCGTTCACAGATCGCGGCAAACGACCGCCGCTCCCGCTCTTCGGTGCGCTGTCCATAGCTGATGTGCAGCGCCGCGACATCATGCTCTCGTGCTGCCAGGGCCGCGCACACGCACGAATCCATGCCCCCACTGAGTAGGACCACGGCACTGGACTTGGTCGGGAAGGCTTTCATGGAAAAAACGATCCCTAAACCCCTTTCATGGCGGGATCCCATATGAACTTGTGAATCTGCAGCCCCAGGCGAGCCGGGACGCGGTCTTCGAGCATCCACTCCGCCAGTTCGCGCGGATCGAGCAGACAATGCGTAGCGTCGCGCGCGCCCCGAGAATCCTTGCTGAACACGGGCGAAAACAAGACTGCATTAACCCGCTTGCCCAGCTGGTGTCGGATTGCAAAATCGCGCGCGAACTCATAATCGCTGCGGCCGGCCAGTACAAACTTGACTTCGTCCTGCGACGCCAGCGCTTCGAGGTTTTCCATGTGAAACGTATCCGGTTCGCCGGAGTCCGGACACTTCACGTCCACGATCTTGACCACCCCTTTGGGCACGTTCGCCAGTGGACGCTCTCCGCTGGTTTCAAGCAGCACCGTGTAGCCTTCATCCAACAGCCGCTGCATAAGCGGGACGACTTCCCGTTCCTGCAGCATGGGTTCTCCGCCCGTGATCTCGACCAACCCGCCCTCCGGAGACAGTTGCCCAGTTTCTTCCACAACCTCTTCCACGCTCATGCGATGGCCGCCAGTGAAAGTGTACTCGCTATCGCACCAGGAACAGCGCAGGTTACATCCGGTGAGCCGCACAAAAACGCAAGCCAGCCCCGCGTAAGTGGATTCACCCTGAATCGACTTGTAGATTTCGGTGATCTGCATGGAATGCAGCTCTCAGCCGTCAGCACTCAGCTTGCAGCTTCCATCCCGCGCCTCTACGATTCTGAGTAGGTTGCCGTAGTGGTGTCGGTCTCGAAAACCGTGACGTTCTTGATCCGCACCCGGCCGCCGGTGGCGCGTTGCAACCGGGAATTGCTCTCGTCATAAAAATATTTGGCCAGGTTTTCGGCGGAGGGATTCACCGCGGTGAACGGCTCGATATCGTTCATCATCTGATGATCGAGACGCTCAATCACATGCTTGATGACTTCGCGCAGGTCTTTGAAGTCCACCAGCAGGCCGGCCTTGTCCAATTCTTTTCCGGCCAACGTGACCCGCACTTTGTAGTTGTGGCCGTGCGGGTTCTCACACTTGCCCTTGTAGTTGCGCAGGTAGTGTCCCGCGGCGAACGTGTCTTCCACTGTAACTTCGAACATTGGCGGACCACCAGTCCCCGAAAACTTGCTCTCATCCAAATGCGTTTACGAATGCCATTGTATCCCGACGCGGGTTCTGCGCTTGAGACGCCAAAACCTGGAATCCGTTCGCTCCGGGACCCGGCGTCCAATCGCGAAGGTCATTGCCATTTCAAATGCCTTGCACTATAGTAAGGATTAAGTTTAACTGTAAGGACAGGAAAAACACGTGGCTACCGCAACTTTGACTTCAAAAGGGCAAATCACCATTCCCCGGCGGGTGCGAACCGCTTTGGGGATTGATGCAGGCGACCGCGTCGAATTCGTGGAGACGGACAGAGGCCAGTTTGCCATGATTGCCGCCACACGCTCGGTGCAAGAATTGAAAGGGCTGTTTCGCGGCAAGCGGAGTAAACCGGTCTCGATTGAGGAGATGAACGCAGCCATCGCGAAGCGAGCCTCCCTGTCCCGATGACTAGGTCCCGATGATCGGCCTCGACACAAATATTATCGTCCGCTATCTGACTCACGACGATCCCGCCCAAACGGCCGCGGCAGTGAAGTTGATTGACTCGCTCTCCCCGGAATCGCCCGGATTCCTTTCTCTCGTCGTGGTGGCGGAACTTGCCTGGGTCCTTGAGGTCTCCTATCGCTTCAGGAAAAAAGAGATTGAGGAGGCGTTACGAATTTTACTGCAGAGCAAGGAACTCGTGATCGAGAGAGCGGAAATCGTCTTCCAGGCGTTGCGCAAATTCAGCCACAGCCGGGCCGATTTCTCGGATTGCTTGATCGAGCGCACCGGCCACGCTGCCGAGTGCCAGCACACCTTTACCTTTGACCGCAGCGCCGTGACCGCTGGAATGAAGTTGCTGGCTTGAAGGCACGCTCCCGCTAAGGATCGGGGACTCGGCCAAAGAATTCCTCCACCTGGCGCATTTCCGTTGTCCTTCGGTAATTCGGCAAACTCTCCACAAAGACCCGCCCGTACTGTTTCTTCAGAATTCGATTGTCGAGCAGAACGAGTAGTCCGCGATCATGCAATGACCGGATCAATCGCCCAAATCCTTGCTTAAGCGTAATCACGGCAGCGGGCACCTGATACTGAAAAAACGCATTGCCGCCGTCGGCGTCGATTGCTTTCACCCGCGCCGCCACGACCGGGTCAGAGGGAACGGCGAAAGGCAAGCGATCGATAATCACACAACTCAACTGTTCGCCTTGCACGTCAACTCCCTGCCAGAAAGAGGACGTCGCGAACAGCACGGCGTGCGGAGTCACGCGGAACTCTTCCAGCAGCGCGTTCTTGGGTGCGTCGCCTTGCAGCAGCATGGGGAAATCAAGTTCTCCCAGCAGTCGCTGATAGATCTCTTTCATCTGCGCGTAACTAGTAAAGAGCACAAAAGCGCGTCCGCGCGAGATCTCCAGCAGCTGCCGAATGCGGTCCGCCGCCTTGGCGGCGAACTGCGGCGTGCGCGGATCCGGCAGATCGGGAGGCACATACAGCAGCGCCTGATTCTCGTAGTCAAAATGCGAGGGCAACACCGTCTCCCGCGTGTAGTCCAGTCCCAGCCGCCGCCGCATGTATTCAAACCCGCCGCCCACGGCCAGCGTGGCGGAAGTCAGCACTGCACACTCCAAATTGTCGAACAGGCAAGTCTTAAGAATGGGCGCAACATCAATCGGGGTAGCTTGCAGAAAGACATTTAGCTTGTCCCGTCCGCCGCGCCGCCGCTCGATCCAGAACACGGTATTGCGCTCTTCCGATTCCATCAGGAACGCGAGCTGCACTTGCAACTCCTGCGCCCGGCGCGCGAAGTTGAACACTTCTTCCGGCTTTGAAGGCAATCCCTCAAGCTCGGACCCGATCCGCGCCAACGATTGCTGCAGCGCCATGAACTCTTCGCCGTTTTCTTCCAGAAAATCGCGGCGATTGTCGAAGGCAAAGCGCCCTTCCCCCGACGGCAACAAAGAAAAGAAAAACAAAGACCGCTCGCGCAGGCTCTTGATCGCCCCGGAAAACGACGCGGACATCAGCCGGTTGCGCTGCAGCGAACCCTCCACGTCGCGGCACAGCTCCTCTACTCTGCCATTGCTGACCGACACCCCGAAATAGCTGCCTGCAACATCTTCCAGCTCATGCGCCTCGTCGAAAATCACCGCGCCCACCTCGGGCAGAATGCCGGCGTCGGGCGCGTACTCGGCTTGCTGCTTGATGGCCAGATCGGCGAAAAACAAATGATGATTGACGATGATGATGTCGCTCTCACTCGCCCGCCGGTGCATTTCGGTGATGAAGCATTTCTCCCACGCGCTGCATTTCTGGCCCAGGCAGGTATCGGAGCGCGCGTCCAGTTTGTGCCACAGCGCGCTGGCCTCGGGCAGGGCGGCCAGTTCGGCGCGGTCCCCGCTCTGCGTAACCTTTTCCCAGGCGGCAATGGCGCGATAGTGCTCCACTTCCTCCAACCCGCTCAGCACAGGCTGATCGGTAAGGTCATACAGCTTCTTCTTGCACAAATAGTTGTTACGGCCCTTCATGTAGCAGACCTTCAGTTTGCTCTGGCCATCCGGAAAAAGCGCTTGCTCGAGAAAAGGAATATCCTTGTGGAACAACTGTTCCTGCAGATTCTTGGTGCCGGTGGAGATAATGACCCGCTTGCCCGAGCGAATCACGGGCACAAGATACGCCAGAGTCTTGCCCGTGCCGGTGCCGGCTTCCACGATGAGGTGGCGCTTCTCTTCCAGCGCCTGTTCGACGGCTTGCGCCATCTGCAATTGTCCGCGACGAAATTCGTAAGCCGGATGAGTGCGCGAAAGCACGCCGCCGGGCGCGAAGAATTGATAGAGAGACACATCCTGCTTGTGGACGCTGGCAGGCGTGGGCTGAGAGGCGGAAGGCACGGAGTCTCTATAATAGCGCGTGGCGACAGCCGCCCTCGGCTGTCCGGACTCGAAGAGTCCGCGGTTTCGCGCGGTTCCTATTCCATGACTCGACTGAAATTCAATTCGATGTCCGACGGCGCCGCCGCCGGCCTTCCCACCGTCGCCATCGTGGGCCGGCCAAACGTGGGCAAATCCACGTTGTTTAACCGCTTCGTCGGATCGCGCCGCGCCATCGTCGGCGACGAGCCCGGCATCACGCGCGACCGCCTCTATGGCGAGGCCGAATGGCGCGGCCGCCATTTGCGCGTCGTGGATACCGGCGGGATCCTTCCGGATGACAAAGACTTCATCCCAGCGGAGATTTTTCGCCAGGCCAAAGTCGCGCTTCAGGAAGCCGACGCGGTCATCATGGTTGTGGACGGCCGTACCGAACTCTCCTCTTCCGATCTGGAACTCGCGCGACTCTTGATTCGCGGCGGCAAGCCGTTGTTCTTGGCGGTCAACAAAGTTGACACCGACCAGCGAGCCACGCTGGCGGATGAAGGGCACCGGCTGGGCATTCGCAAATTATTTCCAATTTCCGCGGAGCACGGGCGAGGCTTAGATGATCTGCTGGATGCCGTACTGGAAGTTCTCCCGCCGAAAGTCGACGAAACCACTGGGGACACAGAGAATATAGAGGAACCAAATGCCGAAGTGCCATCAGAATCCGTCGAGACCAAAGTTGCCATCATCGGCCACCCCAATGTGGGCAAGTCAACATTGCTCAACCGGCTGACCGGCACGGCCCGCGCCATTGTTTCCCCCGTCCCGGGCACCACACGAGACGCGGTCGATGAAATCGTCGAACACGACGGCCAGCGCTTTCGCTTCATTGACACCGCCGGGATCCGCCGCAAGGGCAAGACCCACTTAATGGCGGAGAAGCTCTCGGTGGTCATGGCGCGCAAGCATCTGGAGGCCGCTGACATCGCGCTGCTCGTCATCGACGCCACCGAAGGCGTCAGCCAGCTCGATGCCTCCATCGCCGGCTACGCGCACGAAAGCGGCCGTTCGGTGATTATCGTAGTAAACAAATGGGACTTGGTCGGCAGCCGGAAAGAGAGGACAGGACGCCAGACGAAATCTTCGAAAATGCAAGCCAGCAACAATCGCCCCGGCGATCGTGAAGCTTACGAAGAGCGTTTGCGCCACGAATTGAAGTTCCTCAGCTACGCGCCCGTGCTGTTCGTCTCCGCTTCCACCGGAGCCGGTACCGACAAACTCTTTCCCACACTGGAAAAAGTCGCTGCCGAGCGCCGCAAGCGCATTGGCACCGGCGAAATGAACCGCTTCCTCAAGCATGTCGATTTCGAACGCGCTTCCGTTCCCATGAGCGGGCGGATGAAGATTTACTACATGACGCAAGCCTCGGCCTCGCCGCCCACGTTCATTCTTTTCACTGACCGCAAGGTGAAGCTGCATTTTTCCTATCAGCGATTCCTGGAGAATCAGATTCGCGAGGCTTTCGGCTTCGTGGGCACGCCAATCTGGATTAAGAACAGAGCGCGAGACTAGCGCCTTGTTATGCTGAGCGTAGGCGGCCCGGCCGCTTAGGCCGGGGCGCCTAAGTCGAAGCATCCCTACGCAACCACGAGTGCCAGAGATGGTAGGAATTCTGCGCATGCCGTCGCTTCATACCGGGCGCGCCGCGCTCAAAAGGACAAATCATTCCTTCGTCAGCAACCCCACCCTGTCCACCCCCGCGTTCCGAGCAATATCGATCACGTCAGCAACGTATTCGAAATTCACATCGCGATCGCCTTTCACATAGGCTACGCGCTCGACGCGTTGCAGAAAGATCTTTTGCAGCCGGTCGTGCAGGTCATCCCAGCTCACGCTGTCCCCGTTGATCTTCAACGCTGGCGCGTGCCCATTGTCTTCCCAAACCACCTGAATGACAATTGTGCGCCCCACGTCCAGCTCCTTGGAATCCGGCGCCGGTTGCGGAATCTGCGCTTCCAGGCCCTTCTCTTGCGACATGGAAGACACAACCATGAACACGATGATCAACACCAGCAGAATGTCGATCAGCGGAGTAATGTTGATCTGAGCAGTCGGTGAACCATTGCCTGACACGGAGAACGCCATCGGTCGCTCCTCTCAGGCACGCGCATGTCTGAGAAGATTGGACACTTGCCGACTCTGCAAAGTTCCCGAATAAACTTCGTCGCTTGCGTCGAATCGTCCGCTGCCCGCATCATACTTTCATCCTCATGAAGCTCATGGACCTCGGAGCTTTCGTTTTGATACTTCCCTTGGCCGGGTTATCCACTGCCCACGCCCAAGACAACTACGAAATCCAGGTCTACGACGCGGACACCGTCCCACCCGCGAGCACCATGGTCGAACTGCATTCGAACTTCACTGCCGAGGGCAGCAAGACGGTGCAGGACGGCATGCTGCCGACCAACCACGCGGAACACGAGACCGTCGAAATCACGCAAGGTTTCAATAGCTGGTTCGAGACCGGCTTCTACATTTTCACCAGCATTCAGCCCGACAGCGGCTGGCAGTGGGTGGGCGATCACATACGTCCGCGCGTCCGCGTTCCCGAGTCCTGGCATTGGCCGGTGGGCGTGAGCTTATCGAATGAAATCGGCTATCAGCGCCGCGCCTTTTCTCCCGACACCTGGACCTGGGAGATCCGTCCAATCGTGGATAAGAAGATTGGTCCCTGGTACCTTAGCTTCAATCCCACGCTCGACCGCTCGTTTCATGGACCGAGTGTGAATCAAGGTGTCGTCTTTTCGCCGAATGCGAAATTCAGCTATGACTTCACCAAGCGAATCGCGGGCGGCCTGGAGTACTACGGATCGCTCGGACCGATCACCGGTTTCGATCCGCTGCGCGAACAGCAGCAGCAGATTTTTCCCAGCATCGATCTCGACCTCGGCCCCAAGTGGGAGTTCAATTTCGGCGTCGGTGTGGGGGTGACGGGCGCGACGGATCACCTCATCATCAAATGCATTCTTGGCCGCCGTTTCTCGTGGAAACACGCCCCGTAGACTTGCAGTCGTTAGCTGATCGGCCCTGGTTCCGGCGGCAAAGGTGGTGGGGGCGGCGCCGGATACAGCACCGCCGCAAGCGCACGGTAGCGCGCCGCGAAGAAGTAAATGGAATAAGCGGGGAAGAACACGATCACCGGCACCGAGATCAGCGCGAGTACATAAAGCAGAGCGAGGAGCGCGACGCAGCCCACCACCACTACAAAAGTGATGGTGTACAAGTTCCAAGTCAACCCGGCCGCTTTACCTCCCAACACCGCGACCACTCCCACGCCTCCCACCGGAATCATCAGCAACACCACAACGATCACGGAAATAATGCCGACGATGATGCCCGCGGCTATCGCCATCACGATTTTCATTCCCAGGTATCCCGCGTAGCCGCCTTTTTCCTGGCGCAGCATGGGCAGCAGGCGCCGCCAGGCCTCGAACGCGCTGATGTCTTCGAGCGCCATCTGCGGCACCACAAAATCTTTAGTCAATACCGTCACTACCGCGAGGCAGATCACAAACGCGGCCAGTACAAAAAACAGAGCGATCCCGCACAGCACCAGCGGAAGCACATGCTCGCTGGGATTCTTCAGCCAACCAATCGCAAATCCGAATCCCAACGGGATCCCAACCAAAGCTATCAAGCCGGCAAGCGAGACAACCGCCAGTGCAATCTGCCAGGTGAAATAGCGCAGCCCGGCGCTTTGCCGGCGGCTCCATCCCTGCCGTATTCGGCATTGCTTCGTCAACACGCTGTCGAACAGGATGAACCGCATCACACTGTTCAAGTAAGTGAACACGAGCCAAAGCACCAGGACCAGCACAACCACCACTGCGATGATTGCAGCGAAAAGCGCGGGGTTGACGGCGGGAAAATGCGTCCCCGGGAAATGCACAGGGCCGCCGTTGCCACCAGAAGATGGGGAGTGTGGGAAATTGCATCCGCCGCCGGAGCTGAGTTCACCCGCCAGGAACCCCACGAGCGCCAAGCGCGCCCATTGGCCCATGCGGAATGGCCGCAATAGCTGCTGCTTGGTGTGTTCGAATGCGAGGCTAAGCGAATCGGAAGCGGATATCGGCACGGGCCTCCCTTGCTACTAAGCCAAGTCGCAGTCAAGGTACTGCGAACTCCAGATGGCGGTCAATGGAAATTGTTGGCCGCGCGGCCGCGCCATTTGCTCACTCGCGATTTGCAGCTTCCGGGCAGCAACCGACCTTCTCGATCCATTGGTCGAACTCCCGCAACGCCTGTTCGCATTGCCGCCGATGCCGTTCCCGGCGGTCGCGCACGCGGGTCTCTAGCGCGGGAAGCAGATCGAACGTAATATTCGCCGGCTGGAATTTCACCGCATCCGCGTGCGTAATGTAGTGAACCAGCGATCCGAAGGCCGTTTCGCGCGGCGGCGCGATCGGCTCAGCGCCACTCACCAGCGCGGCAGCATGAATTCCCGCCAACAGCCCGGTGGCGATGGACTCGACGTAACCCTCCACCCCGCAGATCTGTCCAGCAAAAAGCACCCGCGGATGCGCTTTCATCCGCAGGCTTTCGCACAACAATGCAGGCGCGTTGATGTAGGTATTGCGGTGGATCTGCCCATAGCGCAAGAAGCGAGCGTTCTCCAGTCCAGGAATCAGCCGTAACACGCGGGACTGTTCCGCGAATTTCAAGTGATTCTGAAAGCCGACAAGATTGTAGGAATCGGCTCGCAAGTTTTCCTGCCGCAATTGCACCACCGCATAAGGCATGTACCCAGTGCGCGGATCTTTCAGGCCCACTGGCTTCATCGGCCCAAAGCGCAGCGTGTCCTTCCCTCGACGGGCGATTTCCTCAATCGGCAGGCAGGCTTCAAAGTAGTTCAGCTTCTCCCAGTCCCGCTCTTCCACGGATTGCGCGGCAACCAGCGCGTCGTAGAACCGATCATATTCGTCTCTCGTCATCGGGCAGTTGATGTAATCCGCCGATCCCTTGTCGTAGCGGGCAGCCAAATAGACCTTCGCCATATCGATCGAATCAGCTTCCACAATCGGGCTGATGGAATCGTAGAAATACAGCTTGTGTGGAGCGGACGCCCCCGCCCGCGCAGCCTTGGCAGGATCGCCACTTCCGCTCAAGCGGCCGATTTCCTCCACCAGCGCATCCGAGGTGAGCGGTCCGGAAGCGACGATAGTGATTTCTCGGTCGTCAATCCGCGCCACTTCTTGACGCCGCACATTGATCAGGGGCTCACGCGAGATCGCATCCGTTACCCGAGAGGCAAAAGCTGCGCGGTCGACGGCCAGCGCATGCCCGGCGGGAACGGCGCAGGCGCGTGCGACCTCCAACAGCAACGACCCCGCCCGCCGCATCTCTTCCTTCAGCAGCCAGGGCGCGGTATTCTCACTGTCGGATTTGAGGGAATTCGAGCAAACCAGTTCGGCGAAGTCACTTGTCTGGTGCGCCGGCGTGGACCGCACGGGACGCATTTCGCAGAGATCTACCGGCACGCTTCGGCGAGCGCACTGCCAGGCAGCTTCCGATCCTGCTAGGCCAGCCCCGATGATCGTGACTTTATTGCTCACTGATTCTTGGCTTTGATCGCACGACTCGCGCCTTGAGGTCAACCGGCACCCGTCTGTGCTCCGGCCACGCTTTGCAATGCGTCTCCAATCAAACAAGCGGCTTTCCACTCGTCGAGAAAGGTTGCCCCCAGCCTGTTGTAGAAATCGATGGCGGATTTATTCCAATCCAGCACTTCCCAGCGCATGCAGAAGTAATCTTCCTCCCAGGCAATTCTCGCGACTCGCGCCAACAGCTCGCCGCCGATGCCTTTCTTTCGAAACTCCGGGCGCACGAAAAGATCCTCTAAAAATATTCCCGCGCGCCCCTGGAAGGTGGAGTAGAACTCGAAAAACAGCGCGTATCCGGCGACTTGCCCGTCCCATTCCGCGATCACAGCGCGGAATTTCGGCTTGGCGCCGAAGCCATCGCGCAGCATGTCATCTTCGGTCACTATGGTTTCGTGGTCCAAGTGCTCGAATTGCGCCAGTTCGTGGATAAGAGTCGTCAGCAGCAGCGCATCTTCGATGGTGGCCGGACGTATGGAGAGCATGGTATAAACTCCGCACGCAGAGTTACGTGTCAGCCGCATATTATATAGGCGCGACACTCAATGGAGGACCCGTGGCCCGTATCTCGCTGATCGAACCCGAAAGCGCTTCGCCTGAAGTCAAGGAAATCTACGCGGAGAAGCTCCGCGGCAAACCCGCCAATGTGCACAAGGCGCTGGCGCAGCGCCCAGAGTTGTTCAAGAACTTCTTGCGCTTCTATGCCAGCGTCGGCAAGTCGCTGGACCCCAAGCTCTACGAATTGATCTACATTCGCGTGTCCATGGTCAATGACTGCCGCTATTGCCTGCAGCATCACCTCGCCTCGTCGAAGCGCGTTGGCCTTACGCCGGAGGACTGGAGCGCGCTGAAAAATGGCGACTACGCGCGTTTCAGCGAAAAAGAAAGGACGGCGCTCGCCTATGCCGAAAAACTAACCCGCAACCCGCGCAGCGTGAGCGACGCCGACTTCCCTGGGCTGAAAAAGCATTTCAGCGACGCCGAGATCCTGGATTTGCACCTGCTGGTAGGCCTGGCCAACCTGACCAACCGCTTCACCGACCCGCTGGGCCTCGAAGTGGAATTCCCCGAGGAAAAAATCTAACCACGAAAGAGCGTAGGCGGCCTAGCGTTCCCGTATCCGCATATGCTCTTTCTCTTTTTTGCCTCATAGAATAATTCGTCCGTCTCCAACTCGCCGCGTCACGCGCTCACGGTCCAGGTATTCCAGCAGCGGTATGGCGTACTTTCGGCTGACCCCGGCTATTTCCTTGAAGCGTGCGACATCCATCTTGGGAGACTTGGCCTTTTCTTCGGCGATTCGCCTGCGGAGATCGTCGAGCGCATCGCGGTGGAAGACCAGATCGTCGGAAATTTTCACCAGCGCCCTGTCGCGCAACAGCAACGTAACGATTTTCTGAGCACGGGCCTGATCGATCTTCAATGTGGCTAGAACTTCTTTCAATGTCGGCACCTGCAATCCGGCCGAGGAAAACGCCCCCTCAATCGTATGCTTGGAAGTTGCCTCCTCGTTTTTCATGACCACGCCGCGCCCAAACAGATGAACCAGTTCGCCCGCCAGTCCCAGCTTCTTTTCGTAAACCAGAGAGTCCAGCGCAACCCCGAAGCCTTCAAGCCCAACGCCGAGTTTCTCTCGAAATGTCTCTTTGTTCATTCCACGCACCAGCAGGTTTTGCTCGTGGAATTCGGCAGCCGTCGCCAGCATCGAGGCCTTCAAGGTCGCAATGGCGGCGGCATCAAAGAACGCAGCCCCGCTCCTCACGATCCCTCCCCGCCCCAACTCCGCGGACAGGTGGGACTGAATCACCTCAACGCGCCAACCGGTTTCGGCAACCAATCGCGCCAGGGAGATCCCGCGGTCTCCCCGCCGGGCGACTCGCACCGCCAGAGTCCGCCGTGGATCACCCTCCGCCGCAATATTCAGAAAATCCCGCGAGACTTCCCGCTTAGCTTTCGGCATGGGCGAGGCGTCCAGCACGACTCCTCCGCCTATCGTTATCACCGGTGAAAATTGGCGGATGATGAAACGATCGCCGGGCAACGGCAGCGTAGGCTCCGCCAGCCGCAACTGGGCAAACGCCTCTTCCCTCGGCGCAATTTGCTTCGCGCCATACAGCACGACGGTGGCAACACACTCCGAGGTATAGGCGTGGAAGTGCACGCGGGCGCGGTCCTTCAACGGTTTGACCGAGGACAACAGCGACAGCTTCACGTCAATTCGAGCCGCAGCCTGAAGCATCGCCGGAGGCGCCAGCATGATACCGCGCGAGAGATCCTCGGTCGTGACGCCAGCCAGGTTCAGCGCCGTGCGTTCGCCGGCAAACGCCGTTTGAACGGACCGCCCGTGCACCTGCACGCCGCGCACTCGTACCCGCCGGCCTGACGGGAACACTTCCAGTTCCTCTTCTTCGCGGATCGTGCCTGAAATCAGCGTGCCAGTCGCAACCGTCCCGAACCCCTTCATGCTGAAGACGCGATCAATCGGAAGGCGCGCAATGGCATTGGAGTCCTTTGCCGGGACTTCTGCCGCGGCCTGCACCAATGCGTGCTTCAGATTGCCAAGCCCCGCTCCGGTCAGCGCGCTAACCGCGACGATAGGGCTGGGATGCGCAAGAAAGGATCCGCGCAGGAACTCCTCCACTTCCAACCGCACGACCTCGAGCGTGTCCCGGTCCACAAGGTCGGTTTTGGTGAGCACGGTAACGCCGCGACGTACCCCAAGCAAACGGCAGATGTCGAAATGCTCGCGAGTTTGCGGCTTGATGGATTCATCCGCCGCAATCACCAGCAGCACCAGGTCAATGCCGCCCACGCCCGCCAGCATGTTGCGCACAAAACGCTCGTGGCCGGGAACATCCACGAAACCCAGCCGGAGAGTTTCGCCGCCGGGTGCGGGCAACTCAAGATGGGCAAAGCCGATATCGATGGTGATGCCGCGGCGCTTTTCTTCCTCCAGGCGATCGGCGTCGATGCCAGTGAGCGCCTTGACCAGCGCGGTTTTTCCGTGGTCGATGTGCCCGGCCGTGCCAACAATGACGGACTTCATGGGCAACAGTATAGGGCGAGAGCAAATCGTAGCGAGCCGGCTGCATCTTGATCCAGTGTTCCAACGGGAACGTTCTGTGATGACGCAAGTGTGCATACAGGCAAGTGATTGAGCCGGCGAGAATTGCGGGCGCGGAAGAGAAGGGTTTCGCTTTTTCTTCAGAATCGCGCGTCTTGAATCGGTAAGCCGAGGGAGCGCTTCACTTTCCCACAGCAAACTAGCTTCCGCGCCGCGCCGCAAAATGCGACAATGATCATGCCGAGCCCCATGACCACTTCTCCATCCCTGGCGATCACTCCGCAACTCATTCGGGAGCACGGGATCACGCCCGCGGAATACGAAAAAATCAAGCAACTGCTCGGCGGCCGCGAGCCCACCCTCACCGAACTGGGCATTTTCAGCGTGATGTGGAGCGAGCACTGCTCCTACAAGTCGTCGCGCGTGCATCTAAAACGCCTGCCCACGCGCAGCCGCCGCGTGGTGCAGGGTCCCGGCGAGAACGCCGGCATCATCGATATCGGCGATGGCTGGGCTTGCGCGTTCAAGATCGAGTCGCACAATCATCCCTCCTACATCGAGCCGTTTCAGGGCGCAGCCACCGGGGTAGGCGGCATCCTGCGTGACATTTTCACCATGGGCGCGCGGCCGGTCGCGGTGATGGATTCTTTGCGCTTTGGCCCTATCGCTCCCACCAAGAACATTTCCGAAAAAGAAATCCGCAAGAACCATTCCGTGATGGAGGGCGTCGTCAGCGGTATCGCGTCCTACGGAAACTGCTTTGGCGTTCCCAACATCGGCGGCGAGACCAAGTTTGAACCTTCCTACTCCGGCAATCCGCTAGTGAACGCCTTCGCTCTCGGCCTGGTTCGGCGCAATGAGATTTTCTATGCCAAGGCCGCCGGCGAAGGCAATCCCGTCATTTACGTCGGCTCGAAAACCGGCCGCGACGGCATCCACGGCGCCACCATGGCCAGCGAGGAATTCAGCGAAGCCTCCGAGGCTAAGCGTCCCAACGTGCAGGTGGGCGATCCGTTTCTCGAGAAGCTGCTGCTCGAAGCTTGCCTTGAAGCCATGCAGACCGGTGCGATTGTCGGCATTCAGGATATGGGCGCGGCCGGGCTGACTTGCTCTACCTGCGAGATGGGCGGCCGCGGACGCGTGGGCATTGAAATCGAACTCGACCGCGTGCCGCAGCGCGAAACCGGCATGACTCCCTACGAAATCATGCTCAGCGAGTCGCAGGAGCGCATGCTGCTGGTGGCGCGAAAGGGACGCGAGGAGGAAGTGTTCCGCGTCTTCGAAAAGTGGGGCCTGGACGCGGTCGAAGTCGGCCGCGTCACCAACGACAACAGGATGCGCGTGCTCCAGCACGGCAAAGTGGTTGCCGAAATTCCCAACGAAGCGCTCACCGACGATGCTCCCCTGTACAGGCGTCCGCTCGAACGCTGGGAACCTCCCGTGGCGCGGGAAATGCCGCCGCACATCAAGTTGTCGGGAGTTCCCGACCAGACGGGCAATCTCAAGCGTCTGCTTTCCAGCCCAAACATCTGCGGCAAACGCTGGGTGTGGCAGCAATACGATTCCATGGTGCAGATCAACACGGTGGAAGGCCCGGGCGACGGCGATGCCGGCGTCATCCGCATCAAAGGTTCACAGCGCGGCCTGGCCATGGCGCTCGATGGCAACGGACGCTGGTGTTATCTCGATCCCCGCCTCGGCGCCATGCACGCCGTCGCCGAGGCCGCGCGCAACGTGGCCTGCGCGGGCGCAACCCCGGTCGGTGCGACCAATTGCTTGAACTTCGGCAATCCCGAAAAGCCGCACATCATGTGGCAGTTCTCGCAAACCATCGACGGCATCACCAAAGCCTGCGAGGAGCTGGAAGTTCCCATCACCGGCGGCAACGTCAGCTTTTACAACGAGACTCTGGGCGAGGGCATCTACCCCACACCGGTAATCGGAATTGTCGGCATCCTCGACGACGTGCACAAAGCCATGCAGCCGGCCTTCCGTGAAACCGGACGCGCCATCGTGCTGCTGCGCGCCTCCGATCCCGGCGACCTGACCGACGCCGAAACCGAGTTCGGCTCCTCCGAATACGCCAAGGAGATTCTCGGCGCCCTCTGGGGCTATCCCCCCGAATTGCAGTTGGAAAAGGAAGCCGCCTTGCAAAAAGCTCTGGTCGAGCTGGCGCAGGCGGGGTTACTGGACTCGGCACACGACTGTTCGGAGGGCGGAATTGCGGTCACATTGGCCGAGTCGGCGATGGCTAAAGGCATTGGAATGAGCGTGAATTTGCCCTCTAGTGGATTGCCCGCGGAATTTGCCCTGTTCGGCGAGGACGCCAGCCGCGTGGTCACCTCGTGCGACCAGAGTCACCTGTCCGGAATCCAACAACTAGCGGTAAAATATGGCCTCTCCGCGGAAGTGATCGGAGAGACCGTTCCCGAACAAGTGGAAATAAAATTGGATGGCCGCGTCGTAGTGTCGGCGAGCGTCGCGCGGCTGCGCGAAGTTTACGAGAATGCGCTGGAGAAGACGCTCAGAACAGATCCGCAGGCAGTCGCTGCGGACTAACGGAACACGAACTACCATCAGGGGGCGAGTCTTGAAAACTGACGGCCAACACCGGACGACTCGGTTTCACGCGGTTCCTTTCGACAAACTGCGGGAGGAATGTGGCGTGGTGGCAATTTACGCCCACCCCGAGGCGGAGAAACTCGCTTACCTGGGCCTGCACGCGCTGCAGCATCGTGGCCAGGAGTCGGCGGGCATGGTGACCTCGAATGGCATGGCGCTGCACGCCCACCGCGCCATGGGCCTGGTTGCCGACATCTTTACCGAAGACGTGCTCACCAAGATGCACGGCACGCTGGCGATCGGCCACACGCGCTACTCCACAGCGGGCGACTCGTCGCTGCTCAACGCCCAGCCCATCATGGTGCAATCGAACAAAGGCGTGGTGGCGCTGGCGCACAACGGCAATCTGGTCAATGCACAGGAAATCCGCAGCCGCCTGGAAGGGCAAGGATCGATTTTTCAGACCAACAGCGACACCGAGGTGATCGTTCACCTCATCGCCCTCTCGAGAGAACACACCTTGCCCGAAGCCATTGCCGACGCGCTGCGGCAGGTGGAAGGCGCGTTTTCCCTGGTTCTCATCAGTCCGGACCGGATTTTCGCGGTGCGCGACCCGCGCGGCTTCCGCCCCCTGGCCATGGGGAGAATTCCCGCCGCGGCGGGAGAAAAACAGGACACCATTGTCTTCGCTTCCGAAACCTGCGCCTTCGATCTGATCGGCGCTACCTTCGAACGCGACGTGAAACCCGGTGAGCTAGTCATTGCCGGACCGGAGGGCATCACTTCGTCCACCTACGCCCCGGCGGCGCCGCAATCCAGTTGCATCTTCGAGCATGTGTATTTCTCCCGTCCGGATAGCATGGTATTCGGACGCCCCGTGCAAGAAAGCCGCGAGGGCTTGGGACGCCAGTTGGCGCGCGAAGCTCCGGCCGAGGCCGATATCGTGGTGCCGGTGCCGGATTCCGGCGTGACCGCCGCCATCGGCTATGCCTCGGAAAGCGGCTTGCCTCTGCGCTTCGGATTGATCCGCAATCACTACATCGGACGCACCTTTATTGAGCCGCGGCAGACGGTGCGCGATTTCGGAGTCAAGCTCAAGCTAAATCCCGTGCGTTCGCTACTGGAAGGCAAGCGCGTGGTCCTGATTGACGATTCCATTGTGCGCGGCACCACCAGCCGCAAAATCGTGCGCATGATTCGCAGCGCGGGTGCTAAAGAAGTCCACATGCGCATCTCCTGCCCACCAACTATTTCCCCCTGCTTCTACGGCGTGGACACGCCGTCGAAAAAAGAACTGATCGCCGCCAACAAATCGATTGACGAAATTCGCGAGTTCATCGGCGCGGATTCGCTGGCTTATCTCTCGCTCGAGGGAACCAAGAAGGCGTGTGGGGATGGCGAAAAGACTACCTACTGCACCGCCTGTTACAGCGGCCAATACCCCACAAACTGGGTGGACGTGGAAGAAATCCAGCCCGCGGTTGTGGTCAAGCGATAGCGGTCTTCGCTGGCAAAGACTCCAGAAACTCCAGATTCTTGCTGAGGATGATGATCGCGGTGAGCCACAGGGCCACGCCGGTTCCTCCTGCGCTCACGGCCGCGCGAAGGGGGCCCGGAGAAATCAAGAGCGAACCGAAGGCGGCCGAAGAAATGACCGCGCCCGTCGCATAATAAAGCGGCAACTTGAAGAGCTTGCCGAGAGGGAAAAAGTGGATCCCCACCACCGCCCCGATCCATTGCCCGAATAAGTCTAGTCGATGGAAGTGGCCCAGGATCGGCGCTCCAACACCTATCGCAGCGCCTTCTATCGCGACGATGAGCGCGAAGCGGATTCTGAAAAATCTTGCCAGTCGCCTATCCAAGACAACCTTTGGCGCGTGACGCAGGGCGACAAGGTTCGCAATCGCCCAAACCACCATAACGGCCGTAGCCACTGCGATTGCGCCAAACCACAGTACTCTTTCGCCTTGCACCGCGGCCTGCGTCCACGAAGACAGCGCATAGGCGCCGAACCCGGCGCAGACGATGGCGCCCACCGCTCTGCCCCGCATCCGAATCAGCAAATCCGGTCCCACGGGGCCAAGAATTCCGCCTGCATAGCTCATTTCATCCTCCGCTCCAGTCCTTCGCCGGGAAGAAATCTCATTCTGTACCGGTGACCCTTGGCCCATCGCACTATAAACGATGGGGTAGCTAACACGAAGTATAGATACGGACGAGACAGCTCAGGCGTTCCTATATATTTAGTCCGTCGTGCCCCTAGCCGAAAAATCGCTCATCGCCCGCATTCGCCGCCAGGCGCACAAGCAGCGCAGCATCCTGACCGGAATCGGCGACGACTGCGCCGTGCTGCGTGTACCGTCAGGTCACGAAGCTCTACTGACCACCGATTTCAGCCTGGAGGGCATCCATTTCCGGCGCGAGTGGCATCCAGCCGAGTCCGTCGGCCATCGTTGCCTTACTCGCGGACTCAGCGACATTGCCGCCATGGGAGGCGTGCCAATTGCCGCTTTTCTGTCCCTCGCCCTGCCGCGAAATCTTCCTCAGCAATGGGTGGATGGATTCATGGACGGCCTGCACACGCTTGCCCGTAAATTCGGCGTCGCGCTCGCCGGCGGAGACACCGCGGAATCTCCCGACGGCGTTATGTCCGATATCGTTGTGTTCGGTTCCGTGCCAAAAGGCAAAGCGATTCTGCGCTCCGGCGCCCACCCCGGCGACCGAATCTACGTTAGCGGCGCTCTCGGAGGTTCCGCTGCAACCCTCCGGCGCATGATGGAAAAACCCGATCGCAAGTTGAATCCGCGCGACTTCTCCCGCCACTTTTTCCCCGAGCCGCGGCTTAACCTAGGACGAATCCTGCGCGAGAAAAACCTCGCTTCCGCCATGATCGACACCAGCGACGGCCTTTCCACCGACCTCGCGCACATCTGCGAGGAAAGCGGCGTAGGAGCCGAGATCCTCGCGGAGGCCATTCCGCTGGCCTCGATTGGCAAGCCGCCGCGCCAGGTAGACCTGCGGTTTGCCCTGCATGGTGGGGAAGATTATGAACTGCTATTCACCGCGCCGCCGCGAAAACGCGTTCCACGGCGCATCGCGGGAGTTCCCATCACCCACATCGGCCACATCACTCGCGGGAAACAAATCGATCTGGTCAACCGGGACGGCGAGGGTTTCGCCCTGGTACCACAAGGATGGGAGCATTTCAAAAACTAGGGAGCAGCCACAAAGCCTCATCCTCTTCGACTGCCTAGGGGTGCCTTTAGTGTAGGAGACCCTTGGAAGTCTCTACCCACACGAGCCCGGCGAGGATTACAGTGAGCGTATGTGGTCCCAAAGATTCCTCTCCGTCGTAGCTGTCTTCGTGCTTGCCCTAGCGTCCGCCGCGCAGCAGCCAAAAGCGCCGGCGCCCGCCGTTGACGACGCTTTCATCCAAAAGCAGTTCGGGTCGACTTGCAAGCTGGTCGCCGGGCCGCAGCCGCTTGTGGCCGATCTGGACGGCGACGGCATTGACGACCTGGTCGTCGTGGCCCACTGCAGCAATCCACTACTGGATCAAGCCGACGACAACTTTCAAATTGTCGACCCCTACAACACTTTCTACGGCTACGGCGACACCAAGATCACCAGCCAATTTGCCTCCGAAGATCCTCTTACCCGCGGACTGGTGCTGCTGGTGATTCACGGCGCCGGCCCTGACGCGTGGCATGCAGCCGTTCCCAAGGCCAAGTTTGTCATCATCAACTTGCCCTTCAAGCAGGTCATGGTGAGGAAGCTGACCGTAAAGAAGAAGCCGGTAATGGCCATCTTCGCCGAAGAAACCGGCGCTGACAATATGACCTCCGCAACTTTCTGGGACGGCAAGAAATATCGCTACCAGCCGCTGGGCGCTGGCATGGAGTAGCTACAATCGCGTGGCGACGGCCGCCTCGGCCGTCCGGGTTTCGCGAAGCACCGAAACGCGCTTCCTCTGTGTCCCTTGTGGTTTCCGCATTGCTTTCTCATTTGGCCCGCTATAATCTCCCCGCCATGAACCTCGAACAAAAACTCGCCGAATTGAAGACGCGCAATCAACTGGCGGAAACCGGCGGCGGAGAGCAACGCCGCGAGCGCCAGCACAAAGAAGGCAAAATGTCGGCCCGCGAGCGCATCGAGTTCCTGCTCGACGAAGGCACCTTCGAGGAGACTGACAAGCTGGTCACGCACCGCTCCAACGACTTCGGTATGGCCGAGCAAAAATACTATGGCGACGGCTTCATCACCGGCTACGGCCGCATCGAGGGCCGGCTGGTCTTTGTCTTCGCCCAGGATTTCACCGTTTTCGGTGGCTCGCTCTCCGAAACCAACGCCGCCAAGATCGTCAAGATCATGGACCTCGCCGCAAAGGTCGGCGCTCCCGTCATCGGCCTGAATGACTCGGGCGGCGCGCGCATTCAGGAGGGCGTAGTCTCCCTGGCCGGCTATGCCGACATTTTCCTGCGCAACACGCTGTATAGCGGAGTCGTGCCGCAGATTTCCGCCATCATGGGCCCCTGCGCCGGCGGCGCCGTCTACTCGCCCGCCATCACCGATTTCATTCTGATGGTGAACAAGACTTCCTACATGTTCATCACCGGCCCGGATGTCATCAAGACGGTTACTCACGAAGAGGTCACTAAAGACCAGCTGGGCGGCGCGCACACCCACAACGAAACCTCTGGCGTGGCCCATTTTCTTGCCCACGACGACGCCGAATGCCTCTCCATGGTGCGCGAGCTGCTGAGCTTTATTCCGTCGAACAATCTGGACGACCCTCCGCGCAAGCCCTGCACCGATCCAATCGACCGCACCGACGAAAAGCTGGACAGAATTGTTCCGGCCGAGTCGAATCTCCCCTACGACATTAAGGATGTCATTCACTCGGTCGTGGACGACAGCTATTTTTTCGAAGTCCAGGAGCACTATGCGAGAAACATCGTGGTCGGTTTCGCGCGGCTGAACGGCAAGCCGGTGGGCATCGTCGCCAACCAGCCCGCGGCCTTGGCCGGCACACTCGATATCGATGCATCAGTAAAAGGCGCGCGCTTCGTGCGCTTCTGCGACTGCTTCAATATTCCGCTGGTCACGTTCGAGGATGTTCCCGGCTTTCTGCCCGGTACCAAGCAAGAGTATGGCGGAATCATCAAACACGGCGCTAAGCTGCTGTTCGCTTTCGCCGAAGCCACGGTGCCGAAAGTCACTGTCATCACGCGCAAAGCGTACGGCGGAGCCTACTGCGTGATGGCCTCAAAACACATTCGCACCGATGTGAACTACGCCTGGCCCACGGCCGAGATCGCCGTCATGGGCCCGGAAGGCGCGGTCGACATCGTCTATAAACGCGACCTGGACAAAGCCCCCAACCGCGAAGAGATGCGCGCCGCGAAGATCGAGGAATTCCGCGAGCGCTTCGCCAACCCCTACGTCGCCGCCGAACGCGGCTTCGTGGACGCGGTCATCCAGCCCCGCGAAACCCGCAAAAAGCTGATTCAAGCGCTGGAGATGCTGGAGACCAAGCGCGACAAGAACCCGCCGAAGAAGCACGGGAACATCCCGCTGTGATCGTGTGGCACGGGCGCCTCGCGCGCGAACGTGCGGAGTAAATCATCTCCGGCGATCGTCTTCCCGTTCAAGTTCGTCAAACACCTCATTGGCAATTGAACGACCCGGAAACAAGCGTCGTCACCTTCGCGAATCCCGACGGGCGACAACTCAGAGGACAGCGGCGGATTGATGCCTTGCGACTCGTTCGCTATTGCGCGGCTTATGGAGATATGCAAAACTGTCTACGGAATAGATAGGCGAATTAAAAGCGAAATTGGCGCGCTGGGGTCAACGAACACCGGGCCGAGGAGGGGATGTCACGAATACCGGAGGTTCACGCCGATGGATGACGACACCAAATTGCCCGAGGATGGACTGGTCTTCGATGATGTAGGCGCCTGGGCTGAAGAAAAGCACGGCCTTGTTTCGTTTTACGCGAGCCTCTTCTCGACGGCAATGAAGGACAAATGGCACAATCGAATTTATGTGGAGCTCTACGCGGGATCGGGGCGTAGCAGGATCCGAAATAAGTCAAAATTTATTCTCGGGTCCCCGCTGCTAGCACTCAAGCTAAAAGATCCGTTCGACAAATACGTCTTCTGTGAACAAATACCGGCGAAGCTGGACGCGCTACGAATTCGAGCCGGACAAGCTGCCCCTGACGCACACGTCGCTTACATCCAGGGCGACTGCAACGAGCGAGTCTCGGACATTCTGGGGCAGATTCCGAAAGGCTCTGTCGGAGACACGGCGTTGTCACTTTGCTTCGCCGATCCATTCGATATCGGTCTGGAGTTTGAAACTATTCGGAAGCTCGCCGACGCTCGATATGTAGACTTCTTGATCTTGCTTGCCCTTGGAATGGACGCGAACCGCAACTATGAACATTACCTCAAAGAAGAGGCTGTTAAGGTTGACAAGTTCCTAGGATCGGACAGTTGGCGGGCACGGTGGGCGACTGCGCAGTGGGACGCCATAAGATTCACCAAATTCTTGGCCGATGAGTTCACCAAAAGCATGGCTATCCTTGGATACATCCCGCCGGCTCATTACACGATGAAGGAGGTTAGATCCCACGAAAAGAATCTACCCCTGTATCGGCTGGCATTGTTCTCCCGGCACGAGCGAGCGTATAAGCTTTGGGGTCAGGTTTTGAAATACAGCACTGACCAGACGGCATTCTGGGATTTAATGTGTCTCTAAACTCCCACATCGAATGGACCGACGCCACCTGGAACCCCGTCCGCGGCTGCACCAAGATCAGCCCCGGATGCAAGCATTGCTACGCCGAGACGTTTGCCGAACGCTTTCGCGGAGTCAAAGGCCATCCCTACGAACAGGGCTTCGACCTGCGCCTCGTGCCCGAGAAGCTAACCGAGCCGTTCAAATGGCGTTCGCCCAAGCTGGTCTTCGTGAATTCCATGAGCGACCTGTTCCAGCCAGGCGTTCCGGATGACTATGTGCGGACGGTCTCGCAAGTCATGGTCACGGCGAATTGGCACACCTACCAAGTGCTGACCAAGCGATCCGAGCGGTTACGCGAATCCTTGAGCGACGGCATCCGTTTTGCAGCGGAGCAAGAACACATCTGGTGGGGTGTGAGCGTCGAAGACCGGAAGTACGGGCTGCCCAGAATCGATGATCTCCGCGAGGCTCCCGCCAGGATTCGCTTTTTATCCATCGAACCCCTCCTGGAGGACTTGGGCCGTGTGGATCTTTCCGGCATCAGTTGGGTTATCGTCGGCGGCGAGAGCGGGCCCGGCGCGCGTCCAATGAAAAAAGACTGGGTCATCTCGATCCGCGACCAGTGTCGCGAACAGCGCGTGCCGTTTTTCTTCAAGCAGTGGGGCGGCGTGCGGAAGGCAAGACACGGGCGAGAGCTGGATGGGCGCACTTACGATCAATATCCGCGGCGCGTGACGTCAACTGTTCCAGACCGGGCAAGCTGCATGGCTTTCGCCGACACCATCTTGCGATCGGCGCAAGGAATTGATCGGGCCAAGGCGTTGGTGGCAATTACGGCCTGACCACGCATCTAGAGAACATCCCCATCGTGCAGGCCTTCGCGGGCGGGGGCGCCCGCGCCACATTACCCCTCAACTTCCGGGTCCGCTTCGCACTGCACCAACAAAGCCAGCTGCGGAGACATATCCACTCCCACTACTGGCCGGCGCTGAGGCTTTGGCGCGCGCATCCGCTGGTTTGCCGCCCGGGTAAAGGCCCACAACGAAGTCCAGCGCGGGAACCTTGGGAACGTGCATACGTGAAGGGACGTTGACTTCCGGCGGGGCGACTGCGGCTTGCGGCTTACGTGACAAAAGAAGAAGGCCTGCAAAAAATTAAGAGTCCCGAGGGGATGTTGAGCCTATTCGTCTCGGCCAGTAGCTCGCTTTAGACCCTTGCCGACCTGACCTCATCGCTTCCCTTGCGGGGCGCGGCGAGCGATCTGTGCTTGGGCTCCGGGCTTACCGCCAACCGGATAAACCAGTTCAACGCCTCGGGACTCTGTCTTGCCTCTGACTTGTGCTCTTGTTCGCCTCGACCAGCGCTTAGCTACAGACCCTTGCTGACCTTCTCCACCTAACCTCGCGGTCGGTAGAGTGATCTCGCTCGAGCCCCGGACGCCGCACCAACCGGGAAAACTTAGAACGTGTCAAAGAACGAGTATGTTTCTACTCCTCTTGTTTTTATAGTCAATGAAAACTACGCGACTCTATCTGCTTGCCTTTCAATCGAGTGCAGCACGTCCACAAGCGGGTGACCAGAACTTGGTGCAGTACGTCTGCGGTCTCCCGCGCGCAGAGCCGCGAGACATGCGATTTTCCCAAGATTTTCGCTTGAATTTGCGGCAAAGTGCCTGCCGTCTCGATCTTCCCATTTGTGTAAATACCCGCAGAAACCTTGCTGGGCAAGGAGTTTAGTCGATCCGCTCCGGCGCAACGCTGCCGCCAATATCTCGCAACGTGAACCCCTGCTAGGATAATCCCGTGCCGCCCCTGCTCGATGTCAGGCATTTGGCCGTTGAGTTCCCCGCCCAATGCAGCGCGAACGCGAAGCCTGCGTCGCTCGGCGCAAAGCCAGCAGCCGTCCGCGATCTCACCTTTAGCATTGCGCAAGGCGAGGTTCTCGGCTTGGTCGGCGAATCCGGCTCCGGCAAATCCATTACTTCCCTCGCCATCATGCGGCTTCTTCCACCCCAAGCCCGAGCCAGCGGGGAAATTAGCTTCCGCAATGGAGACGGCGCCGCGCGCGATCTTCTTCAACTCCCCGAAGAAGACATGCGCCGCCTGCGCGGCTCACGTATCGCCATGATCTTCCAGGAGCCGATGACCGCGCTGAACCCGGTCATGCGCGTAGGCGCACAAATCGCCGAGGCTGCCTCGGCGCATGCCGACATTAAGAAGAAAGAAGCCTGGGATCGCGCCGTCGCCGCCATGAACGAAGTCGCCATCGCCGACCCGGCCCGCCGCGCTCGCGACTATCCCCACCAGCTCTCGGGCGGAATGCGCCAGCGCGTGATGATTGCCATGGCCATCGTGAATCGTCCGCAGCTACTCATCGCCGATGAACCTACTACGGCGCTCGATGTAACCATCCAGGCGCAAATCCTCGAACTGCTCGCGGAACTTCGCTCCAAGTTCGGCCTGACCATGCTCTTTATCTCCCACGATCTGGCCGTAATCTCTCAAGTGGCGGACCGGGTTGCCGTCATGTACGCCGGCAACCTGGTGGAGCTAGGCTCCAAGCCCGACATATTCCGCGCCCCTGCTCATCCCTACACCCGCGGCCTGCTGCAGGCCGTTCCCACGCTGCACACCGACCGCAAGCGTCCACTGGCGACCATCGAGGGAACCGTTCCGCCGCTGCATGCCGTTCTCCCCGGGTGCCCGTTCGAACCCCGCTGCGAATCCCGAATCGAGGAGTGCCGGCGTGCGCTGCCGCCCCTCGTCGAAGTGAGCCCCGGGCATTGGGCGCGATGTCCGGTCGTCAACGGCGGAGGTTAGCTTGCGAAGCGTGGCTTTTGCTCTGCTCCGTTCTATAATCCCCCAATTCCTCGGAGGCTTGTGCGGGCCCTCATTCTCAGCGATATCCACGGCAACCTGGAGGCGCTGGAGGCGTGCGTGGCTGCCGCCCCGGCGCATGACATTGTCGTCAACCTCGGCGACATCGTGGGCTACGGCGCCAGTCCCAACGAGGTCATCGAGTGCGCCCGAGGTTTGGGGAAATTCTTCGTTCGCGGCAACCACGACAAAGCCGCCGTGGGCCTCATCCCTGTGGAGGATTTCAATCCTCTAGCGGCGCTGGCCGCCGTCTGGACCCAAGGCCAGCTCACGCCGGAAAACCGCGATTGGCTCGTGGCCCTGCCGCCGGGCCCGCTCGAAATCGAGGGCCTTCCCGGCATTCAGTGCGTGCACGGATCGCCGTTGGACGAGGATGAATACATCGTGACTCCGCAGGAAGCGATCGAACCTCTGCTCACTTCCTCCGTGCCTCTCACTTTCTACGGGCACACTCACCTGCAAGGATATTTCTCGACCGATGGTTCCACTTGTGAGATTTTCCGTCCCACGTATGACACGGTCGGCCAGTCGGAAACCCTGCCCTTGCTTCTGCAAAAAGGGCTGAGCTACCTGATCAACCCCGGATCGGTGGGTCAGCCCCGAGATGGCGATTGGCGCGCCGCATTTGCGCTCCTGGATTCCAACACCCGCGTGGTCACTTACCACCGCGTTCCCTACAGCTTGCAAGAAGCGCAAGACCGAATTCTGGCGGCGAATTTGCCGGAGCGTCTGGCCACCCGCCTGGCGGCCGGACGATAGAAGACAAAAGCCGCCAGTGTAAACTTCCGCTATGTCTTCATTTCTCTTCTCGCAATTCCGCCGCCGCTCGCGAGAATCCGCCCGAATCCTATCTCGTGGCCTATAGCGACGGCGGCGCTCGCGGCAATCCCGGCCCGGCAGCCTACGGCGTACTGATCAAAGATCAGTCGGGAAAGAAAGTCGCCGCCCTCAGCCAATATCTGGGCCACCAGACCAACAACTTCGCCGAATATCAAGGCCTGATTGCCGCGCTCGAATACGCGCTCGCGCACGGCCCCAAAGCCATTCGCGTCATCAGCGATTCCGAACTGCTGGTGCGCCAGATCAAGGGCATTTACAAGGTGAAAAACGCCACTCTGCAGGAGCTCCACGGCCGCGCCAAGCAATTGATCGCTCAAATGGATTGGTTTTCCATCCAGCATGTGCTTCGGGAAAGCAACCGCGAAGCCGACGACCTGGCCAATGCGGCTATGGACAAGGGCATGGGCCGCGCCCGCGCAAGCGATCCGCCCGTGACTGCCGCGCCGGGCCCGGCCCGGGATGAGTTCGAGGGCACCGTGGTTTCAGGAGGCTTGATTCGCCTGCGGGATGGCGAACTCGCCGAAGGCACGCGCGTGCAAGTGCGGGTGAAGAAGTGAACTCCTTCGTGTACCTCGTGTCCTTCGTGGTTATTCCTTTTTCCTTCTCGATCTGAAACGCCGCCCCATCCGGAGTCGGCATAAAAATGCCTAATATCCCTCATAACCGATTTCAATTGGCACTTTTACGAGGCGGCGCGTACTATATCGCTTCGCAAAATCGGGCCGCCCAGCTGCGGCTCTCCCTCAAGGAGCTACATGTCCAACGAACTGCGGAATTTCCTTGCCCTGTCGTACGAAGAACTGGAAGAGTTGAACCTCCACGCCAAAGAACAACGCAAGAACCGGGTTGCCCCTCACAAAGTCCAGGAAGAGCGCATCAAGTACCTCGCGGATGAAAAGCGCATCAAGGCCGTGACCGTGCTCTTCAGCGATCTCGAAGGCCGCTTGCACATGCTGGACTACGACAAGAAATTCCTTATCAAAAGCTGGGACAACCTTACCTTTGACGGATCTTCCATTCGCGGCTTCACCGCCCAAAAAGAAAGCGATCTGCGTCTCGGGGTTGACTGGGCCGCCTTCTACTGGGCGCCGGCAGATTACTTTGGCTCCGGCAAGGTGATGGTATTTGGCGAAGTCATCGACAAGGGAGGCACGCCCTATGCCGCTGACATCCGCGGCATTCTGAAAGGCTACGCCGAGGAGCTGCACAAAAAAGAAGGCTACACGCTCAACGCCGCCAATGAGATTGAAGGCTTCCTGTTCCGCGGAGTGGATGCCGAAAAGAACTACCATTTGACGGGCAAGTTCGAGTACGTCAACACCGGCGGATACTATCACTCGTTGCCCGGCGACCCACTGCGCACGTTCATCGATACGGCTGCGGAAGTCCAGCGCGCCATGGGTTTCCAGAACGAAAAGGATCACCCCGAAGTCGCGCCCTCGCAATTTGAAATCAACTACGGCTATGGCGAAGTGGTGGTCGCCGCCGACCAAATTCAGCTCTATAAGCTGATCTGCCGCGAAGTGGCGACCAAGAACGGCATGACCGCGTCGTTCTTGCCGAAGCCGGTGGTCGGCGTGAACGGCAGCGGCATGCACACCAACGTTTCCATCACCAAGGGCGGCAAGAACCTATTCTGGGATCCCAAGGGCGAGGAGAAGCTCAGCAAACTCGGGTGGTCGTTCGTCGACCGCGTCCTCACCCACGGCCTCGACACTTGCCTCCTGCTGAATCCCAGCGTGAACGCTTTCCGCCGGCTGGATCCGCACTTCGAAGCGCCTAATCAGCTCAAAGCTTCAGCCACGGATCGCGGAGCCATGGTGCGCATTCCGATTGGCAACGATAAGAGTATGCGCGTGGAAGTGCGCGCGGTGGCCCCCGACTCAAATCCCTACATGGTTCTGTACTCGGTGTTCAAAACCGGCATCGATGGCGACATTGCCAAGATCAAGAACCTGCGCCAGGCTCAGCGTTACTTGCCGGACAACATCTACTCCGCTCTGGAACTCTTCCGCGAGTCCGACTGGATGACCAAGATTTTGGGCGAGGATGTGAAGGGGCGCTACGGCGATCTAAAGCAGGCCGCCGCCGATCGCTGCCCGCGCCAGCTAGGCACTTTCGTCAAGGCTCCCGAAGTCCAATACCACCACGAAGTCTACAACCAATTCCTCTGGAACCAGTTCTAGAGACAAGAACAATCCGTCCAGGGTGCCCCACCTTTGTCGCGTTTTCTGCGACAGGGTGGGGATTTTCCCAGCCCGCCTCCTGCACCTTTTCCGAAGAATCCACGGCCCAAAAGCGAATTCTAGTTACTTAGGTGCGTTTCGATTCGCAACTCAGGCAGGCATTCTTGATGGCATAATAAATCATGGGACTATTTTCTCTCACCTGGGACGAACGCTGGCTTCCCAAGTCTGTTCTCTGCCTGCGCCAATACACTCTCGACGATTTTCTGCACGACCTCATCGCCGGCATCACTGTTGGCCTAGTCGCTCTGCCGCTGGCCATGGCCTTCGCCATTGCTTCCGGCATGACGCCGCAGGCCGGCATTTACTGCGCGGTGGTCACCGGATTCCTAATTTCCGCGCTCGGCGGATCAAAGACTCAAATCGGCGGCCCCACCGGAGCTTTCGTCGTTGTGGTCGCCGGCATCATTGCGATTCACGGCGTTGACGGCCTGTTCATGTGCACCGTAATGGCCGGATTGTTGCTTGTCGTGTTGGGAATAACCGGCATGGGCTCGGCCGTAAAATTCATTCCTCGCCCAGTGGTGCTTGGCTTTACCAACGGCATTGCAGTGCTGATTGCCAGCACGCAAATAAAAGATTTCTTCGGCTTGCACCTCGACAAAGTCCCAGGCGATTTTTGGAAGCGCATGCAAGCTCTCGCCTCGGCGTCCCCCACCTGGTCCCCACGCGCCACGGCGCTAGCCGCCGGCACCCTGGTGGTCATGCTCGGCTGCCGCCTGATTTCCAAGCGCATCCCCGGCCCGATTGTCGCCATGGTGGGCGCGACGGTGGCCGCGTTCCTGTTCAAGTTCCGCATCGAAACCATCGGCACGCGCTTTGGCGGCATTCCCCGCGGCCTGCCGCATATGGCGATTCCGCACTTTCGTCCGGACTTGATCGTCGGCCTCCTGGGACCGGCGTTCACAGTGGCCATGCTGGGTGCCATCGAGTCGCTCATGTCGGCCATCGTCTCCGACCGCATGAGCAACGACCGGCATAATTCCAACGTAGAGCTCATCGGGCAAGGCGTCGCCAACATTATTTCGCCAATGTTTGGCGGCCTTCCGGCCACCGGTGCCATTGCCCGCACCGCGACCAACATCCGCGCCGGCGCCCGCAGCCCAGTGGCCGGCATGATCCACTCCGCCACTCTCTTGTGCATTCTTCTATTTGCCGCGCCCCTGGCCAGCTACATTCCCATGGCCGCTTTGGCGGGAATCCTTTTGGTCGTGGCCTACAACATGGGCGAGTGGCGCGAAATTCCGCAACTCCTCAAGCTCACCAAAACCGACATCAGCGTCTGGCTGGTCACATTTGCTCTGACCGTCTTCGCCGATCTTACGGTAGCCGTCGAAGCGGGAATGATCCTGGCCGCGCTGCTGTTCATCGCCCGCGTCTCCAATACCACTACCGTCTCCCAAGTGACCGACGACTACGTGGAAGACGGGCGCATGCACATCCTGCAAGACAAAGACATTCCTTACTACGCCACCATCTTCCGCATTCATGGTCCGTTCTTGTTCGGCGCCACCGACAAAATCGCTGTCGTCACGGAGAACATGCACGAACTCCCGCCCATCGTCATCATCCGGTTGCGCAACATGACCGCGATTGACGCTACCGGCCTGTTTGCCTTGGAAGAAATCGCCCAGCAGTTGCACGCAACCGGCCGCACGCTCATCCTGTGCGGCGCCCGCGAACAACCTGCGCAACTGATGCATCAAGCGGAGTTCGAAGAAGTGGTAGGGCCGGAAAATATTTGCGCCAACGTGCAGGAAGCCCTGCAACGCGCCGACGCTGTATTCGAGAAGATCGAGGCGAAACCCGCATCCGCCGGAACATAAGCTGAGAGTAGCGCCCTTAGCCTGCCCTGAGCGAAGCCGAAGGGTCCCGCCGGCTGTCCCGAGGGCGTTTCGCCCTCGGGCACACCCGACAAACAGCCACGGTCACTCAGCAGCTAGTCTTTCCCCCCACCAACCGTCGTCCCCGAAGCCTGCGCCGCCGGTTCCGGAACCCCAGCTGGTTGAATCTTCACCGTCGACAGCATCCAATTCAACCTGCGGAACACTTCATTGCGATCCACGGTTTTCGTCCCACTGGTCGCGCCATCACCCTTGGTCTCGACGCCGAGAGCGAATTCATAGCACGTGCCATTCTGGAAGACGTGATAGTACTTGGCATCGGAGTGCTTCGCCGCTTCTCCGCCAGCATTTTCCACTTCCGTGAACTCAGCCGCACCGAGTTTCCCCTTCGACGGTTCAACCGGCTTGGCTGTTTCCGCGGCGGCCGGGCTCGCGCCATCCTGCGCGGGAGCCGCCGGGCTGACCGCGGGAGCAGCAAATTGCTCGCAGGCCGCAGCCGTCAGGTTCGTGTTCACGCTTAAGTTGAAAAACGCCGACGCGAAGTCCGTTCCCGCATACAAACGCCCGGGCAGCTCGACCGTGCTGATCGTAGTGCCGCCGGGTTGGACAAAATTCATCTGCGCCGGCTCCAGCGCGCCCCACTCCTCATTCGCTTTGTCGCCTTCCAGCAAGCTGTAAGGCTTCAAATAGCGGAAAGTGACTCCGTAGGTTGGATTGGTGTAAGTGGACGCCACCAGTGTCCGCTGCCTCGGTTTTTTCGCCATGGGCTTTTTCGCCGCCGCCATCGCCGGGGCCGCGGGCACTGGCTCCGGTGCGACGGTTGGAGCCGGCGTGCTTTGATTGCTTGCGACCGCGCTCGGCGCAGTAATCCCGGCGGATTTGTTGGAAGCCTTCGAGCATCCACCTGTCTCCAACAACGACACTCCGAGCAAAGACATCGCGATCACCGAACAGATCATCGCCGCCGTCTTCTGTTTGTTGCTGAGCTTCGTATGATGAGATTCGGGGCGCGGCCCCGCTCCGGACGTCTTTCGTACCGCCGTGTTCTCTGGTTTTCTTTCTGGTTCTCCCGATAATCCAAGCTGCGTGAAATGTGCCATAAATCCTCCTGTGCTGGTTCCCCCAGTCAGGAGCGGTAAGAGCACGACGGCCACCTTTAGACACTTCATTGATTCTGCGAGGTTTCCAGAACAGCTCATTCAAAAAGAGCGTGGCGCGCGGAACACGCTGTGGTTGCAGGGCCACGCTCTCAACCGACTCCCGTAAAGCGCACGACACGAAGTTTTGCGATAATCTTTCGGTCTTAATAAATGCCTTCGGGAAGGACACGAATTCCAGAGGTCGCGGGAAAAATCGGCCTGGCAAGGTTTTGGGAAGGGCACGACCTTCGGTCGTGCCGCTAATCCGATGAAAACACATCCGCGCTTCAGCGCCTGAGGTCTGGCATGCGCTTAGCCGTGTCCTCTGACGGTCAATAACAATGCGGGTTTTAGTGTGTGCGTGAGAACGGGATACGGGCTATTGCGGTGGAGCAAATCGCGCAAGCTCCGGCCCGGAGGGGCCACCGACAATAGCCCAGCGCCTTCGGCGCTGGGAAAAGTGGGAAAGATGAGCCAGTCCCGGAGGGACGATTGAAGTTCTCACGCGCCCGCTTTAGGCCTTGAGGTCTGTCCGAGGTTTCGCGCGACCATTTCTAGCGATGAGGAGAATGACTTGGGAACCAGAACCTCGCCAAACCAGCGCCCGCTACTCACTTCAAAGTTCTATCGCAGCGTGGGCACCAAGGGTTGGCATAAGAGCGCCTACTCCACCGACACTTGGAAGTATCCGGCGCTCCGCCACTGGCTGATGTCCCAGCTCCCCAAGAAAAGCAAGCGGATCCTCTCCATCGGTTGTGGCACCGGCGAACTGGAAAAGAGTTTGCGCGATCTCCGCTACAAAGTCATCGGCCTCGATTTCTCGTTTGAAATGCTGCGCTCGGCGGCGCGCTACGGCCGCGAGGGCTTGGTGCAAGCCGACGCTCACCAGCTTCCGTTTGCCTCGAACTGCTTCGACGCCGTCATTCTTCCCGAGTCACTCGGCCACCTGAATGCCGGCATCGCGTTTCAGGAGGCGAAGAGAGTGCTGAAGAAGCAGGGACGAATTCTCATCACCACTTACCCGAAACACCGCGAGGTTCACGCCCTCTACACCAAGTACAGCCTGGAAGGGCTATGCGACCACGTGTGTCAAGCTGGTTTTCGAATCAAAGACCGCAAGCTTCTAAGGCCGCGGCGAAATTCGGTGGAGGAAGTTTCCATTGAGATGCGCTCCGCTCTGCTCTATGTCCTGGCGGTCAAGCAAACTGCGCGAGGCCTGCGGGATGCCGCGTCCATGCCGGCGCGCGGAGCGGCCTAGGGTTCGCCAATCTTCTCTATTCAAACTCTTTTCGGAACGTCGCCAGTTGTTGCCTCAAGTCGGCAAGTTCGTTCCGCAGGTCCGCGATCTCGTTTTCCAGGTGCGCGATCCGCTCGCCGTCTGGCGATGTGGGGCGCGGGTATTCCTGCCCGCGCGTCTGCGCCGGCTCCACTTCCTCCACGTCGCCCGACAGCAGATGCATGTAGCGAGCTTCTTTGGTGCCCGGCTGCCGGGAAAGCATTCTGGCCAGCGGCGGCTCGCGCTGCATCAGCCGCTGCAGCGTGGATTGCACCTCGGTCAGGTCCTCAAAGCGATGCATCCGTTCGCCGCGCCCGCGTAGTTCCCCAGGCGTCTGCGGGCCGCGCAAAAGCAGCACACAGAGGACTGCAGTCTCACCCCGCGTAAAGTTGAACACTTCCTGCAACCGATGTTCGTATTTCGTCACCCGGCTGTCGGCGCCGCCCGCCGGCCCAGCCAGCCGGGTCTCCTGCAGACTATCCAATGCGCCGCGCACGGCGTTTTCATCCAGGCTCATCACCGGATCGCGATTGTTTTTCTGATTGCACGCATTGATCAGCGCATTCAGCGAAAGCGGATAGTAATCCGGCGTAGTAATGTCCTTCTCGATCAAAGCGCCCAGCACCCGCGCCTCAACTTCATCTAGCCGAATCTCCAAGGCTTAGCCCTTTCCTGGATTTTCTGACGCTCGCTCGCATCCAGCCCAAAGCGATTCGTATCAGGGCACGGCTTCAGCCGTGCCGATATGACTACAAAAAAGAATCAGGGGCTTTAGCCCCTGTTGTTGCGGCAAAACATGTCATGCCCCGTCAACCCAACAACCGCGCCGCCTCCTTCGCGAAGTATGTCAAAATCACGCTAGCTCCCGCGCGCCGAATCGACACCAACGACTCCATCATCACGCGATCGTGCTCAATCCAATTATTCCGCGCCGCCGCTTCAATCATGGCGTATTCGCCGGAAACCTGATACGCGGCCAGCGGCAAATCGAACCGCTCCCGCGCCGCTGCGATCACATCCAGATACGGCATCGCCGGCTTAACCATAATCATGTCCGCGCCTTCTTCGATATCGGCCGCAATCTCGCGCATCGCCTCGCGCACATTGGCGCCATCCATCTGATACGACCGCCGATCGCCAAACTGCGGCGCCGAATCCGCCGCCTCGCGAAACGGCCCATAGAACCCAGACGCAAACTTCGCCGCATAAGAAAGAATCGGAGTGTTGCTCAGCTCCGCTCCATCGAGCGCCCGGCGAATCGCCCCAACCCGTCCGTCCATCATGTCCGACGGCGCGATGATATCGATCCCGGCGCGCGCCAGCGAAACCGAAGTACGCGCCAACAGTTCCAGCGTGGCGTCATTCACGATTTCATAGTCGTTGCCGATGACTGGCGGCGCGGCCACTGCCGCCCCCAGCGACTGTGGAACCGATCGCACGATCCCGCAATGCCCATGCGACATGTATTCACACAGGCAAACATCGCCCACCAGAATCAATTTCGGCACTTCGCGTTTGATCGCCCGCGCCGCTTGCTGCACAATGCCATTGTCCGCCCATGCGCCCGTCGCCACTTCGTCCTTCGCATCCGGCAGGCCAAACAAAATGATCGCCGGCACGCCCAGCGCGTAAGTTTCCCGCGCTTCCTTCACCGCCTCATCGACAGACAAATTGAACACCCCTGGCATGGAGCGCACTTCCCGCCGCACGCCTTCGCCCGGGCACATGAATAGTGGATAGACAAATTCCTCCGGCGTCAGCCGCGTTTCGCGCACCAAACTGCGCAGCGCTTCAGTGCGCCGCAACCGCCGTAAGCGGGTTATAGGGAAGGCCATACACAGATTCTAGCGCAGCAAACGAAAGCCGTCGCAATCCACCGTGAACTCAGAGGGTCGCGATCTGCACTCGGCCCTTGGACCGCAGGCGCAGCGACTCCTGGATTTGAAGCACAACGTCCGCGCCGAACACGGCAAACACCAGGCAGGACCAGACGATAGTTTCACTGATGGCGTCACTGTTTTCCCACCCAGTAAGTCCGCCGATCACGCGCACCTCGGCGAACACCAGGGCCACGGCAAAGCTGCGCGTCATCCATTGCCGGTGCTGCTGCACTTTGCCCTGCAGGATGAAGGCATACGCGATGCCCGTCGTGCTCATCAGCAGAAATGCGTCCAACAGCGCAGCAACCGTGAAGGAACGCGGCTCTCCCATCCTCTCCTCGAAGTACTGAATAAAGCCGCCCAGCGGGGCCGCAATCAGCGCGCCGAAGACATAGATTCTCCCGATCACCCGGTGCAGCTTCGTAAACCTCTTCCGCAGCCGCTCGGAGAACTGCATGGGGCCAAGAAACAGAGCGCACGCCCCGGCCAACCCATGCGGCAACAAATACCACCGGAATGATCGAATATGCGCCCACTCGGGGTCGGCAGAGTGGAGGAGAAAGCCTTCATTGTGGACGAGCACATAGCCCATCATGGCCGCGATCAACCCGAACAACACATATTTCCAACGGCGGTGCGACGCGGTTGGTGCCGGAGAAACAGAAGTTGCCATTGAATCCTCTCAGGGTCCGCGGCCGCGGGCGACCACGGCGAGCGAGCGCATAGGGTAGCATAAGTACGTGCGGGGCCGGATGGAAAGTACCAGCGCGCAACTGCTCGAGTTCGACTCGCTCCGCGACCTGCTGCGCGGATACGCCGCTTCTCCGCTCGGCCAGCAACGTATCTCCGCCCTCGCCCCCACCACCGACCCGGCCTGGATCGAAACCCAACACCAGCTCACCACTGAGATCCGGGAATTTCGCCGCGCAGGCGGCAGCTTCGATTTTTCCGCCCTGCTGGACATCACCACGCTCCTCGAAGAATCGCGCATCGCCGGCGCGGCCCTGGAGACAACCGAAATCCGCGACGTGATCCTGCTGGTCGACCGCGCCGCCGAGTGGCGGCAAATCGCGCTGAGCCCCCCGGCCGCCATGAAGTCGGAATGGACCGCGGCCGCGCAACTCTCCTCCGCCGTCGTCGATTTCACCGAGTTTCTGCGCTCCTTCCGCAATAAGATCGCCCCGGATGGCACTCTGGAAGACCGCGCCTCGCCCGACCTCGCGCGTATCCGCCGCGAAATCGAGAAGCAGCGCCGGGTCATTCAAGAATCTCTCCGCGGCTACTTGCGCCGCCTGGCCGAAGGCGGTTCCGCGCAGGATGAACTCATCACCATTCGTGGCGAACGCTTCGTGATTCCTGTGAAGGCCGAGCACAAACGAAGGGTGCAAGGCGTGGTTCACGGCGCGAGTTCCAGCGGCCAGACTTTTTTTGTCGAACCGCTCGAAACCATCGAGCAGAATAACGACTTAGTGCGCTTGTTCGACGAGGAACAAGCCGAGATTCACCGCATTCTGCTGGAAATGACTCGCCACATCGGCGAGCACGCCCCTGCCATCGCGGCCGCGGCGGAGGTTCTCGCCGAACTGGAGCTGCAATTTGCCAAAGCGCGTTTTGCCGAGGACTACAACTGCGTTCCGGTCCGGCTGCGCGGCGACGATGAACGAATTCTGGTTTTGGTGAACGCCCGCCATCCCCTCCTGGAACGCAATCTCAGGAGCAAAGACAAGCAAGTCGTTCCGCTCAGCATCGAACTCGAAGGCGAGCGCCGCCAGCTCATCATCACCGGCCCAAACACGGGTGGCAAAACCGTGGGGCTAAAGACCACCGGCCTGCTCGCGCTGATGGCGCAATCCGGTATTCCGGTTCCGGCTGATCGCGCCGAGCTGCCCGTATTCGACGCCATCCTGGCGGATGTGGGCGATTACCAATCCATCGAGCAGAATCTCTCCACCTTTTCCGCGCATGTCACGAACATCGATTTCATTTCGCGCACCGCCACCGCGCGATCGCTGGTTTTGCTGGACGAATTGGGATCGGCGACTGACCCCGAGGAAGGCGCAGCCCTGGCCGTGGCCATCGCCGACCACTTTCGCCAAGTCGGTTGCATCACCATCATTTCCACGCATCACACTTCGCTCAAGGTATTCGCCGCCAACACCGCCGGGGTGGTGAATGCCTCGGTCGGTTTCGACGAATCCACCCTGCAGCCCACCTACGAGCTGAAAGTTGGCGTCCCCGGCGCGTCCGCCGGCATCAACATCGCGCGGCGGTTAGGGTTGAATTCAGCAATCGTCGAAGCCGCCCGCTCGCGCCTGGGCACGCAAGCCCGAGATGTGGGCCAGTTCCTGCGACCGCCTGCATGTGGAGTTGCGCGCCGCCGAAACCGAGCGGCTCAGACTTCGCGCCCGCGAAGAAGAACTGGAGCGCGAGAAAGCCCGCCTCGCCTCCGAAGGCAAAAAAGACCAGCAAGCCAAGATCAAGGAGATGGAGAAGAAACTGGACGCCTTGCTGCGCGATTTCGAATACCACGCGCGCGAAGCGGTGAACGCCGTCCAGGACCGCGCCGCCGCGCAAAAGCTCTCCAAAGATGCCGAACGCCGCATCGCCAAACTGCGCCGCGAATTCCGCGAACAATTCGATTCCACCGTCGTCGCCCACAGCACCGGCGCCGACCAGGGCGACCCTCACGCGCAGCCGCAATTGGTCAAGCATGTCTCCGAAGGCGATACCGTCAAACTCAAATCGATGGGCCGAACCGCGGTCATAGCGCGCCGAATCGACGATAACCATTTCGAAGTCGAAATCGGCTCCATGAAAATGAAGATCCCGCGCGAGGATATCGCCGAAGTCATCGCCCGCGCCGCCGAGTCTCCCGTAAAAGCCGCGCGCTCCCGGGGCATCTCCGTTTCGCTGGAAAACGAAAATCAGAACGCAGCTTCTGAAATCAACGTAATCGGCCGCACGGTTGACGACGCCACCCGCGAGGTCGAAAAGTTCGTTGACCACGCTTTCCTAGCCGGCCTGCCGCGCGTCCGCGTGGTCCACGGCAGTGGCATGGGCATCCTGCGCAAAGCCCTCCGCCAATATTTGCTGCAGCATCCCCACGTGGCGTCGGTAACCGAACCCCCGCAGCAAGAGGGGGGCGGCGGAGCGACGGTGGTGGAACTAAGAGTGTAATAAGTGCAGAGAGAAGCGCTTTCCAATGTCATTTCGAACGCAGTGAGGAACTCCAGTTTGTGACCGCCGGAAAAGCTGACGCTCACCACTTTTTTTGCGACACCCTGGAAAAAGCCGTTACACTCCTCCCATGGATACTGCCACCCTGCGCGAAAACGCCACCGATGCCATTGGATTCTGGGAACGCGGACGTATCTTCTACAACCTCTTTCTAGCCGCGATCGTGGTCACTCACTTTCTGGCAGGCTATCCCGCGTCGAAAGCGGTGCTTACGATTGACTTCGGCCTTGGGCTTTTTCTGCTGGCGGTCGTCGCGAATATCACATATTGCGCGGCATACGTCGTTGACCTGTTCGCTCAGGCCTCTGGCTTTCGGGATTCTTGGCGGCGATACCGCTGGCTCCTTCTCCTCATCGGCACCACCTTCGCCGCAATCATCACCCACTTCATTGCCAGCGGCATGTTTCATCCCAATGCCGGCTAAGCCGCTCGCCGCGTCGATGGCAGACTGGAATTCAGGTCCCACAATTTGACATCTCCCCCGCGCCCTCTTACCTTTCCAATGGTTTCCAACCTCGGAGGTTCTTCGCGAGTGAATCCAAAAGTCTTGGCTGGCGCTCTGTTGCTTTGCGCAATCTCAGTCTCTCTCCACGCGCAATCCCCGATCGGCATCTTCGAAAATCACGCTGACGTCGGCGCCGTCCTTCATCCCGGCTCGGTCGATTACGACGCCAAACGGGACTCATACACCATCACCGCCAGCGGCGCCAACATCTGGTCACGCGAGGATGACTTCCATTTCCTCTGGAAAAAACTACCCGCCGGTGACCTCACGATGACCGCGAGCGTTGCGTTCCTCGATACCAATCCCAACCCCAGCGAGCATCGCAAAGCGGTCGTCATGCTGCGCCAATCTCTCGACCCGGATTCGCCCTACATTGACGTCGCCCAGCACGGCAACGCGATTGCCGCACTGCAATATCGCGACGAAAAAGGCGGCCTGACGAACGAGATTCAATCCAACATCACAAACCCGAAGCGCGTGCGCCTGCTTAAGCGTGGGGACTATGTTTACATGGCGCTTGCCGGCGACGACGGCGTCTTCCATCCCGCCGCCGGATGGATTCGCATCCCCTTCTCCGGCCCGTTCTACGCCGGCATCGGCGTCAGCGCGCATAACAAAGATTTCACCGAGAAAGCCGTCTTCACCAACGTCGAGATCACCGCCGGAAGCCCACCCGCGTCCGCTGCGCCCATTCTCTACAGCTCGCTGGAAACGCTATCTCCCACCAACGCCGCCGTCGACCGCACAGTGATCTACAGCGCCGCCGAACATTTCGAAGCGCCCAACTGGACCCACGATGGCGCGTCCATTCTCTTCAACCGCGACGGCCGCCTGGTGAAAATTCCCGCCGATGGCAAAGGTGCACAACAGATCATCGACACCGGCTTCGCCATCCACTGCAACAACGATCACGGCATTTCCCCCGACTCCAAATGGCTGGCCATCAGCGACACCACGCAAGCCGACCACAAATCCCAAATCTACATTCTCCCCATCGCAGGCGGCACGCCGCACCAGATCACAAAGAATTCCCCATCCTACTGGCATAGCTGGTCGCCCGATGGCAAGACCCTCGCCTTCGCCGGTGTCCGCGATGGTGACTTCGATATCTTCACCATCCCCGTCGCCGGCGGCGACGAAACCCGCCTCACCACCACCAAAGGCACCGACGACGGCCCCGAATACTCCCTCGACGGCCAATACATCTACTTCAACTCCGTGCGCACCGGCCTCATGCAAATCTGGCGCATGCATCCCGACGGCGCCGCGCAGGAGCAGGTCTTCTCCGACGACTACAACAACTGGTTCCCGCATTTCTCGCCCGATGGAAAATGGATGGTCTTCCTCTCCTACGACAAAAGCGTGACCGGCCATCCCCCCAATCAGGATGTGCTGCTGCGCGTCATGTCCATGGACGACAAGAAAATCACAGTCCTGGCGAGGTTATTCGGCGGCCAGGGCACCATCAACGTCCCATCCTGGTCGCCCGATAGCAAGCGGCTTGCCTTTGTCAGCTACCAGCTGATTCCGGACGAGAAATAGGCAGGATCGGCCATCGCGCCCCGCCGGCCTTCCCTTCGACTCCGCGGCCTATCCGCCGCTTTGGATTTTTGGCCTAATTGTCATAGGGGGCGGGTGACAGAACCACCAGGCTGCATTACCATTCTCAAGGGCCCTCGCGATTATTGTTATCGTCGCCCTCGGCACTCTGTCGAAGGTGCCCAGTTAAGGCAACCAGTATGGATTGGCGCCGCCTCGGTCTTTGTCTAACGTTGCTTCCCTGTGTTGCCGTTTCCCTTAGCTCGGAAGCTGCCACGCCTGATGCGGCTACTACCACTATTCAGAGCAAAGTCCGCGTCGTTGTCGTCGATGTCGTCGTTACCGATGTCAAAGGTGCGCCGGTTCCGGGTCTCCACAAAGAAGATTTCCAGCTCCTGGAAAACGGCAAGCCTCAGACCTTCGCGAGTTTCGAGGAGCACACCGGCACCGCACCCACCGTCATTAAGTTGCCGGCGCTGCCTCCTCACGTCTACACCAACCTCCCGCTCACCCGTACCACGGACTCGGTGTACGTCCTCCTGCTCGACGCCCTCAACACTCCCATCGCCGACCAGAGCTTCGTCCACAAGGAGATGCTTAAGTATCTGGCGACCATCCGGCCCGGCACCCGCGTCGCCATCTTCACCCTCTCATCGCGCCTGCGCATGATTCAGGGAGTCACCACCGATTCCACCGAATTGCTCGCCCTCCTCAACGACAAAAAAGGCATCGCCGGCCCGCATCAATCGCCCATACTGCCGTCCGGGGTGGAGAGCCAGGCCGACCAGGAGGTCGTCAACTTCCTCATCGAAAACCAGGGTGGACCGGAGAGCGCCTCCGTACAGAACAACCTTGACACCCACGATACCGCTGGAACCACCGATCCCGCCGCCGCCGTCGACCCCATTGAAGCCATGAAGCAGTTCCTCTCCGACAGCGAGGCGACTGAGACCGAATCGCGCGTCGGCCTCACCCTGCGAGCCCTGCAGCAGATTGGCCGCTACCTCTCCGACATTCCCGGCCGCAAAAATCTCATCTGGTTTTCCGGTTCCTTCCCCACCGGCATTCTTCCCAATACCGACGTGGTGGACCCATTTTCCGTGGTGGACGACTTCCAGAAAGAAGTCCGCAAAACCGCTCAGTTGCTCGCCGCCGATCAGGTTGCGATCTACCCGGTCGGAGCCGAGGGTCTTGCTCCGGATGCCGTGTTCCAGGCCAACGGCTCGCCGGTCAGCCAGAAAAGAGGTCTAAGCCAACTGGGCGACACGGTCCAGCAGATGCGCGCCGATTCTGTCGCCCGCGATTCTGGCCACAACGTCATGGATGACTTGGCCAAAACCACCGGCGGCCAGGCCTTTTACAACACCAATGGCTTGGGCGACGTGCTGGCGCGCGTAGTCGACGATGGTTCGCACTACTACACGCTCTCCTACGCCCCTACCGACACCAACATGGACGGCAAGTTCCGGCGCATTCAGGTCAATTTTCACGGCCCCAAATACAAACTGGCCTACCGCAGCGGCTACTATGCCCTCGACGCCGAAACCGCCCGCTCCGCCGGCCGCGCCCTCGGCGCCGATCCGCTGCTGCCTCTCATGGGACGCAACCTGCCCGATTTCTCCCAGATCATCTACGAAGTTCGCGTGCTGCCAGAAACTCCCCAACCCGGACCCGGCGCCCCGCGACTCGGCGGCAACACCGCCATGACGGGCCCGTTCACCCGCTATCGCGTGGATTTCGCCATCTGGGCCCCGGGCATCAAACTCGACGCCACGCCCGAGGGCCGCCAGCGCGGCGCGGTCGAAATCATGGTCATCGCCTACGATCGTGGGGGCAAGCCGCTCAACTTCGCGAGCGGCGCAACTCAAGTCCTGCTGACCCCCGATGCCTACGCCCGCGTCCTGCAGCGCGGCCTTCAAATGCACGAGGAGATCGACGTTCCCAAAGGCGACATCTACCTCCGCACCGGCGTCTACGATCTGAAAGGCAGCACCGCCGGCACCCTTGGCGTAGCCCTCCACGGCGGCCCCGCCCCTACCACCGCAGCCGCAAAGTAGTATCCCGAGGAATCGCGCTATTGTTCCGGCGAGTCATGAGCCGGACGAGCCGTCTCATATTCACGTTGATCGCCACGATTTGTCGGCCAAGTTCTGGCTCGAACCAGTCCAGTTGGCGGCAAACTTTGGGTTTCGTGCCCACGAGCTTCGCGCGATACAATCAATAGTGGCCGATCACAGGGACCAGCTCCTGGAGGCTTGGAATGAGTTTTTTGGCATCAGCGGCGGATGAGCGCGTGTTGGGGGTGGAGCTTACCGACGACACGCTGAGCGTTTCTCTTCGCGACGGCCGAGTTATCACCGTACCGCTGGTGTGGTATCCCCGCCTGCTGAATGCCACGTCCGCACAGCGTCAAAACTGGAAGATCGCGGGCGGCGGCTATGGCCTGCATTGGCCCGATCTTGATGAGGATCTCAGCACGGAAGGCCTGCTGCACGGAGCGCCCGCTCCGAGGGCCCGCACTCCCACGAAGTGATTGCGCATTAAAGCCAAGAAATCCTACCCCCGCAAAGAACGCAGGGATGCGACACCCGGCAATACCCTCTCCAGGCCGTTGTCTGGAATCCACTTGGTGTCAATTAAGCAGGTCTACAGTTCTATTTGCTTGCCATCTGCGACCCAGGCTTGGCGTAGGGGCGTGCGCCGACGAGGCCTTTGCCTTCCTGCACTGTGATCGTCTGCCCCGCACCGATGTTGGTGAGCTTGTCCACTTGCCCGCTGGGCCAGTACACGTCGACCGAATCCACGCTGGCGTGTTCCCGGAGGCCGAAGGTCAGGACGAGTTCGTTCTGCGAGAGATAGCTGCTGCCGCTGTGCAGCGTTTGCGATTCACCGTCTTTGCCGGCGCTGACGTGCACCAGCGCGCCTATGCCATCCCGGTTGGACTTCGTTCCACCAGCTTGATGCGCAGGCTTCGGTTGGTTCCACCTTCGTTTTCGTAAAGGTAGGCGGGACCGCCGTTGGTGGCCATCAAGATGCTAAGGAAACCGGTGTTATTGATGTCCGCGTAGGCCGCGCCGCGCGCCACTTTCGGTTTGGCGAACTCCGCCCCTAGCGAATCCGTGACTTCGGTGAACCTGCCGTCCCCCAGATTACGGAATATGTGCGGCGGCTCGGCGTACTTCACCCGCCCCTGCACGGCTTCGATTTGATCTTCGATGTGGCCGTCGGCGACGAAAATGTCAGGCCAGCCGTCGTTGTCGTAATCGAAAAAGAAGCAGCCGAACCCGAGTGTGATCAGCGTGGCGCGCCCCACCTCCGACTGCGGCGCTTCATCCACGAACAATCCGTTGCCTTCGTTGTGATAAAGCGAAAGCATCTGGTTGGCGAAGTTCGTGACGATCAGGCTGGGCCGGCCGGAGCGGTCGTAGTCGGCCGCATCCACGCCCATTCCGGCGCGGGCGATGCCGGTTTCGCTGAATCCCACTCCCGCGGAAACTGCTGTCTCTTCAAACGTGCCGTTGCCCTGGTTGATATACAGCTTATTGGGCTGAGTGTCGTTGGCAATGAACAGGTCGGGCCAGCCGTCATTGTTGAAATCCGTGACCACGACGCCCAGGCTCTTGGAGGTCGAGTCATCGAGCTTGGCTTTCTGCGTGGCGTCTTCAAACTTCCCGTTGCCCAGGTTGTGCCACAGCCGCACCGCCGTCCCTTTGTAAGACTCGGGAGTGCAGTATGACTTGTGCGCTCCATCCAGCGTGCAAAACAGATCGTCCTTGATGGACCATTGCACGTAGTTGGCGACGATCAGGTCCAGCCTGCCGTCGCGATCGTAGTCGACCCAGGCGGCGCTGGTGGAAAACTCATTCGGCCCCCAAAGCCCGGCGGCCTTCGTTACGTCCGTGAATGTGCCGTTGCCGTTGTTGTGGAAAAGATGACTTTGACCGACGGCAGTGATGAAAATGTCGTCGTAGCCGTCGTTGTCATAATCTCCGACCGCGACTCCCATGGCGAACATGGGAATCGCGAGACCCGATTTCGCCGTAACGTCGGTGAACGTGCCGTTGTGGTTGTTGTGATACAGCTTCAGCGTGGTCGGCGCCCCGGGATGTCCCGGCCAGTTTTGCCCATTCAGCAGCAGGATGTCAGGCCAGCCGTCGTTGTCGTAATCCAGAAAAGCGCAGCCCGGTCCCATGGTTTCCGGAAGATACTTCTTGCCGAAGGCGCCGTTGTTGTGGCGGAAATGAATTCCCGCCTGGGCCGTGATGTCTTGAAACCGAATTTGCTGCGCCGACACCAACGACGCGGGCAGCAGCCATGCAAGCAGACAAACTGTAATTGTGCGCATTACCTGGAAGCCTCGCCGGGCGCGCCCGTGGTTGAGTAGGCCAGCTTTCGCCGCGAACTGTGAACCTGGCCTGCCGTTGGGGATGCAGCCGGCGCAGCCTTTGGCGGATTGAGGTCCTCGGTGTACCCGGGCGACAGCAGCGGCAAGGGCACCGATAGGTGCTCATGAACGGCCTGGCGCTCATTGTTGTCGAATGGGTGCGTCTGGCGATAGGGGCCAGTGATGGCCTGCGCCGCCTCATTGGCCTTGAAGCGCAGGTATCGCGCTTCGTGCGCGCGCGCCTGTTTTTCGTCGCCCAATCCCTTGTAGCAAAGCATCAGGCTGTATTGTGCGTTCAGATCCTCGGGATCAATCGCCAGCACGCGGTTTAGAGTCGCTATCGCCTCGCCGTACTTGCGCTGCAGAAACTGCGCGTGCCCGAGATCGCCGAGCACCACCCGGTCGTGTGGATATTGCTTAAGCACCGTCTGCAATTCGGCCACTGTATCGTCGTAACGGCCATCGCTCAACAGCACGCGCGAATAGAAGTAATGCGTGCGTGCCAGGTTGGGGTTCATCGCCAGCGCCTTTTGCAGCACGGTGCGGGCGTACTCCATGTCGCCTTCCTGCACCGCCGCGCGGCCAATGTTGACCCATCCATCCGGATTGCTCGGGTCGGCCTCGGTAGCTTTCAGGAATGCCGCTTCCGCCGCCTTGAGATCCCCCTGGAGGAGTAGCCCGATACCGTAGTCATTCCACCGGTGCCAGTCTTCTTTCTTCATCACGATCTTCGGCTCTGCCAGCGGGGCATTTGCCGGAGCGATGTTCAATGTCACCGTGTCCTGTGCGATGGCCTCAACGGGTAGGTCAGGGATCTTCTGTTCCTTCGCGGACAATCCCTGCATGGGGCCGGTGAACACGTACTTGGTATCGTCGAAATTTTGCGCAATCTGCGGCTTGGGGTTTTGCGTGGGATCCGGAACTCCGGCGAAGGCAAATTGCGTGTTCCACCAGGAGAATTTGCGGTAGCACAGCCGCGCATGAAGCGTGATCGTGTTCCCCGCCTTTTCCGGAATGTGCATGCGGTAACGGACCGTATCCGCGGCGCCTGGTGGAATCAGGCGCACATAGACGACGGAACGGGTGGCCCAGGCGTTGCGCTTGTTGATGGGAGTGCCATGCTCATCGATCTGCAAGGACCTGTAGAAATGGGCGCCGGGCTCAACCGGACCGTGGCCGTTGTCTTCCACCTCGCCGCTCCAGAACACGGTCTGGCCCTTCTCGTCGGTTCCCTTGAGTTCGAGCCACGTATCAAATGCGTCGACCGTGCCGCCGGGGAAGAAGTGGCCGACTTTCTTGGTGCGCACGACGACGTCCACGCGCACCGTATCCCCGCGCCGAACCACTGGTTGCACGCGATTCAGCGGCGCGGTCACGGGGGCAACTTCTCCCGCACTCACCGCCGTGATCTTCGACTCGGCTTCTTCGCCCACGGCGAACGTAGTCGAGAGTTCCGACGGGTTGTAAGCGTTGGCCTTCACTTTGAGCGGAGTAGTCTCGCGAGAAAGCGCGAATATATCGACGCTGAGATTATCGTTCTTGAGAAAATTCTCCACCACCTTGAGCTGCTCAGCATCCTCGTTCGCGGTCGGCACCGCGGTGTTCGCGCCCGGGAAGCGGTGCGAATGAACGAAGCCCTGAACGTTACCGGCATCGCTCGAATGGGTCAGCGGCATATGGCAATCCGCGCACTGCGCCGGTTTCGCCGGATAGTAGAACGAGCGCGCCCCGAATCCCGAGACTCCGCTCGCCTGCCAGTTGTCGTATTCATTGAATCCGCGAACCCAGCGGTAATGATTCACCGGCACGTCGAGGTGCACCTTGTGGCACGCCGAGCAGAACTCCGCCGTCTGGTCGCGCATGAACGGCTTTAAGAAGACGCGGCGATGCGGTTCAGGATTCAGATAAACCAGAAAATCGTGCAGGTAGCGCACCACCGGATTCTTGCTCGCGGCCAGCTCGTGAAGCTTCGGGTATTCCAGGTAGAAGTCAGCCTGCCCCATCGTGCTTTTCACTTTGGCGATGGAGTGGCACATCATGCAGCCCAGGCCGGCCTGCGCTTCCGGCGCGTGCACAAATTCCTTGATCGGCCGGTCCATCTTGCCCGCGTAAAGCACCGCCGGATCGTGGCATCCTCCGCACCACTTCGACGGCTTGGTGCCGATCGTGTCCTGCATATATTCGATGCTCTTGCGATACCACTGATTATTGAAGGAGGAAAAGTGGTGCGCCGAGCTGAACCACTGCTTGTAAATGTCTTTGTGGCAGCGCTCGCAGGAATCGGACTCCATGAAGAACTGGCTGGGGATTTTCTGGCCGCCGTAAACCTGCGCCGAGCTAGGGAAAAAAGGCCCGTCGGTGCCATCGCCCTCCTGGTTCATGGTGAGAGGGGAGTCGGAAGGATTTTCGATTCGCGTGCTGTTCAGCCAGCGGGCCGTGCGCAGATACTGCGCGCCCGCGGCCAATCCGGCGAGGATCAAGAGACAACCCGCGGTTCGCAGCACTGCAAAACCCGCTCCGGACGCGAGCCAGCCGCGTTTGCCCAGCCGATCTGCGGCAAGAAACCCGATGCCGGCGAGACACAAGCCAATATGAACGTAAAGAACGTGCAGTTCCGCCCGTACTGTGCCGGTCTTGATGAGAACACAGCCCACGACCCCTCCGGCGAGCAGCAAGACCCAGCCCGCTCCGGAGACAACGCTGCCTTTCCGCAGGAGCCCGAAGAGGCGGATCAGCAGCAGGATGGTCGCGAGCACCCCGGCAACGACGTGCAGAAGCACGATGACCGGGTAGATCAAATTCGGCTGGGGAAACGAATAGAGATACGCCGCCGAGACCGCAAGAAACACAAATAGTCCCGGCAAGGCTCTCCTGCGCATAAATGTTTTCACCGAAGGGCTCTCCGAATCCGAGGAAACCAATTCCAACGCAAGGAGCGATGGCGAGCAATACCTTACTGTGTTCTGGCAGCAGCAGGAAATAGTAGAAAGATATTAGAAACGAGCTTTTGCCAGTTCGGCCCGTTTATCGCATGCAACCGTAAGCCCTGCAGCCGGCCTATCGAGCAGTCCCATAAATATGGTAATATGGGTCAGCCATGAAGACGACCCTCGAAATCCCTGATTTCTTGTTCCGCCGCGCAAAGTCGGCCGCTGCCGAACGCGGCATCCCTCTGCGCCAGCTCGTCACCGAGGCGGTCCAGGAAAAATTGAAAACAACATCTCCGGAAAGGCCCTGGATGAAACATCTGGGTGGGCTCAAACACCTTCATAAAGAGAGAAAGCAAGTCGAAAAGCGGGTGGAAGAAGCCTTCGAGCAAATTGACCGCGAACTCTGGAAATGATTCTCGACACCAACGCACTATCGGCCGCGGCAGACGATGATCCGGCGGTCATCGCCCATCTCGCTCGCGCCGATCAAGTGGCAATTCCCGTGATCGTGCTGGGCGAGTATCGCTACGGAATCGCCCAGTCGCGAAACCGCGCCGCCTACGCAAACTGGTTGAAGGGCCTGCTCAACGACTGCCTGGTGTTGGATATCAATGAGCCGGCCACGCGCCATTACGCAGAGATCACTCTCGAACTAAAGCGCAAGGGCACGCCAATTCCCACCAACGACATTTGGATTGCGGCGCTTTGCCGCCAGCACGCTCTTCCTCTGCTGAGCCGCGATCGGCATTTCGATTTGGTGGGGGGAACCAAACGGATTGGCTGGTAAGCGCGGGCCACAGTCGAATAACCCCTCGGCAAAAACCGCAGAGGGTGCCTCATTCTTGAGCGAGGTCGATGGGATGGGGACTTTTCCCGCCCGCGAAATGCCAGAATCCGCCCTCCCTCCCAAATCCTGTCAAGCCCCTCTCACCCCCCAATTCCCCCTAACCCTTTCATTCCGTTAGCAAAATAAAGTTCGAACTCGTGTCTCATTTCCCCCCTCCAATTTGCTACTCTGGAAGTAGTAGAGAAAAACCCAAAGGCGCGGCCTCAGGCTGCGCCTTTTTCATTTCCCGAGCAACGAGGAGCGACTCATGTCCCCACAACACCCCAAACTCAACAGCAAGCGCACCGGAGAAATCTCCGAGGCCGCCTTCCTCCACAAAGCCGTCAGCCTCGGCTTCAAAGTCACCAAACCCTGGGGAGACAGCGAGCGCTACGACTTCGTCCTCGACTCCGGCGCCCGCCTCTGGCGCGTGCAAATCAAATCCACCTCCGCCCTCCACGCCGGCGGATACCAGATTCAGCCCATCCACTCCGTCTATGGCGTCAAGAAGCTCGCCTACACCTCCGACGAAATCGACGCCCTCGCCGCCCACATCGCCCCTCGCGACGTCTGGTACATCCTCCCCGTCAGCGCGCTCGGTTCCGGCACCAGCCTTCGCCTCTTTCCCGACGGAGGCTGCAAAACCGCCCGCTTCGAACACCATCGCGAAGCCTGGGACTTATTCCGCAATTCCCCGGCCGCCAATCCCGCCGATCCCGCCCAATCCCCTCCCGATGCCGACGAAGACGCCTGGGTGCAGATCGAAACTCCCATCCCGCATTGGAAACCACGGTTCCCGCCCGCATTCGCCCGCCACCTCGCCAGCCGCAAAAAATGAATCAGAGTGTAGGCCGGACACTCCTGTCCGCCTCCGTTTCGTGTGGGGCGGACACTCCTGTCCGCCGCCGTATCGTGTGGGGCGGACACTCCTGTCCGCCTCTTTCCCCCGCGAAAACGCCAATGTTCACCCGTCACAGACAAAAGATGCCGATACCGGATGAAATACAACGTGTCCGCTCCACACGAGCCATGTCCAATATTGCCCGGCTGTACGAATACCGCCGCTACTTGCCGCACTATCAAAAACCGGGCCGCGTTCTATTCATAACGTTCTGCAAACTGAACCGTGATCCGTTTCCATCGGCAGCCCGTGACCTCGTCCTGCAACATTGCCTATATGAGCATGGAAAACGCATCGACCTACACGCCACGATCGTCATGCCCGAGCACGTCCATCTGCTGCTAACTCCACTCAACGATGCGAAGGGCTGGCCTTATGGCCTGCCGTTTATCCTGAAGCAAATCAAAGGAGCGTCTGCGCGCAGCGTGAACAAGCTGCTGGGTTGCTCCGGCCCGGTATGGCAAGAGGAGTCCTTCGACCACATCCTACGTTCGAACGAAAGCCTCGAGGAAAAAAGAGAGTACATCCGCCAAAACCCAGTAAGAAGAGGCCTATCCCCCACCCCGGAAGCCTATCCCTGGCTATGGATCAACCCATGTAGAGCGGACACTCCTGTCCGCTGCCGTTGACCTTGCTGTTGGTGTTGCCCTTTGGTTGCCAGAAGAGAGCCGCCCGGCACGAACCACAACCAAAACCCAAAGCGTGTGGAGCCGACACTCCTGTCCGCTGCCTTTGACGTTGCTGTTGGTGTTGCCCTTTGTTTGCCACAAAAGACCCGCCCGGCACGAATCACAACCAAAACCCAAAGCGTGTGGAGCGGACACTCCTGTCCGCTGCCTTTGACCTTGCTGTTGGTGTTGCCCTTTGTTTGCCACAAAAGAGCCGCCCGGCACGAATCACAACCAAAACCCAAAGCGTGTGGAGCGGACACTCCTGTCCGCTGCCGTTGACCTTGCTGTTGGTGTTGCCCTTTGTTTGCCACAAAAGAGCCGCCCGGCACGAATCACAACCAAACCCAAAGCGTGTGGAGCGGACACTCCTGTCCGCTGCCGTTGACCTTGGTGTTGGTGTTGCCCTTTGTTTGCCACAAAAGAGCCGCCTGCTACGAATCACAACCAAAACCCAAAGCGTGTGGAGCGGACACTCCTGTCCGCTGCCGTTGACCTTGGTGTTGGTGTTGCCCTTTGTTTGCCACAAAAGAGCCGCCTGCTACGAATCACAACCAAAACCCAAAGCGTGTGGAGCGGACACTCCTGTCCGCTGCCGTTGACCTTGGTGTTGGTGTTGCCCTTTGTTTGCCACAAAAGAGCCGCCCGCTACGAATCACAACCCAAAACCAACCCCAACACCAGCAGGCGGATGAGGACGTGCTCGGCGTCGCGTTCACCGACGGCGCTCTAAGCGTTTCCCTACGCGACGGCCGCATTATCAACTGTCCCGCTGGTCCGGTATCCCCGCCTGCTCAATGCCACGCCCGCGCAACGCCAGAACTGCTGAAAGAAGATCGCCGGCAGCGGCTACGGCCTGCATTGGCCCGATCTCGACGAAGATCTAAGCACGGAAGGCCTGCTGCGCGGAGCGCCCGCTCCGAAGGCCCGCGTTCCCGCCAAGAAATAACCCTGCCGAACGCCCGTCCCGTGTAGAGCGGACACTCCTGTCCGCTGCCGTTGGTGTTGGTGTTGGTGTTGGTGTTGCCCTTTGTCTTTCCCAGAAAGCTGCCTGCGAACCGGATCGCGACAAATCAACCCCAACCGCAACAGAGCGGACAGGAGTGTCCGCTCTACACGTTCAATTGTTCCGCAAGCTGCTGGAGGCTTGGAATGGGTTTTTTTGCCGTCAGTGGCGGATGAGCGCGTGTTGGGTGTCGACTTCACCGACGACGCGCTGAGCGTCTCGCTACGCGACGGCCGCATCATCACTGTGCCGCTGGTCTGGCATCCCCGGCTGCTCAATGCCGCTGGCGTTGGTGTTGGTGTTGCCCTTTGTCTTTCCCAGAAAGCTGCCTGCGAATCGGACCGCGACCAATCAACCCCAACCGCAACAGCAGCGGACAGGAGTGTCCGCTCTACACGTTCAATTGTTCCGCAAGCTGCTGGAGGCTTGGAATGGGTTTTTTTTGCCGTCGGTGGCGGATGAGCGCGTGTTGGGGGTTGAGTTTACCGACGATGCGCTGAGCGTCTCCCTACGCGACGGCCGCATTATCACGGTGCCGCTGGTATGGTTTCCCTGCCTGCTCAACGCCACCCCCGCACAACGCCAGAACTGGAAGATCGCCAGCGGCGGCTATGGCCTCCACTGGCCCGATCTCGACGAAGATCTAAGCACGGAAGGCTTGCTGCGCGGAGCGCCCGCCCCGAAGGCCCACATTCCGTCAAGAAATAACCCTGCCCGTGTGGAGCGGACACTCCTGTCCGCTGCCTTTGAAGTTGGTGTTGGTGCTGACTTTTGTCTGCCACAAGAGAGCCGACCGGCACGAATCACAACCAACCCCAACCCCAACAGCAGCGGACAGGAGTGTCCGCTCTACACATTCAACTGCTCCGCAAGATAAAATTGATAGTGGCCGATCACAGGGCACAGCTGTTGGAGGCTTGGAATGAGTTTTTTGGCGTCAGTGGCGGATGAGCGCGTGTTGGGCGTCGAGTTTACCGACGACGCGCTGAGCGTCTCCCTACGCGACGGCCGCATTATCTCGGTGCCGCTGGTATGGTATCCCCGCCTGCTCAACGCCACGCCCGCACAACGCCAGAACTGGAAGATCGCCGGCGGCGGCTACGGCCTGCATTGGCCCGATCTCGACGAGGACCTAAGCACGGAGGGCCTGCTGCGCGGAGCGCCCGCCCCGAAGGACCACGTTCACGCCAAGAAATAACCCTGCCGAGCGCCCGTCCCATGTAGAGCGGACACTCCTGTCCGCTGCCTTTGAAGTTGGTGTTGGTGCTGACTTTTGTCTGCCACAAGAGAGCCGACCGGCACGAATCACAACCAACCCCAACCCCAACAGCAGCGGACAGGAGTGTCCGCTCTACACATTCAACTGCTCCGCAAGATAAAATTGATAGTGGCCGATCACAGGGCACAGCTGTTGGAGGCTTGGAATGAGTTTTTTGGCGTCAGTGGCCTCAGTGATCACTTCAAAAGCGGCCAACGGTTATCACTTCAAAACCGGCCAACGGGATTGGCCGTCCAGGACTGAGAATGTTCTACCCTGCCGCCTCCTGTGGTGGCAAGTCGGTTTTGGTTCGCCAGCTCCGAGGGCCGCACTTGAGTACGTGTCCGTGGTGCAGTAAACGGTCGAGCATGGCGCT
>CAVZMC010000023.1:0-16838 GCA_963776125.1 uncultured Acidobacteriaceae bacterium | reverse complement strand
TGCGCGCCGTCGCCTCGACCAGTTTCATCGAGATCCCGAAAGCGGTGAAGACCGCCAGATGGAACAGCAGGCTCACGCCAAATCCGCGCAGGCCCACGCCCGGCAAACTCGCGGACGCCTGCGGCAACCGCTCCAGCCACGAGGTTCCTGCGAAAGCGCTCGCTACCGCCAGCGCAGCGAGGGTGGTCGTTGCCAGATTCCAATTCTTGACCGCGATAGGGTCCCTTTGCTTCTCCTCGCGCCCCGCCAGGTCGATCGCCGCCAGCCACATCAATGGAAACAGGCACAGCATGCTCCATACAAACGCGAACAAATCGCGTTCCATGTTCGCCAGCGCCGGACGGAACAGCAAATACACGGCCACGCCGCCATGAATGACCACAAAGCCAATTGCCGCTCTGCGCGTCTCAGCTGCCGCGAACGCGGGGCGTAGGGTCGCCACCACCGCCGCCAACAGCGCCGCAAACAAGTACGAATGAACTTGCACAAATACCGGCAACCAAGCCAATAGCGGGTGTTGAATGAACCCAAAATACGTAAACGGGATATACAGCAAGAGACAATAGGCAGAAGTCACCAGTAAAAATGCGCCGAAGGTGAAACGCGATAGCACGAAGAAAATGCGGTTTGCTACTCGAGAGGAAACACGCGAGTCGGGATTGGGCGCACGTTCCGCCATCGCCGCCCGGCTTTGCTTGTCAGCAGGAATATCGAGTTGTGGCGGCGAAACGATCATTCAAAAAGCCTGGAAGTCGGCCAGGAGAGACACCCACCCCTGCTCGCGAATCTACCTCTCGCGCCAACGGGTGGGCAAGTGACAGAGGTACCCGCCGGGCACGCGGATTGAATCAGCTCCTAAGGTACTTTTGATTTTCAGTGGCGCGGCGCTTCTAGCGCTGCGATAAAGGTCGCGGAAGAGAGGGGGGCTTCAGCCGATGGACTGCGCAATTCCATGCCGGCGCAAACTCGCCCTAACCCGCCGCTGCCGACTGCTTGCGCAAATATTGCAGCCCGCCCCACAGCACGACCGCAAAGGCCAGGCTGCGGGCCATCGCCGAGATGACCGACGCTCCGCCAAGAACGGTATCGGGAGGATCTCCCGCGCCCAAGGCACGCAGCAAATTAGACACCAAGCTTGCGGCAATTTCCGTTCCCATGGCCGCAAGCCACAGCGCCAGCACCATAGGCTGCAGCCGCGGCACCACCCACACCAGGGCCATGAGCAAGATAAAGCTATTCGCGAAGGGTAGCAATATAAACTGCTGAAATTGCTCGCGATAAACAAGATCGGCCCACGCGAATGTGGGCAGCGCCGCATAAAATGGCAAGGCGGCAATCGTGGTCGCGGCCGCCGCACATCCCGCCGCCGCCCAGCCCTTCGGCAGATACCGAAACCCCACAACGGTTGCAATGGTAAACACGCAGGCCACGCCAATGGAGAACAACCAATAAAGGGGTGGAACCGGCACTGCTGTGGCGATGCGGCTGATTAGAAAAGTCAAAGCCGCGGCCACGTTTGCCAGCCAGAACGCCCCCACTCGCGGCCAATAGACCACCCCGCCACTCACCCCAATCATGGCTGCGAATCCTTGCCGCAGCGGTGCCGGCGCAACTGCAACCTGTACTTGCGGCGGCGTCTCTGCGGGCACGGCAATCGGCTGCACTGCCGCAAGCGGAACTGGAGCATCGCTGGGCACGGTTGCGGCCGCGTTGTACTGCGGCACCGTCCGCGCCGGGGAAGGCATGGTCGAAACCCGCGCCGGCGGCGCCATCACGGGAGACGGCGTCCCAGCTCCGCGCGACTTGCCAAACCTCCCGGCAATCTTCCCCTTGATGGCCGCCAGATCCTCGCCCGTGATCGCGTCCTGCTTGTCGGCCGCTAAGCGTGAAACCACCATCCGCCGATAGCCGAACGTCCCTCGCGTCGCATTGGTGAAAGCGCCCACGCACACCAGCGAAACCAGCAACGCAAACCAACTGTAGTCATACGCCGAGGAAGCGCGATCATAGGCCTGCGTTATCGCGGGATTCTCGTAAGCGCCGGGCGTCGATTGCACGTATTGCTCGTACTGGTGATATTGCAAGGCAATCGAGTCGCGCATCGTCCCCGCGGCTTGCAGGTTGGTGAGATTCTGCAATGCGCCGAAAGAGCAAAGAACCAAGCCGATAACCGCTGCCGGCCGTCCCATCTTCTGAACCCCAAAACCGATGGCGCCAAATATGATGGATCCCAAGATGGCTGCGCTCAACGTGATCCCACCCGCCGCCGGCATGCCAGGCGCAGGCGAAGGTCCAAACATCACTCCCAAGATCGCGCCCACAATTAGGAATGCCGCTGCCCACACGCCCTGCGCGGCCGCTTGTCGTGCCATGACGTCGTTGACGACCTCCGGCCACGCGATCTTCTTCCACCATCTAGCGGGCTTTGGCTCGGCGGCGCGAACCACCACCGGACCCGCGAGATAGGCCGGAACATCAGGAACCACATTCTCCGGTTCCAGAGGAAGCGATTCCGCCTTGGCCAGAACTTGCGCGAACCGAGGATCGCCGCGCAACATGTTGAAGCGCCCTTCGGTCTTCAGCCGCGACAAACCGCTCGAGCGCTGTTCCACGGCTTTATTCAGCCATTCGATGGCCTGCTCGCGGTCACCTAAATCCGCGCTCACCAGCGCGATGTAGTAAGGCGAAACATGAACGCCCAGCCGCACCAGCGCCCGTAACACCGCGACAAACTTCGCCTCCGGATCGCCCTCGTACAGCTTGATCTGTTGAATTCCGGCCAACTGATACTGCATGCTCTTGGGAATCTTGGCGTCTTCCAAGCACAGCGGAAGAAAGTGCTTGCCGTTTTCCCACGCCAGCATCACTTCCTTATTAATGTTCTCCGACTGCATGGAAATCTGCGAGATCATCAGGATGACGGTCTTGCAGGAGTCGATGGCATTGACAATTTCCTCGCCCCACTTTTGCGCCCCGTCGATGCCTCCCTGATCGATCCAGGCCGCCACCCCCGCCGCTCGCAGGCGCTGGGTAAATTGCATGACTTGCGCCCGGTCATGGCTGGAATAGCTGATCATCACATCCGGCCCGTACCCCCGGTTTGTAACATCCACCTGTTCGTCCATACCTACAAGGCCCATCCCCATTGCCGATTCCGGCAGGCTGAGATTTTCATCCCGAAGCGGCTGGGAGTCAAGCGGCATCCCTAGCGGTCGTGGCTCGCTTTGTCCAGCTTCCACCACGAAGTAGACCGGTAAACGGCGCGACCTTCGCGACCTTTGCAGCTCGCTGGTTTCCATTTTGGCGTGAAGACTGAACCACTACTCGGAGTTCCCCGGGAGGACAAGAATTCAAGGTAACCGTCCTAATTCGTCCGCTCTGGTTACTTGACGGCTCCTTGCGCAGCAATCATGCTTGACCCCATTCGAGATTGGACCATTTGGAGGTTCGCTATGGCAGAGCTTTTTCGCAGATTGTGGGCGCAGGACGAGGCTCAGGACATCGCGGAATACGCCGTGATGTTGGCCGTAATCCTTGTGATCGTCGTGGGAACCATTCGACTGGTCGGCGTGAATGCCAACAACGTCTTCTCCAGCGTGGCCAGCTCTATCCCACAGTAGCGGTTCCATTCGGATGTCCCGGACAACAGTGGGCGGCATTTCCGGCAGCCCGCTGAAACCTGTTTCACGACCGCAGAGCGTACCCCAGCTCGAAGTCTCGCAGCCTCGGCGACCGTCACCTCACTGATCTAAGTCGTGCGTCTCTACGGCTCGCGGACGAGGGGGGGACGAGTTCCTCCATCCGCAAGCAAGATCGCCGGGCACTGCCCGCCCGGTTGGGTGTCCGCGGATTCCACAATAAGGCGGTTGCATGCCGACGGCGTGCCCATGACCGCTAAAGCTTGCTCCTGTCTCGCCGATAGCCTAAGTGTTGCTCTCGCCAACTAAGAAGGTTCCTCAATGCGATTGCGAGTTCGGACCACCCTAGCACTCGCCATTTGTGTTCTGCTCAGCGCCTCACTTTCAAGTGCGGACAAGCCGATTACGGTTGCGCTCGTGTTCGATGGATTGACTCCGGAACAAAGGGCGCCGCTGCAGGCCTATCTCACAAGGGCCATGGGGCGATCCGTCAACCTGGTGGCTCCCGACCTTTATAGCGAGACAGTCGCTCATTTGGCCGATGGATCTTATGACTTCGCGTGCCTAGGCGCGCTGATGTATGTCCGATCCCACGCTAAGTACGGGGTCGTTCCCCTGGTCCAGCGAACCTCGGACTTGCGATTTCATTCGGTCTTTATCACCCGCTTCGGGTCGTCCATCCATTCGCTTCACGACCTAGCCGGGAAACGGTTCGCTTTCGGTGACATTAACTCGGCCAGTGCTCACCTGATTCCTTATCTCGAACTTAAGCAGGCCGGAATCAATCCCGAGACCGACCTCGAGCTTCGCTACAGCGGGAGCCACGTTGCCACGGCAGCTCTGGTGCAAAGCGGCGTGGTTGACGCGGGAGCGTTAGACGAAACCGTCTTCCACTCCTTGCTCGACAGCGGAAAACTGGATGGCGGGAAAGTCCGCATTTTCCACGTCTCTCAGCCCTTTGTCGACTATGTGTACGTGGCACGCAAAGATGTGCCCGAGGCCGATCGGGAAAGATTTGCCCGGGCCCTTCTTGCCTTGAAGGAAGGCAAGGATGATCCTGCATTGAAGGTTCTCCGCGCTAGACAATTTGTGCGCGCCTCCGACGACGAATATGCCACCGTGCGGCAAGTGGCAAAAGAACTGAAAGTGTTCTAAGCAGAGGAAGCGTACGTCCGAGCAGCGGAACGCCGGTAGATCGGTTAAGCTGGAAGGTCTCGAAGGCCGCCGAAGCAACCTTAGCGCGTCTTCTTCTTGCGGTTCATTTTGTCGTGCATGTCTGGCCAGAACTCTTTGAGCTCGTTGGCAAAGCCGTCCCACACAAGCTGTGTGCTCCAGACGCCGAGGGCATTCGAGATGTGGCGCTCGCCTGCGGGATGGTAGGCCAAGGACATTTCCGAGGCCACGGCGTTCCCGCCAATTTCAGAGTAGTTGAATTCACTCTGGCCAGAATCGCCGCGCGTAATCAACAAGCGGCTGAGCACGTATCCGGTACGCCGTACGAATCCGCCTTTACCCAAACGAAAATATCGCGGGTCCTGCCGCAGCATGGAAGGAAAAATCGCCTCCGTGGTGAAGTTGCCCAGTGTGTTATCCGCGAACGACATGGCGAAGCGCCGGCCGTATCCTTTCAGCCCTTGGTGATACGACGGTTCGCTATTCTGCGCCTGGCCAATGCCCGCCAAGATCGCCGTGAACGGAAACTCGACGGGATCAAAACAATCTTTGGCCGTGATTTTAAACTTCGCCTTGACAGTCAGCGGAGGAACATGGTCGGCATTCTCGACGGTGAGGTAATTGGGCAACGTCCAGAGAATCCGATCGTTCACTGGGGTGGCTGCGTGTGCCGAGCTCTGGTCAGCCGTTTTTGGGGCGCCCGAGGATGACGGCGCGTCCGGTAGCGGTGGGGCCTGTTGCGCCGCCGCGGCCATCGACAACGCCAATATGGTAAGGGTAATTCTCAGTGCGTCACTGCCTGCGGACCGTCTTTCCACGGTTTCGCTCCCTGGGAACAAAACCTTCGCCACACAGATGAACTGGGCCCCAGGGCGGCTGTTCACCGCCCAACCAGCTGTTTCAGGATCTGAGATCTCCACGTAAGAACGAGCAGGCCCGCGAAGTGCCACGAAGCATACACCCGTTCGGCAAAATTACCTAGTACCACTTTCGTGCCATGCCGGGCCCGAAAAGGGACGCATCGCTATTCGGCGGATTCGATCTTGACCACGTGGATGGTCTTCTTATCGGGCTGCAAGGTGCCTGTGACTGTCACTTTCTGGCCGGCAAATCCTCGAGCCAGATCCTGGTTGTCCAGGCGGAAAACGTCGTCCTTGGAGGCGAGCACAAAGTCGCCGCCGTGGTATTTGACGCAGTAGAGCGTGCAATCGGCGGCGTTGCCTCCCATCGACTTGGACTTCAGCATCTCTTGATGCGAGCGGGTGAGTGAATGGACGTTGAGGGCGCACTGGCTGTCGGAGATCTCCCCTTTGAAAACGCGGTCGCCCGCGGTAGCGAAGCGCACGGAGGCCGACAAGGCCAGCAAACAGGTTCCGGCTAAGATTACGAATTTCTTCATTTCTCGACTCCTTCTATTATTCCGAGCGCATTGCTATGGAACTCGAATTTGTTTGGGTGAGGTAGCGCAGCGCGGCACGGCTGAAAGCCGTGCCCTCCCCCAACCATGCCGAACTAATGCTCACAATCTTCGTGGCGTCACGCTAGGGCGTAACCACGAATTTCATCTTCATGCCTTCGTGCTCTTCACTGCAAATCACGGTACAAACCACCACATATTCGCCGACTTCGGCGGGAGCGATCAAATGGAATTCCTGCGTCCCCGGTTTCAGCAATAGATCCCAGCCTGCCACTTTGGAGCGGTCTTTAGCACGCAACAATGAAAATCCGTGCACCGATCCATCCCGGTTCCAGGATTTTCCTTTGCGCGCCGTAATCCGCAACAAGACCGGCTCCCCAGCTTTCACCGTAATCTCCGGCGTGCGTTCGCCGGCAATCTTGTAACGGCTGTCTTTATCCGCCAGTACTTCGATGACGTGTTCCTGGGCGCGAGCCAGGGTCGCCGTCAAGATCAAGCAGGCCACTAGGGCGATTCCACACTCTTGCGCAAACGTTTTTCCGGTCAAGGGTTGCTCTCTTCTCCTATTGCGTCATGTAGTAAAGGACAAGCCGCGTATCCTCATCGGTGATGGTGGCGCGCACCCGCATGTGGCGAACAATCGTCGCCATCATGCGCGGCGGGAATTTCTGCGGAGCAGCGTGGCAACGGCCGCAGTTGGCGCGAAAGCGCCGCTCGCCTTCCAGCCGCATGGCATCCGCGTCTTCGCGACTTCGAACTGTGGGCGCGGCTGGGCTGTCGCTTTTTGGCGGGAAAGGTCCTGCCCATACCACTGAAGCCAGCGCCAGCAAGCTCATCAGAATTGTGGCCTTGATTCTCACTACATGCCCGCCCGACCCAATGGGAAAGCAAAGCGATAAGCAATCCCCACCGTCCAAAGATTTGCATTGCCCTCGGAACTGAATTCACGAGCATAGCTGGCCACGGCCTTCAGCCCGTCATGCAAGTAGTAGTTGAGTCCAACTTCCCCCTCGCGGGTATTCGCGCCGGGCAGCCCCAGCGCCTCGGCATCGTCCGCGCTCATCTGGCCGCTGAAGAATTGTTCCGCTCTGCCGACAACTTCCAGGCGGCGCAGTCCGCTTTGCCACAAGGGCATCTGGCTCAAGCGGTAGGCGCCGTCCACCCAATAGCCGCTTCCCTGATTGGAGCGAACGTACTCGCCATGCATGTTTAAAGGAAAGCGCGCGGGTTGCCACGCGAAATAGAATCCAAAGGAGTTGAGGCGGGCATTTTGCAGCAACTTCTGCCAGGAGGCGCCGATTTCAATCCGCTGTCCGGGCAGGAAAACGCCCATCCGCCCACCTACGCCGCGGTCCGACTGCAGGTTGTTATGCGTGCTGCTTATCGCCGAAACATAAGCCGCATAGCTCAAAGTCGCCTTGGCGTTTGCCGGGACTCCCCCGCGCAGCATGATGCCGTCGCTCGATTCGGCCAGCAGCGGATAAATCAAAGGATCTTGTTGCAAGCTCCGAATCCAAATGGGATACAGGCGCTCATTAAAGATGCCGAACGGGGTCAGAAACCGCCCCATCGTGACCGTCAGGTATGGGTTGGCGATGTAGTCCACTTGTGAGTAGTCCAGATTCTTACTCACCATGCCCTGGTAAGGGGCGCCATCGGAGGGGCGCTGAAATGCGCCCTCAAACTCCGCTCTGGACTCGATCAGCCAACGATCTCCGATAGGGAGAAGCAGGACGGGGTTTACTTGGGCGTCCAGTTGATTTTGTCCGGCCGTGACGAAATTGAAGTAACCAGCGCTGCCGGTAAGAATAGGGACGGGGCGTTCCGAGTCAGAAGTTTGCGCCAGCGCGGCGGATACCACACAGAGGAGGAACAAGAGGCAGGCAAAACCGGGCAGGCCAAAGGTCCGCTGATACTTCGACTTCTCGACAAGACACATCAAAGACGCTTCTCATCTTCTCCGCTGCTACAGTGAGTCAAATTGTCGTGCATCTCCCATCACCCACGGAAGATAACCGAGGTAATCGAGGGCGGTTCGCTTTTAGAACAGCTGGCTTTTGGGGTCCTGTCACTCACGAATCGGGACCTGCCACGTCTAAGCCATGTCAGCCGGCCAAACCGGCAGGAGGAACTATGAAGCAGCAACCTCGACTCGCTACCTGGTTGGGCATCGTTCTCGGGACCTTCAGCGCGCTGCTGTTGGTCGCCGCGCAGGGCTACGCCGCGAATTCACACGGCCGGCTCACGGAAGAATTCCACCAAACCTATCCGCTATCTTCGGGCGGGCGCGTCGAGCTGGAGAATATCAACGGCGCGGTACACATCACCGCCTGGGACCGTGACGAGGTCAAGGTGGACGCGGTCAAGTCCGCCGACACTCAGCAGGAACTGGACGAGGCCAAAATCCTGGTCGACGCCGAAAAAGACGCCATTCACATTTACACCAAATATCCACCCCATGACCGTACGTTCGACTCCACTGGGAACAATCCCGCCAGCGTGGAGTACACAGTCATGGTGCCGCGCGGCGCCCGTTTGGATGAAATAAAACTCATCAACGGCTCGCTGGACTTGGAGGGGGTGAGCGGCGGAGTCCACGCCTCGTGCATCAACGGACGGCTCAGCGCGCATCTCGCGGGAGGCAGCACCCAGTTGTCAACCATCAACGGCTCGTTGGACGCCCGATTGGACCGCCTTGGCGAGTCCGCCATCGAATTGTCTTCCATCAACGGCAGCGTGGATTTGACGGTGCCTTCCGACGTGAAAGCGGAACTCGAAGCCACCACCGTGCACGGCGGGATCAACAACGATTTTGGCCTGCAGGTGCACAACCACCAGTGGGTAGGCCATGATCTGCATGGCGAACTGGGAGGCGGTGGAACCAGAATCAAGCTCAGGAACGTCAACGGCGCGATTCAGGTGCGGCACGCCAGCGACGGGCGAACGCTCAGCTCACCTAAGGATTTGAATTCCAATGGAGATGATAGCGCGATCTAAATTGGCGGAAGCTTGATCGCTACATCGGCTGGGCAACAGCTCCTTTGTTGTCACAAACCGCCCGCAATGCGGATTCGAGCACATCCATCCCCTCGTTCATTTGATCTTGAGTGACTACCAGAGGAACAAGCACGCGAATCACGTTGGCGTAGGATCCAGCTGTGAGCACGATCAGCCCGTGCTCATAGCAGTGCTGCACAATCTGTTTGGCTTCGTGCGCGGCCGGTTCACGGCTTCCCGTGGATTTCACCAGCTCGATCGCCTGCATTCCGCCAAGACCACGGACATCTCCAATCAAGGACCAGCGCCCTTGCCATTCGCGAGCGCGTTTCTGAAAGAGGTGCCCCAGGTCATTGGCTCGCGCCAAGAGATCCCCGTGCTCGAACAGATCCAGCACCGCGAGCGCCGCGGCGCAAGAGAGCGGATTCCCCGCGAAAGTGCCACCCAGACCACCGGGACCTGGAGCATCCATGATCTGCGCGCGTCCTGTGACTGCCGCGAGCGGCAGCCCGCCACCCAGCGATTTCGCTGTCACCAGAAGATCCGGCTCAATGCCGTAATGCTCACAGGCGAACAGTGCGCCGGTGCGGCCAAATCCGCTTTGCACTTCGTCGGCAATGAACAACACCCCATGCCTGTGGCAAATATCGATCAGCACTCGGAAAAAGTCTGGAGGTGGAACCACGAAACCGCCCTCGCCGAGCACCGGCTCCGCAATAACGGCCGCAACATCTTCCGCACCGACCACCCGTTTGAAGGTATCCTCGAGATGACGTGCGCAGAACAATTCGCACGACGGATACTGCAAACCATACGAGCAGCGATAGCAGTAGGCATACGGAATGCGATACACGTCGCCGGGAAGCGGACCGAACCCGGACTTGTAGGGATGGGTCTTGCTGGTGAGAGCCATCCCCATCATGGTGCGTCCGTGAAACGCATCTTCGAAGGCAATCACGCCCGGTCTTCCGGTGAGAGCGCGCGCAATCTTCACCGCGTTCTCCACCGCTTCGGCGCCGCTGTTCAGGAACAGAGTCTTCTTGGGAAACTTGCCGGGCGTGACGTCGTTCATCCGCTCAGCCAAGCGAATATAACCCTCGTAGGGTGTGACCTGCACGCAGGTGTGCAGAAAACGGTCGAGTTGCTCGCGCACGGCCGCAACCACCGGCTCTCGGCGATGACCTACGTTCAGACAACCGATTCCGCCGGCAAAATCAATGTAGCGATTGCCGTCCACATCCTCGATCCATGCATCTTCTGCCTTGGCAACATAAACTGGTGTCGAGTGCGAAAGGCCGCGCGGCACCGCCATGGCGCGGCGCTCGCCCAGGGCTCTGGATTTCGGCCCCGGAATCGGGGTTTGCAATTTTATGATCCCCATTCAATTCGCTTCCCAAGTTCAGTACCAGCCAATCGGCTGTTCATTCAAATTGATATGTACCTGCTTGGTCTCAAGGTATTCTTCAATGCCCCATGGCCCAAGCTCACGCCCAAAGCCCGATTGCTTGTATCCGCCCCAAGGCGCCTCGACGTAAGTAGGTTGCATGTGGTTCACCCACACGATGCCGGCCCGCAGCGCCTTCACCGCGCGAAAAGCCTTGAAAATATCCCGCGTCCAAACCGCCGCAGCCAAGCCATATGGCGAGTCGTTCGCGATCTTCACCGCGTCTTTTTCGTCTTCAAACGGGATTACCGCCGCGACCGGCCCGAAAATCTCCTCGCGGGCAATGCGGTCGGAGTTCGAAACGTCATAGAAGATCGTGGGCTCGACATAATAACCTTTCGCAAATTTCTCGGCCCGGCCGCCGCCGCTGGCAAGTTTTGCTTCTCTCTTCCCGATATCCTGATAGGATCGCACCCGTTCATACTGATCTTTGCTCACGAGCGGACCCATCTTCGTCTCGCGGTCGAGCGGAGGGCCCAGCCTAATCTTCTTGGCTTTGTCCGCCATGGCCTCCACGAATTTCTTGTAGATCGGCTTCTGCACCAGAATTCGGCTGCCCGCGGAACAAACCTCGCCCTGATTGATGAACACGCCGAACAATGCTCCATCGATCGCGGCTTCGAAATCCGCGTCGGCAAAGAAAATATTAGGAGACTTGCCACCCAATTCCAGCGTGACCCGTTTCACCGTGTCGGCCGCCTGCTTGACGATGATCTTGCCTACGGCGGCGCCTCCCGTAAATGCGATCTTATTCACATCCGGATGCTGCACCAGCGGCGCGCCACAACTCTCGCCGAATCCCGTGACGATGTTCACGACCCCCGGAGGAAGCCCTACGTCCGTCAGCCAGTTCGCCATTTCTAAAGCTGTGATCGGAGTCTGTTCGGCTGGCTTTAACACGCAGGTACAGCCCGCGGCCAGCGCCGGCGCCAGCTTCCATGCCGCCATTAGCAGCGGGTAGTTCCAGGGAATGATCTGCCCCGCCACGCCGATGGGCTCCTTCAACGTAAGACTCACGGCGTTGTCGGGAACCGGGTTTACGTATCCAAGAATTTTCGTCGCCAAGCCGCCGTAGTATTCGAAGCAAGTGGCGACGTCCGCGATATCAAATTCCGCCTCAACGATGGGCTTGCCTGAATTGCGGGACTCTAACTCAGCCAACATCGCCGAATTCTGGCGAATCTTTTCCGCCAAGCGGAAAAGTACGCGCCCGCGTTCCTGCGCGGTGGTGGTGGCCCAGGGGCCATCATCAAATGCGGCCCTGGCTGCGGACACGGCGCGGTCCACATCTTCCGCGTTCCCCTCCGGAACCCGCGCAATCGCCTCTTCGGTCGACGGGTCATACACCGGAAACTTCTTGCCGGACTTGCTCTCGACCCATTCGCCGTTGATGTAGAGCTGATAGGTGCGGGCTTCGGTTTTCACTCCGCCGGACATTGGCGTCGGCCTCCTGCTTGCGTTAGGGCCCAAAGGCCCGCCTTTCTTTGCGTCGCGTCAACTGCGCACAGTTGCGGGACTGGTCGATTGACAAATTCGATGCTACGCGACATCCTCGCTACTCCTAGTTGGGTTCGTAGGCTGGATCGGGGCCGTACTCGTTTCCGCCGGCCGTCCCCTCCAGAAAGCCCACCTCGATCAAGTACCAGAGACCAACGATCGGAATTAGCCCGATCAACATGAACCATCCACTCTTGCCTCGATCGTGACATCGCTTGACATTGATCGCCAGAGTTGGAAAGAACATGACAAATGCATATGCGAGTGGGAGAACAGTAAGACTCGCGGGGTACGTGACGGCCAGAACTAGACAAACCGCGTAGATGAGAAGGTAGGGAATGAAGTATCCCCAGAATTTCGCACGGGGAATACGTCCCTTAAACGAGAACAACAAATCCGAGAGCGCCTTGTGGCGGCCACAGATGAAAAAGAAGAATGCCGCGAGGCCAATGAAAAACAGCGTGCCGCCAAACATCCATAACTCATAGGACCCCAGCGAACTGATCTGGAGGGCCGGAAAAAATACCAGTCCGATGCCGAGGGTCGTAGTAAGCAAGCCGCTGCTGCCCGCAAGGAACATCGTGGTCCGGCTATATTGTCCGCGAGGAACGGACTCGACGATAGAAAATCTCACCAGCGCCCCGAACATGTAAAGGAAAGGAATGAGCTGAAGCACGACGGCCAGAGAGAGAAGCTTTTGAAAGGTTTCCTGAACCCCGGCGCCCAGGAAATTCATGACGACAAGAAAAGCGGAGACCAGGGCTTGGACGATGAGCGCGACGTAGGGCGTGCCATACCGTGGGTGGATCTTGCCGAGCTCCGAGGGCATGTAGGAGTCCAGCCCCGCGACAAACGGAATGCGCGCCGAACCGCCCATCCACGCCGAACCAATGCCGGCGATCGAGAGGCTGAGCATAAGAGCGAAAGGCGCGACCATCCACCTCAACCCAACTCTGCCCGCCATTTGGCTCACTCCTTGCACGATGCCCTGCAATACGCTGATGTCGTTCTTGCTGACTGCAATCAGCAAGCTCAGGGTGGCCCCGATGTAGAGCAAGCCTGAGAGCACGCCGCCCCAGGCCACTGCTCCAGGCAGCGTGCGTTCCGGATCTCGTATCTCGTCCCCCATCACCGATGCCAACTCCAGGCCGACCAGACCAAAACAGATCACGCCAAAAGAGTTCAGCACAAACCTTGGGTTTGCCGGAACGCGGAAATCGGCGGCCGTGAGCGTCGTTCCAAACCGCAACCAAATGACAATCCCCAAGCCGATCAAAACCGCCGCTGCAACCCCCGTGCCGATCGCGCCCACGTTATTCAACCACTTCCCTACACCGAGCCCGACGATATTGAGAATCGTCAGCAACGCCAGCAAGGCCAGAGAAATCATCAGAGCGAATGTCTTGTTATCGGCGAGCCCCTGATGACCCGAACCGAACACGAACACCGACACGCCAACGAAGTAGAGCATGACCGTCGGCACATAGAGCATATTGTTGGTCCAGTAGCACCAACCGGAAAGGAATCCGTGGAAATCGCCGAACACCTCCTTGGCCCACAGATACACGCCGCCCTCGCCGGGATAGCGATGCGCCAGTTCGATCACCGCAATGCCCTGCGGCAAGAAAAACAGCAACAGCGCGATAAGCCAGAGCCAGATGGTGACGCCGCCATTGGCGGCGATGGAGGGTACAACGTTAAGATTGAAGACGGCTACGACAAACAGCAAAACCAAATCCCAGCGCCCAAGCACGCGCTTGAGGTGAGGTTGGCTAACCTGTTGCTCGTCTGTGGGCAAGAAATGTCTCCAGATTGTCCCTGTGCTCCTCTGTGGTTCAACGCTTGAACCACGGGGGAACATGGAGGATAAAAGATGACAGATGCTCAGGGCGCGGCTACTGCCATCCGTTCCTGTTGCGCGGCGGCCAGCGCCGGAGCGACGTCCGCAAAGGCGGCAATGTGCTTTTCGATATCCGCCTCGGTGTGCTGCACGGAAATCGTCCACTGCTCATCCCACCAATAGGGCTGCGGCATCACGCCTCGGTTCACCATGCCGAACCAGTAGTGGCGCCACAGATCGGTGTCCACGGTAATCCAGTCGCGATAGTTCTTAATCTCTTTCGGATACAACATCAGCGCGCCATTCGCGCCCGCGCTGGCAATGTAAGCCTGCAAGCCAGACTTGGCGATGATCTTGCGGTAGCCTTCCGTCAACTTGGCGCTCAGCCTCTCCACATGCGCATAGTTTTCGCGTGTAAGCACTTCGCCAAACACCGCCAGTCCCGCCGCCATGGAAACCGGATTTGTGTTGTAAGTACCGCCATGAAAAACCTTATGCTGCGAGATGAGATCCATCGCCGCCGTGCTGGCTCCGAACGCCGCCAGCGGAAAACCTCCGCCAATCGACTTCGCCAGGCAGATCATGTCCGGCTTCACGCCGAAATATTCCGATGCCCCGCCCCAGCCCAGCTTCGCACCGGTTTTCACTTCGTCGTAGATGAGCAGGGCGCCATTTTTCGTGCACAGCTCGCGCAGGCCTTCCAAGAATCCGGGCTGCGGCATGCACAAGCCCACGTTCATCATGATCGGCTCAAGAATAATCGCGGCAATCTCGCCCGGATTCTGCTGGAAACGCAACTCCACAGTCGCTAGATCGTTGAAAGTTGCCACCGGAATATTCGCCAGCGATGCTTTGGGAACGCCCAGCCCGCCGGTAACGGAAGTGGGCGCATGCACATCGCCAAAATCGGGCGCATGCGGCTTGACGCTGACCAGCGCGGAATCGTGCAGTCCGTGATAGCCGCCTTCAAACTTGATGACCTTGTCGCGCCCCGTCGCCGCCCGCGCCAGCCGGATGGCGTGCATGGTCGCTTCCGTGCCCGACGAGCCAAAGCGCAGCATCTCGACCGGAAAGCGCTTGCAGATTTCCTCCGCCAGCTGCCACTCCATGTCATGCGGCATGCCGAACATCGTGCCCGTGCTCAGCCTCTTCTCTACGGCCTTCATCACCGCCGGATGACAATGCCCCGCCATCAACGCGCCAAAACATAGATTGTGGTCGATGTAGTCGTTGCCATCCAAATCGCGAAAATGGGACCCCTGCCCTTCTTTCACGAAAATGGGATACGGGTCGTAAGCCCGGTAATTGCTCGCGACTCCGAGCGGGATGCGCTTCAGATTGCGTTTGTGCGACTCGGCAGACTTCGGCGTCCGGCGCTCGAAAGTCGCCAGTTCTTTCTCCAGTTCGGGGTACATCTTAGGTCTCCGGGAAGCTCCGGCCGGACAAGACGCGGCCATTAGATTGGCCCCAAGCGGCCCGCGCCGCCCGGGGCTTCGCGCTAGAAATATAGTTTCAAAGCCAATTGTACTTCGCGCTGATCTTGGGATGTGGCCGTAATCTTGCCGAAGGCCGTCGGCCCGTCGGAAAAATGCCCGTCCGGATTGGAAAAGTTGGTGTGGTTGAAAAGATTGAAAATCTCCGCCTGGAACTGCAGATAGGTGGCTTCCCTCAGCACAATCTTTTTATGCACCGCAAAATCCCAATCTTGGAGCCCCGGACCGCAACAGATCGTCCGTTGGGTCCCGTTATTGAACTGACCCAAAGGCGGATCGCTAAAATCATTCGGATTGAACCAGAAACCGCCGTTTGTTTTTGGATTCAGCTTCTGGAATGGCGCCACCAAACTCGGCGCTTCCGTTCCGGTGAAGAACAGGCTGTTGATCAGCTCGGTGTCGTCCTGCGTATCCAAGCGAATCGGGAACCCGCTCTGGAACTGGGTGATGCCGGAGACAGCCCAATCATCCAGCACCCTCCCGGCCGCACCCTGATGTTTCGGGATGGGCAACTCCCAGTAATAACTGATCACAAAACGTTGCGCCGAATTAAATAGCGAAAGCCCGCGGTTGGCGCCGTAGTTGAACGGATCCAGCGTCTCTTCGAAGGTGGAGGCGTCATCCAGCGACTTGCTCCAGGTATAAGCCGCTTGAAATTGCAAGCCGTGCGAGAATCGCTTCTCCACCATCGCTTCCAACGCGTTGTAGCTCGAGTTGGCCACTGTGTCTTCGGCGAAGATGTCGGTAAACACCGGAACGCCGTCCGACGGGCAACCGGCGCCGGTGGTCGGAATGCAACTTGGCGAAGAAAAAGGCCGCAAACCGACGAGGTTGATCTGCGGATTTCCAGGTCCAACTTGCGGCGTGGGCCCGTACGGCAAATGCAAAGTGAAGCCCGGAGGAATGCTACTCGCCGGGAGAAGCCACTGACTGTCCTCAACCTTCGGCCCGCAGGCGTAGTCGGCGCTGAGGGTGGAGTTGGCGTTCGGATTCGCACTCCCGTCGGGCAGCGTGGGGGCGTAATACTGCGAGATGTTGAACATATCCAGGCAGGTCTGTGGATTCGACGGGTTGATATCGTGGCTCGCCAGCAAACGGTGCCCTTGCGACCCCACATAACCCAACTGAAACATCATGTCCTTGGCCACTTCTTCCTGAATGGTCAGGTTGTATTGCGCGCTGTACTGCGACCGCAGGTGCGGCTGGAAATCGCCAAAGAGAAGAATGGGACGAAAGACCGACAGATCCTGCGGCGTTCCCGGCGTCGGCGTCAGAAAGCCGTTGAATGGATTCGGGCTGATGGTGCCATTTTGCCCGACAAACGGAGTATTGAGAAACT
>CAVZMC010000022.1:0-15840 GCA_963776125.1 uncultured Acidobacteriaceae bacterium | reverse complement strand
AGACTCGTGTGAGGTCTGCACCAGAACCCGCCCTTGCTGCGCCCAGGGATCGGTGGTTGCGGATGGTTCCGAAGCAGCCTGGTGCGGTGCTGTCGGGAGTCTCTTCACGGACTGAACGCGTACGTTCTCGCCCAGAAGGCCGGCGACCGTTTCCGCAATCACAGCCATGGTTTCGGGTGGAATCTCGTCAGAGTCGGAAGCGGCGGTGGTCGTCGGCCAAGCGATTGGCGCTGTCCGTCTGACAGATTGGGAACCTATTTTTAGAGTCGCTGCATTGGCGGCGGCCGGCACCGCGTCCTTCCATTGCGCCAGCATGCGATCCAGAAGCCGAACTCGCGCCTGCAGTAAGTTGATCTGCTCCTGAAATTCGCGGCGAAGATCTTCCTGCTTGACCTTCAGCATTGTTCGCAAAGCGAAATATGCAGCGACCCATGCAGCGATCACGAGCGCGGCAGTGAACATGCGATACCTCCCATGGCTACAGCGGAATCAAACCATGCTTCTTCGGTGGCCGATGTTCGCGTTTGGTGTGCAAGGCTTCCAGCGCCTGGGCCAGATATTTCCGTGTGTCGGCGGGCTCGATGATGTCGTCTACCAGACGCCGGCCAGCCGATATGTAGGGATTGGCAAAAGTCTCGCGATAAAGTTCGATCAATTCCCGTCGGCGTTGCGGTTTATCTTCCGCCGCGTCAATTTCATGGCGGAAGACAATTTCCGCCGCCCCCTCGGCCCCCATTACAGCGATTTCCGCGGTGGGCCACGCCACGACGCGGTCGGCCCCCAGGTCTTTGCAGCACATGGCGATGTAGGCGCCGCCGTAAGCCTTGCGCAGCATGACGGTGATCTTCGGAACGGTCGCGGCCGAATAGGCAAAGAGCATCTTCGCGCCGTGGCGGATGATTCCGCCGTATTCCTGCTCTACCCCCGGCAGAAATCCGGGCGCGTCCACGAAAGTGATCAGCGGAATGTTGAAGGCGTTGCAGAAACGCACGAACCGAGCCACTTTGTCCGATGCGTTAATGTCCAGGACGCCGGCGAGCACGCACGGTTGGTTGGCCACAATACCCACCGAGCGCCCCATGATGCGGCCAAAGCCGATCACCACATTGGCCGCAAAGCCCGGCTGGATCTCGAAGAAGTCCTTGTAGTCCAGCACCCGCGTGACTACCGCGCGCACGTCGTAGGCAACTTTCGGCTCCGTCGGCACAACATAGTTCAAGTCGGAATCCGGTTCGGGCGCGAGTTTGTAGCGCAGCCGCGGAGGATCTTCAAGGTTGTTTGACGGCAAAAAGCTCAGCAGGCGGCGGCAGAGAGCCACGGCCCCGTCGTCGTCTTCCGCGATCAGGTGCACCACCCCGGAGCGATTCATCTGGGCCGCGGGACCGCCCAAGTCGTCGCTGGACACGACTTCTCCAGTGACTTGCTTGATGACCTGGGGGCCGGTGATGAACATCTGTGCCCGCTTGGTTTGAATGATGAAATCCGTCAACGCCGGGCTGTAAGCCGCACCCCCGGCGCAGGGGCCGCAGATCATGGAAATCTGCGGCACGCTGCCGGAAAGCAGAACGTTGTTGTAAAAAACGCTGCCATAACCGGCCAGACTGTCGATGCCTTCCTGCACCCGCGCCCCGCCGGAATCGTTGATGAAGATGAAGGGGCTGCCGGTCTTCAGGGAAAGTTGCATCATCTCCGTGATCTTGTCGCAGTGCATCTCGCCGGCCGTGCCGCCGCAAACCGTGAAATCCTGGCTGGCTAGGTGGACGAGCCGGCCCTCGACGGTGGCGCAGCCGGTGACCACACCGTCCGCCGGGGTGTCCTTTTCCGCCATGCCGAAGAGGGTGGCGCGGTGCTTAGCGAAAAGACCAATCTCCTGAAAGCTTCCTGAATCTGCGAGCTTTTCCAGTCGCTCGCGGGCGGTGAGCTTGCCCATCGCGTGCTGCTTCTCAATCCGCTGTTTGCCGCCACCTTGCCTGACCTCCACGCGTTTGTGGCGCAACTCGGCGATCCGTTGATCGATCTGCAATTCCTTTTCGGCAAGAGGCTCAACAGGCTTGCGTTGCGCAGCCAGGACAGGGCCCATGGCGACGGGAAGCCCGGGCGTCTTCAAGTCAGAAGTGGGAAACGGGCGGACGGCCATGGCAAACCTCCCTTTCTTGGGTTGGGGCCTTCTTGCGTGTGAAACGACCCGCAAGGTCTCGCCAGGGCAAATGACCGTGCTGAAAATTGTTCCGGTGGTCTGCCGGGACCAGACGGTGAAATTGTTGGTGGAAATCGATAAAGCCTCAGTGACTGAAGTCACATATCGCTGTGACCGGGGAAGCACCCGCCCTACCGGGAAACGTGATTGCAATCACTGCACGGCCGCGGGCGAGAGGCGACCATCTAATTGCCCCCAAGGTCGGCGAAGGAGCGTGGCCCCTTATGAGTCTGCACCGTTGGATTGCGAGCAATGTTCAATATGGCCGGAAGCTGGTCGGCTCCAGCCTGCGGGGAGCCAACCACGGGCGTCAGGAGTTCTTGCAGGGCGAACCGTTTGTTCCATTTATGAGCGATGCGGCTGTGCGAGCACTGAAGCACGCGGCTGCCGGGGTTTGCTTGGGCCTTGTGGGCGCCTCCCTCAGTCCCCGTCGGCGTACGCGCAAGGCATTGGCCTATGGAGCCTTGGGCGGGGCGCTCGGCTTCGGCGCGGGCCTCACCTGGAGGACCCGCCGCTTGACCGCCAGCATGAGCCACGGCGCGCTTAAGAAAATGAATAGCGTGCGGGATGAACGCTGGTTCGAAAAACACCCGATCAACTACGCGTGAGCCCAGGGGAGATGGCGCGGCGTCAGCGGGATTGTGTTTCCGTAAAAAGTGTGTTTTAATGCAGTGCAGCAAATAGTATGCTGCACTGCGCAAAATGGCAGGCCTTGCGCCGGCGGCAGGCAAGGAAAAGGCCATGTCATTTACATTGGAAGGTAAGACCGCGTTGGTGACCGGCGCCGGCCGGGGGATCGGCCGGGCCATTGCGACAAGACTGGCGGCCGCGGGCGCCGCGGTGATGGTCAACGATCTGGATGAACCGGCCTTGAGTGAAACCCAAGGCATGTTGCGCTCGGCGGGACATCTGGTGGAGCACTTGGCCGGCGATCTTGTCGAACCCTCTTTCCCCGACAACTTGGTAAAAGCCACTCTCGAAAGGTTCGGCGCGCTGGATATTGTCGTCAACAACGCCGGCTACAGCTGGGACAACGTCATTCAGAAAACCACCGATGAACAATTCCACGCTATGCTGGAGATTCACGTGATGGTGCCGTTTCGCATCATGCGGGCGGCTTCCTGTTTCATCCGCGAAACCGCCAAGAACGAAATCGCCGCGGGCAAGCGCATCATGCGAAAAGTTGTGAACATTACCTCGATCGCAGGCACCGATGGCAACCCCGGCCAGGCCGGCTACTCTTCCGGGAAGGCGGGAGTGATTGGGCTGACGAAAACCATGGCCAAGGAATGGGGCCGCTACAACGTGAACGTGAATGCGGTGGGCTTTGGCCTCATCGAAACCCGGCTGGCGCAGCCGCTTACCGGCGACGAGGCGCACGTGAAGATGAAGGGGCATCGCATCAGAATCGGCGTGCAACCGCAGATGCTGGACGCGGTGAAAAACGCCTGCCCGCTGGGCAGGCTCGGCAGTCCTGAGGAAGCCGCGGGCGCGGTGCTGTTTTTCTGCTCGCCGCTTTCCGATTATGTGACCGGCGAGGTGCTGATTTGCGGCGGAGGGTTCCACTTCTGATCCGCCTGAACTAGCCGTTTCGCCGGCCTCTTCGGCCACGCCGACTGGTGGAGGAGGAGGATTCGTGGATCGAATCGAAAACCGCACGTTTGCCGAATTGAAAGTCGGCGATTCCGCCAGCATCGCCCGCACCCTCACCTACAAAGACATCGAACTGTTCGCCATCATGTCGGGCGACGTCAACCCGGCGCATGTCGACGAAGAATATGCCAAGAGCGACATGTTCCACCGGATTATCGCCCATGGCATGTGGGGTGGAGCTTTGATCTCCACTGTGCTCGGAACGCAACTTCCTGGCCCGGGCGCGATCTACCTCGGGCAGTCGCTCAAATTCCGGCGGCCGGTCTCGCTGGGCGACACCATCACCGTAAGCGTGAGAGTCACCGAGAAAGCCGAGGACAGGAATCGCATTTCTCTCGACTGCCAGGCGACCAACCAGAAAGGCGAGGTGGTCATCAGCGGCACGGCCGAGGTGATCGCGCCCACCGAAAAGATTTCCCGGGAGCGGGTCATCCTGCCGGAAGTGAGGCTGCTGGAAAAGGGCCGGTACTATCGGCAGCTTATCGCAAAGACTCGAGGTCTGACGCCGCTGCGAACCGCGGTCGTGCATCCGGTGGATGCCGTGTCACTGCTCGCCGCCATCGAGGCAGCACAAGCGGGGCTGATCACGCCGGTTCTCATCGGGCCGGAAAGCAAGATTCGTGCTGCGGGGCAGCAGGCAGGGCTTAATCTGTCGCCCTATGAGATCGTAAACACGGAGCACAGTCACGCCGCCGCCGAGCGGGCCGTCGCCCTGGCGAGAGAATTAAAGGTCGCGGCCCTGATGAAGGGCAGTCTCCACGCCGACGAACTCATGGGCTTCGTCGATACGCCGCTTGGCCTGCGGACGGCGCGGCGCATAAGCCACATTTTCGCCGTCGACGTTCCCAGTTTCCCGCGGCCGCTGTTCATTACGGATGCGGCGGTGAACATCTATCCTTCGCTGGAGGACAAGCGCGATATCGTGCAGAACGCGATTGATCTCGCCCACGCCCTCGGCCTCGCGCTACCCAAGGTTGCTATTTTGTCGGCGCAGGAAAGAATCTCCGTAAAGCTCACCTCCACGCTCGATGCGGCAGTTCTTTGCAAGATGACGGAACGCGGGCAGATCCTCGGCGCGGTAGTCGATGGGCCCCTGGGGTTCGACGCGGCCGTGTCGCCAGAGGCGGCGAAAACCAAAGGGGTAATCTCGCCGGTGGCTGGGCTGGCGGATATTTTCGTGGTTCCCGATGCCGAGGCCGGCAACATGCTCACCGAGCAACTCGAGCGCATGGCGGACGCACAAGTTGCGGGAATCGTGCTGGGCGCGAGAGTGCCTCTCGTCGTGACCAGCCGCAGCGAAAACACGCTGGCGCGACTGGGCTCCTGCGCCCTGGCGTTGTTGCTAGTTCATCACAAGCAGTCGCCGGTGATGGGATCAGCGGGCCAGAATAGAGATCAGGTCGCGGCGTGAGCGTACCCGTCAAAAATCGGATGGGCGGGCAAATACGCTGCGGAAGGAATGCGTAAGCTACGGAGTCCCGTTTGACAAGGTAAGAGAATTGCGCGAAACACACTTCACTCTGGGGTCGCCGTTAGGCCCCCCTTGCGCCCGCTGGCTCAGGCTGCGACTAGAATGCCGTGATCCGCTGATTTGTTGACCACTACCGCCTCGGCGGCTGACTCTTGCACCATTCTTTGAACTTCTGTCCAGTGCTCCAGGCTGTGCTCGTACCCGGAATCATAAGACGTGACTTGCGGGTTGCGGATAGCGCCGGTTGCGGACGAGGATGCATTTCTGTGAGCCATCGAACTCTCCTTTTCACGCCGCAAGCGAAACGGCGGATATTGGATGGCTGACAGGCTACGCTCTTACCCGATCTGCTGTTTGTGCTCCAGATCACACAGTCGTGTGATTCGAAACCAAGAAAATCACAAGCGGCGGCGAGAGCCAGCTTTGCGCTTTCGTGGAGTTTTCTTGCCGCGGGGCCGGGAGATCAGAGACTCCAACTCTTCGATCCTCCGCCGCAAACCCTCGACCTCCGCTGACCCCTCCGGTTTCTGCTGTGCCGGCCGCGCTCCAGGGGTGCGGGGAACCCCCGGCGGCGTTCCCCCCGTTGCCGATTGCGGCGCGCGCATAAAGTCAAAGGGCGCCAATGGGGGCGCCATCACGCGGTACGCGTTCTGGTACATATCGAACACGGCTTTCATATAGTTCAGGGCGCCTTCCTGGGTTACCCGTCCGCCAGCGACCACCATTTGGCGCAGCACATCGATGGGGAAAGCCGAGTCGGGGGCCTTGGCGTGCTCCACAATGATTTGTGTCAGGATCAGCCGTGTCAGATCCTCCCCGGTGGCGGCATCGGTGACCTCGACGTCGCGTCCCTCCTGCACCAGTTGCGCCACTTCATCCAGATTGATATAGCGGCTGTTGGTGGTGTCGTAGAGACGGCGATTTTCGTATTTCTTGATGACGACTTTAGGGCGATTCATGAGCCTCGTATTTTTCGCTTGACATCAGGGGAGAGCGGCGTATGATTGCTGCAGTGCAGCATTGCCATGCAGCACATACTTCCCTCCTGAAAGGAGCAGAACATGACTACCCCCCATAAGTCAACCCGAGAGTCGCATGAGAAAACCGAACTGGTAGAGACGTTCATCCCGCTGTACGAGAAGAACGTAGAAAGGCTGGCGGAGCTGGAGAAGAAATCGTTGGAAGCCGCGGCCGAGCAAAACGCCGAGTGGATCGATGCCTGGAAGAGAACCCTTGCCCTTGATGGCGGACACACCTGCGCTTTTCCTGTTCGATCTGCTCGGCCAGACGTTCGAGCGTTTTGTGGATACCCAGAAAGGCATCATCGACCTGGCGGTGGAGCAAAGCCATGCCGTGGCGGGCCTGGCCAAGGAGCGCGGCGCCTCCGCGACCAAGATGGCGGAAGGCGTAACCGCCCTGTTCCAGCAGACGGTCGAGCACTCTGTTGCGGCGCAAAAAAAGGTGCTGGATTATTACGCAGAGCAGCACAAGACGGCCTACGAGACGGCCAAGAAGCAATTCCGGATCTCTGGTAGTCCCGCCGCCGAGGCCTTTCAAAGCGGCATGGATACGCTGATCGAGACCCAGAAGACGATGCTGGACATCGCTTCGAAGCCCTTGAAGCGCTCCGCGGCAGCGTAGCGGCGTTATACTGCGAAGTCGTAGAAGACTCGGAGGACTGCCGGAGTCCGGCGAGTATCTTCCTCCGGCTATTGTCCTGCGTGCTCTTACCGGGAAAGGAGATTTGCAAATGGCCGATCCCAAACAAGCGACGAATGGCGACGGGTTTGATCCCATGGCGGCTTTTCGTGAGATGCGCGACACTTACCTGGAGGCCTGTGCCAAAGCCATGGTGGAAGCCGTGAACTCGGAAGTCTACGCCAAGGCGAGTGGAACTATGCTCGACACTTGTCTTTCGGCGTCGGCTCCATTTCGCGAAGCCACCGAGAAGGCCATGCTGCAGGCACTCCAGCAACTCAGCATGCCTTCGCGGGCGGATTTCGTCAGGTCTGGCCGAGCGGTTTACCAATGTGGAAATGCGGCTGGACGACATGGATGCCAAGCTGGACCGCATTGAGAATCTGCTGACTAAGCCGGTCGCCCGCGGAATCGGTCGGGAAACTGGCAACCGGAAAGGCGGTCCGCAAAGAAAGGGGCGAGATAGAAATGGCAGACAGCACGGTTGTCATTGACCAATTCACTGCCCTGGAAGGAAAGCTGCGACGTTCACCAAGGTGGTGACGACGCGAGCGCCGATTGCGCAAACGCCCAAAGAACTGGTCTGGACGCTCAACAAGGCCAAGCTCTACCGCTACATTCCCGTGGTGCCCGAAGAGAAGCGGCATCCCGTTCCGCTGCTGCTGGTCTTCGCGCTGATGAACCGGCCCTACATTCTCGATCTTCGGCCCGGCCACAGCTTTGTCGAGTTCATGGTGAAGCAGCGGCTACGACGTGTACCTGCTGGACTGGGGCGCGCCCGGGCTGGAAGACAAGAATCTGAAGTTCGACGACTACACCCTGGAATACATGCCGCGAGCCATCCGCAAGCTCAAGGCCGTCTCCGGCTCCGAAGAGTTCAGCATGCTGGGCTGGTGCATCGGCGCCATTCTGACCACGATCTATGCCGCCCTGCGGCCCGACGACGGCCTGCGCAACCTGATCCTGCTGACCGCGCCGCTGGATTTCTCCAACAGAAGGACATCTCACCTTCGCGCGCTGGGTGGACGAGCGCTACTTCGACGTCGACAAGGTGCTGGCGGCCTTCGGCAACATGCCGGGCGAGATGATCGACTACGGCGCCAAGGCGCTGAAGCCGGTGGAGAACTACATCGGCAACTACCTGAAGCTCTGGGACAACCTGGACAATCCGCAGGTGGTCGAAGCCTGGCACGCCATGAATACCTGGGTCACGGACAACATTCCGCTGGCCGGCGGAGCCTTCCGCCAGCTCATCGTCGACCTGTACCGCAACGATCGCCTGATGAAGGGCGAATGTGATGATTCGCGGCCAGCGAGTGGACCTGAGCCGCATTGCGCGCCAACCTGCTGACGGTGATCGCCGAGGGCGACCACATCACTCCGCCCTGCCAGTCGGAGGCCATCCTGTCCAAGGTGGGCAGCAAGGACAAAGAAATCTTCCGCGTTCCCGGCGGGCACATCGGCATCATGGCCGGCAGCGGAGCGAACCGCCTGACCTGGCCGCACATTGATACTTGGCTAGGGCCACGATCCAAATAGCGCTACCCAGGCCCTAGGCGGCGACCCTAGCTGGCCGCTTCGGCCGGGTCCGCCCGCTCAATAGCCGAGTCGACGGGCCTGCCGCTTTCACTTCCGCGGGGGCATCAAATTTCTCGAAGTTCTTGACGAAACGATCTCTCAGTTCCGCAGCCGCTCTGTCGTAGGCCGCTTTGTCCTTCCAGGCATTCCGCGGATTTAGCATTTTCGCGGGCACGCCGGGACAGGCTTTCGGAATGCTAAATCCGAAAGCAGCCTCGATTTCGAACGGCACATTGTCCAGATCCCCTTCGACGGCGGCATTGACCATTGCTCGAGTGTGGGGCAAAGCCATGCGCTCGCCAACGCCGTACTGGCCCCCTTGCCAGCCCGTGTTGACCAGCCAGCATTGCGCGGAGTGTTCCCGCAAGCGGCGTCCCAGCATCTCCGCGTAAATCTTGGGAGGCCGCGGCATGAACGGTGCTCCGAAGCAAGTGGAGAACGTGGCCTGCGGTTCGGTGATGCCCGTTTCCGTGCCCGCCACCTCGGCGGTGTAGCCGGAGAGGAAGTGATACATCGCCTGCTCGGGCGTGAGCCGTGAGATGGGAGGCAGCACACCAAAGGCGTCGGCGGTAAGGAATACGACATTGCGCGGATGCCCGCCAATTCCCGGCACCACGCAGTTCTCGATGAAATCGACGGGGTAAGCCGCGCGAGTGTTCTCGGTCAGACTTTCATCGTCGTAGTCGGGCAAGCTGGTATGAGGATGAAGGACGACATTTTCCAGCACCGAGCCGAAACGAATGGCGTTCCAGATCTGCGGTTCATTCTTTTGCGAGAGGCGAATGCACTTGGCGTAGCAGCCGCCTTCGAAATTGAATACTCCTTCGGCGCCCCAGCCGTGCTCGTCGTCGCCGATGAGGCGGCGCGAGGGATCGGCTGAAAGCGTGGTCTTGCCCGTGCCGGAGAGCCCGAAGAACAACGCGCTTACGCCGTCGTGTCCCACATTGGCGGAGCAGTGCATGGGAAGGACGTTGCGCGGCGGCAGCAGGAAATTCATGGCGCTGAAAATGGATTTCTTCATCTCGCCCGCGTAAGACGTACCGCCGATCAGCACGATTCTGCGAGTGAAATTCAAGAGGATGAAGGCGTCGGAATGGGTGCCGTCGCGCTTGGGATCGGCGTGGAATTCGGGAACCGCCAGCACGGTGAATTCCGGCAGGTGGCTAGCGATGTCTTCCGCGCTCGGCCGGACGAAGAGCTGGCGCGCGAACAAACTGTGCCAGGCGAACTGATTGACCACGCGAATCGGCAGCCGGTAAGCGGAATCGGCGCCGGAGTATAGGTCTTGCACAAAAAGTTCGCGGCCGTGCAGGTAGTCGATGACGCGATCATAGAGCGCGTCGAATACCTCCGGCTCAAGCGGCTGGTTCACTACTCCCCAATCGACGCTTTCGCGGGTGATTTCGTCACGCACGATGAATTTGTCTTTCGGAGAACGTCCGGTATGCGGAGCGGTGTAACCGACGAGAGCTCCTCGCGCGTCCAACCGCACTTCGCTGCGGCGCACCGCGCATTCCACCAGCGCAGGAGCCTGCAGATTGAAATGCACGCGGTCGCTGCGCAACAGTTTGCCCAGATCGTCGATTTGGATTGATGCATTCATAATGCCTCCCTCGACAACGAACCTGTTTTCCCCGCCGATTCGGGGTTTGCCGGGGCCGTGGCAGCCAGGATTTGGCGCGGCTGCCATAAGACTAGAACGTGGTACGGACAGCCTAAGGTGGGAGGAGAACCGATTGGTGTGACCTTACATTACTTTGCGTGTGATTCCGGTCACAGCCTGCGGGCTGGCTTTCCCAAACAATTGTCTGTTAGTTCGCTCGCGAGGCCCGCTTGTTCAACATCCTCCACGCCGAATTCATCGCCCCAGGTATCAAACGGTTCCACATCGAGGCGTCTCGAATCGCGCGCAAACAAAGGCCCGGCCAATTCGTCATCGTGCGGGTTTATGAGGAGGGAGAGCGCATCCCGCTTACGATCGAAAGCTCCGACAATGCTCGAGGAATCATCAGCATCGTGGTGCAGTCGCTGGGCAAAACCACTCATCTGCTGAACTCCCTGAATGCCGGAGACCACATTCTGGATGTCGTTGGGCCGCTGGGCAGGCCATCCGAAATCGCAAAGTTCGGGACGGTCGTGGTGATGGGCGGGGGGGTGGGAACCGCCATGGCTTACCCCACCGCAGCCGCTTTGAAGCGCGCGGGAAACCGGATTATCTCGATCGTCGGCGCTCGGAGCAGGGAACTGGTCATTCTGGAACGCGAGATGCGCGAGGTCAGCGATTCGCTGATGATCACGACCGACGACGGAACCTACGCGGACAAGGGTTTCGTCACCGACAAGCTGCGGCAGTTGATCCAAAACGGTGTGCGCATCGACCTGGTGCTGGCGGTTGGGCCCATCCCCATGATGAAGGCCGTCGCCGGTATGACGCGCGGCGAGCGCATCCGCACTCTCGTCAGCCTGAACCCGATCATGATCGACGGCACCGGCATGTGCGGCGGTTGCCGGGTGCTGGTGGGCGGTAAGAGCGAATTTGCTTGCGTGGACGGACCGGAATTCGACGCGCACCGCGTGGATTTCGACCTGCTAGTCCAGCGCAACCGGACTTATCGCGCGCAGGAGCAGCGGTCGCTGGCAGAGTTTCAGTGTGAACGTGAAGCACGGGGCAAGCGCGGCGCCGCGGATGAAGGCTGTGCCGTCGAAGGAGCGCGGCCGTGACCCGGCCCGCCAAGCCTTCGCTGAACGTGCTGCCACTCCGCGAGCGCATGAAAGTCCCACGGCAGCCCATGCCCGAGCAGCCGGCGGAAGCGCGTGCAAGTTGCTTCACGGAAGTGAACCTCGGCTACAGCGCGGAATTGGCGCGCCAGGAAGCCATCCGCTGCCTGGAATGTGCCAAACCGGCCTGCACGGATCGATGTCCGGTCGGCGTGAAGGTCCGCGAATTCGTTCAGCTGATTGTCGCCGGAGATTTCCTGGCCGCTGCAGCCAAAATTCGCGAAGACAATGTTCTGCCCGCCATCACCGGACGCGTTTGCCCGCAGGAAGACCACTGCGAAGGCGGCTGCCTGATGGGCAAAAAAGTGAAGCCGCTGGGTATCGGATACTTGGAACGCTTCGTCGCCGACTATGAGCAACGCATGGGGGTGCGCCATCTTCCTCGAGTTCCGCCGACCGGAAAAAGAGTGGCCGTCGTGGGCAGCGGGCCCTCCGGGTTGACGGTCGCCGGGGACCTTGTGCAGAGGGGGCACAAGGTCCGGGTGTTTGAAGCGCTGCATGAACTCGGCGGGGTGCTGGTTTACGGGATTCCCGAGTTCCGTCTTCCCAAGCAGATCATCCGCGAGCAACTCGATTACATGCGCGACATGGGCGTGGAGTTCGAGACGGATGTAGTCATCGGCAGGACTGTGACCATCGACGAACTGATGGAGGAAGAGGGTTACGACGCGGTGTTCATCGGAACCGGCGCCGGGCTGCCCGTGTTCATGAACGTTCCGGGCGAGCACTTGAATGGCGTGTATTCCGCGAATGAGTTCTTGACGCGTATCAATTTGATGAAAGCTTATAAATTTCCCACCTACGACCAGCCCATGGTGGACTTGCATGGCAAGGATGTAGCCGTGATCGGCGGTGGAAACACAGCGCTCGACGCCATCCGCTCCGCTCTGCGCCTGGGCGCGCGCAAAGCCTACGTGATCTATCGCCGCAGCGAGGCTGAGATGCCGGCGCGGGCGGAAGAAGCGAAGCACGCGCGCGAAGAGGGAATTGAGTTCCGCATGCTGACCAACCCGGTCGAGTTCTTGCCGGACTCTGACGGCTGGCTCGGTGGGGTCCGCTGCGTGCGCATGGAACTGGGTGAGCCGGACGCATCGGGGCGCCGGCGGCCGGTTCCGCTTGCGGGTTCGGAATTCGATCTGCCTTTGTCGGTGGCCGTGATTGCCATTGGCACCAGCGCCAATCCAATTGTGCAAAGTACCACCCCCGGCCTGGGCACGGACAAACGCGGCTACATTCAGGCTGACTCCGGAACCCAGCGTACTTCGCGAAAAGGCGTATTTGCCGGAGGCGACATCGTCACCGGAAGCGCGACCGTGATCCTAGCTATGGGAGCCGGCCGCAGGGCGGCAAAATCCATCCACGAATATTTGACGACCAATCAGTGGTGAGATTGAAACAAGAGGTGCGGATATGAGTACGGTACCGAAATGCGAAAACTGTGGCCTCAGACGAAAAGCGGAAGAGCACCCGACTTCGTTGCTTGCTCGCCTCTGGCGTTGGCACACCGGTTGGTGCCCAGGCTGGAAGTCGTATCAGCGATGGTTGGCGGAGCACCCAGACCATTCGCCGTCGTGAAATTTAGGCGGCGAAGCTCACGATAGGGAACCAGCCGGAGGCCCGCTAGGAGAGCAGTGTGACGCCGCTCACGCCGGCCGGTGGCCTGAGTCACCGCCTATTCGGGCAAGACAGGTTGTAATTAAGTGTTTCAAGGAGACGCCGCACAACGGAGGCGTACCATGATCGACAGCCTTTTTTTCGCTGGATTTGATCCGCTACACGAAGCACCTGCAGTGTGCACGGTCTGTTCCTTGCACCCTCCCGTATTCAATTACGACTACCACACCCTGGATCGAAACGGAGAACCGCAGCGGACCACGGGTTTTTGTTGCGCCTCTTGTGCCACGCAACTATTGAAGCGGTTAGAACGGGCCGAATCCCAGGAATGGGCGGAAGAAGAAGCCTCGCTGGAAGAGGATGCTTTTGATGTCAGCGAGTTCCGCCGCCATCGCCTGGCCGCTTTTCCAGGCAGCGGACGGAACTAGCGGATCGACGAAAACGTTGTTCCGGCGCGGGCGGGCGCGGTAATGCATCCAGCATCCATGAACGTATTCTTACGCAGCTCAGACTGGTTCGCCGTCCCAACTTTCAATCACGCGTCGGAGTGACCCAAATCACATTTCCTGGCTCATAGTCTCAATAACATTCAAAAAGGGTTGCGGCAAAGCTGTGTCGCTTTTTGTCCTCAGGTGCTTGAGTAGAACTGCGCGGGAGGCGCGCATGGCCCATCACCTTACGACCTGCACTTTTTGCGGAGTAGGTTGCGGTCTCTACCTCGAAACCGCCGGCAATGAGGTCGTGGGCGTGTATCCCAGCCGTTCTCATCCCACCAATGCCGGCCGAATCTGCGTGCGCGGTTGGCATGTGCACGAAATCGCCGCTTCTCCTGACCGGCTGACCAAGCCTCTGGTTAAAAAACACGGCGCTTTTGAAGAAGTCAGCTGGGATGAGGCTCTCACCTTCATTGCGACCCGCCTGCTGGAAATCCGCAACCGCTACGGGCCGGACGGTCTAGCGTTTCTGAACTCGCCGCGGTGTTCCAACGAGGAATCGTATCTTCTGCAGAAGCTGGCGCGCGCCGTTATTGGCACAAACAACGTCGACCACGGGACCGGCGTTTATGGCAATAACTCGATCGACGTCCTGCTCGACATGCTTGGCGTTCCCGCGACCTCGAATTCCATTTCCGAGCTGACGCTGAGCGGGGCAATTGTGGTGGACGGCGTGGACCTAGCGCGCCGGCTGCCCACCCTGGGCGGCGCCGTGCTGCGGGCCAAGCTGAAAGGCGCCCAGCTCATTGTGATCGGGACCCGCCGGCATCGCTTGGCGGAGAGCGCCGATGTGTTTCTCCAAATCAGGCCGGGCACGGAACCGATGCTCTATGGAGCCATGGCCAAGATCATCATCGACCGCGGGCTGATGGATGTTGGCTTCATTCGAAACCGTTGCCGCGGCTACGACGAGTTTGCCGGCAACGCGCGCCGCTACGATCTGTTGAACGCAGCCGAAACCGCGGGGGTTGCTCCGGATTTGATTGAGGGCGCAGCTCTGGCCATCGCCCGCGCAAAGTCCGCGGCCATTCTCTACTCCACCGGAATCGAATCGCGTACGCCAGACCACATCCGGGCAATTGTGGACTTGGCGCTGCTTACCGGGAACCTGGGCAAGCCGGGAGCGGGCATCTTCGCCCTCAGCGAGCAGAACAACCTGCAGGGTGTCTGCGACATGGGCATGCTGCCGGATCGCCTGCCAGGCTATCGGGCGGTAACGGATGCAGCCAGCCGCGATGGGTTTGAAAAGAAATGGAAATGCAGGCTTCCCAGCCGTCCGGGCCTGACGGCCCGCTCGCTCCTGGCTGGAGAAGGCAACATCAAAGCCCTGTGGCTTTGCCGCTACGATCCCATCAGTACAGCCGCGTTAGCCGACGCGGCAAGTTCGATTCGCCAGTGCGAACTCGTGGTAGTCCAGCACCTATTCATGACGGAAACCGCTCGCTTCGCTGACGTCGTACTGCCCACCACCGCATTTGGCGAAGAGCGCGTTTCTTTCACCAACACCGAGCGCCGCATCCAGTTGGCCCAGAAGGTGGTTGAGCCCCCAGCGGGACTGACACCGGCATGGCGGCAAATCATGCAGGTCGCCCGGCTGATGGGGAGCACGTGGAACTATCAATCGTCGGCCGAAGTAATGGACGAGATCGCCGATGCAGTGCCGTTTTATAGCGGCGCCAGCTACGAAAACCTGGGACGGGAGTATGGCCGCCAATGGCCGTGCACCACCGAGAATCCGCTGGGGACCCCGTACCTGTTTGCCGGCGAGAATGGAGAAGCTCGGTTCAAGTTTGTACCGGTGCCTAAGCCGGCGGAGGAACCGGGAGCGTCGAAGGAGTTCCCTTTCACTTTAGTCTTCGGGCATTCGCTCTATTACTGGAATCAGAATGTGCTCATCCGCCATAGCGAGACCCTGCAGCGCGAGTATCGGGTGTTATTGCTCGACTATCCCGATGGGTTCGTCGAAGTCAGCACCGACGATGCCAAGCAACTTGGCATCCGCGATGGAGAAAAAATTCGGCTGCGCGCGGCGACTGCATCGGCGGTCTCCACCGCGCGGGTGACCCCGGAAGTACGGAGCGGCACCATTTTTGTGCCTTATTTTGTGCGGGAAGTGGAAGAACAGATCCTGGGCGCCGGCGAAGAGGGAACCGTGCAGGTCTGCGTCGAGAAGGTAGCGGCATGAGAGCTCGCATCCTGAACCGCGACGACGTGGTTAAGATCGTGGATTTATTGCGACGGCAAGGATACGAGGTTATCGCGCCATTTCGCGGTCGTGCCCAAGACACTTGCTTCGATACCGTGACAGACCAGAATCGGGAGCAGATTGAGCTTCACCTGGCGAATCCCTACTACCC
>CAVZMC010000021.1:0-58064 GCA_963776125.1 uncultured Acidobacteriaceae bacterium | reverse complement strand
CGAAGGCAACGGGCCCACGCGAAGTCTGCTCGGCGTGGGATCCGAAGGCACGCGCACCCCCGCCACCCTGCCCGGCGTTCCCCAAGGCAACTTAGCGGAAACCTCCAAGGGCTTCTCCGACTTGACTTCCGCCATGGTGGGCGCCAATGTCTTCATCCTGTTCGACACCAGCAACTACATGTACCACGGCTTTGTGTACGCGCAGGACGCCATCACGGAATTCGTCCGTTCCCTGGAAGGTCCCGACCGCATCGCTTTCTATTCCTACAGCCGCGATCTTTCCCGTGCCTCGACCCTGACCACCGATCGCTCGCAAGTCCTGCGCGGCGTGCGCTCCACCGTCGCCGGCGACGATGCCGCGCTCTATAACTCCTTGCTGCTGACCATCAAGGATGCCGGCCAGTATAGCGGCAGAAAAGTCGTGGTCGTGTCTTTCCAACGGTCCCGACGATGCCAGCATGGTGCCTCCGGAAGACGTGGCCGAGTTGGCCCAATCGGAAGGCATACCAATCTACATGATCAGCACTCGCGACGCTGAACTCGAACCCGTTTCCAGCCTGGTGTTCGAGCGCATGAGCGCCGCCACCGGCGGCGAAGCCTATTTTGCCAAGGATTGGAAAGACCAGCAGAAGGCTTTCGCGTCCATCCGCGAGGATTAGCCCACCTTTATTCCATCAGCTACTACCCCCAACCCAACCCCAATCGCGGCTGGCGCGCCATCAGTGTGAAAGTCGTGGGCCAGGCTGGCGGCAGATATCGTATTCGCACTCGCGACGGCTACCGCCCCTTGCCCACCGCCATGCCGGAACGGGCGCCGGGTTCCTAGCGGGCGTGGCCGACGCGCCGCAGATCTCCATCTCTAGAAGTAAGTTAACCACGGGCGGTCCGGATGCTGTCGTTTGAACTCCGCATACATCTTGCAGGGTGTGTACATGAGCAACAAAAGCAGCAGCCACATTCCGTAGATAAAGGGCAGGCCGTGACCGTAGCCGTAAGGGATCGGATGTAAAACAAATCCTCCATACATCAGCCAAGCGTACTCTTGTCCGCAAATGAGGGCCACCCACGCCGCCAGCGCATGGATCAAGTAGAGGTGCAGCACATAGAAAAGAAGCGGCACCCGGCCGAATACCAGAACAGTCTTTGCCAGTCCGCGTTTCGGATTGATCTTGTCGAACCCAGCCAACGCCATGAGCGCAGGGCCGAGTGTCATCAGCAGGAATTGCAGCGAGGCCGGATATTTCAACGTGTCGAAGAACGAAATGATGGTCAGAGCCGGGGTTGCTTGCACCTTCCACGGACCCGCCGCTCCCGCAAACCCGGGATACAAACTGGCCTGGCCGTTGCCGTACAAGTGGAAGAATCTTAGAAATAGGAAGGCAAAGGTTAGGCACGCGCCAATCCAGAAAACCCGCCGTCTCCAACGACCCGTCAGCAGTGCGCCAAAGGCGTAACCGGCGGCCATCACTCCCACCCACGGAAGCGTCGAGAAAAGAACAAAGAACGGAAGCTTGTCGGGAACCAACCAGAACCAGCCGTGGCCGTTCAGCATGAGCCATAGGTCGCCGAAGCGGCCGAACGCGGCGGGATTTACGTGGTCCAACAGGTTGTGACCCACAATGATTCCCGCTCCCACCCCTCCAATCCATGGGACCGGCAAGCGGACCAGCAACCCCATCGCGATCATCGACCACCCCAGGGACCACATCACCCCGCTGTGCAGGTAGGGAAACTGAAATGCCCAGCCATAGCCGGTGACCGTCAAATCCAGCACCACCAGCACCCAGCCGCGTGTCCAAAAGAATCGGGAAACCTCCGCCACGGACTTGCCTCGCGCCAGCGACAAGTACCCGCCTGTCCCAGCCAGAAAGAAGAATATTGGTGCGCAAAAATGGCTTGCCCAGCGAGTAAAGAAGAGCGGGCCGGAGGTGTGGGCAAGGTCTTCGGGCGCGAACCTTACCCCGGTAAAGAAGTCGCGGGTATGTTCCAAAGCCATGAGGAGCATGGCCACGCCGCGAAGCAGGTCAACACAAGCTAGCCGCGACCTCCGAATCTTGGCATCCGGCAGGCGCAACCCTTCGCGGACGACAACAATGGGCAATGCTGGGACGCGAGTCTCCACGACCACGAAAAAATCCTCCTACGCCCCATTTCAGTGGGAAAAAGGCTAGCACAAGGCTCGTGGAATTTTCGTGGTTCCCGCCTGGCCGAAGGTTACGAAGGTTGGGGGATTCTGCCAATCAGGCCGGCCTACCCCAAAATGGGCGGCCGGATTGTCACAGTCCCGCAATAGTCGGCGGGTAAAGTGTTCCGCGCTCAGGAACCTGAGCCCGTGAACCTTTGCATCGAAACGGGTAGGTTCCGTTGTAGCGCGCCGCAGCGGTTCACTCCGGAAGGTTGGAGACCGTCGACTGCAGGGGCGGACTGCCGGCTTTTGTGGATCCCGGCCGATTTCGTCCATTGATTGCGCCCGTTCTCACATATTTGTAGAATTGCGAGTTTGGCCTCTGTCTATGCAAAAGCTCGTACTTCTCCTCTCTCTTTTTCTTTGTCCTTACAACTTGGTCGCGGCCCAAGAACCAATTCCTGCCCCTTCGTCACCTTCCGATACCGCTTCGAGCGGGCAAAGTGGCTCGGCTACCGGCGGACACTTTGCTCCCGTCTTTGACTCCCAGAATCGCCCCATCACCGCCGGAGGATTCGTCAAGGATGGCCCCGTCGTCTTCCAGGACATCGCTGCCAAGGCGGGACTGACCACCTGGCGCCACACCATGGGCACTCCCGAGAAGAACTACATCCTTGAAACTACCGGCTCCGGCGTCGCGCTCCTCGACTACGACAACGATGGCTGGCTCGATATCTACCTGGTGAACGGCTCGACCTTCGACGCGCTGGACGGCAAGGACCGAACCGCCCCATGCCGCGCTGTTCCACAACAATCACGACGGCACTTTCACCAACGTCGCCGAAAAAGCTGGCGTGACCAACGATCGCTGGGGATTTGGCGTGGCCGTCGGCGACTACGACAACGATGGCTGGCCCGACATCTACGTCGCCAACTATGGAAAGAACCGCCTCTATCACAACAACCACGACGGCACCTTCACCGACGTCGCCGAAAAAGCCGGTGTCACGCTCGGCAACTGGTCGACCGGCGCCACCTGGGGCGACTACGACGGCGACGGCCGGCTCGACCTGTTTGTTCCCGGCTACGTTCACTGGGACATGAACCGTCTTCCGTTCAAGCCAAGCCCGGTCCCAATTCATTTTCCTACTGCCAATTTCGCGGCGTCAGCGTCATGTGCGGCCCACGCGGCTTGCCGGGCGAACCCGACCATCTATTTCATAACAACGGCGACGGCACTTTTACCGATGTCAGCGAGAAAGCCGGCGTGGCCGATGAACAAGGCCTCTACGGCTTCACCGCCGTGTTCGTGGATATCGCTAACGACGGCAAGGTGGATCTGCTGGTCGCCAACGACTCCACTCCCAACTATCTCTACATCAATAATGGAGACGGAACCTTCACCGACGCCAGCTTCTCTTCCGGTTTTGCCGTGAATCAGGACGGCATGGAGGTTGCCAACATGGGCCTGGCCATCGGCGACTATCGCAACAATGGCCTGCTCGATCTCTACACCGGAACCTTCTCCGACGACTACAAGCCGCTGTTCCGCAACGATGGCAAAGCCTTCTTCACCGAAATCACCCCCGAAATGGGCATGGCCGACGTCACCTATCCGTTTCTTACCTGGGGCACCGAATTCATCGACTACGACAACGATGGATGGAAAGACATTCTCACCGTCAACGGCCACGTTTACCCGCAAGTGGATCAACATCACTGGGGCGTATCGTTCGCCCAACGTCCGCTGCTGTTTCACAATGTGGATCACGGCCAGAAATTCGAACTCATCCCTGCCGTCGAAGGCACCGGCCTGGCCGTGGTCATTCCCGGGCGGGGCGCGGCTTTTGGCGATCTATTCAACAACGGCAAGATTGATGTCGTGATAAACAACCTGGATCAGGTCCCGACTCTGTTGCTCAATGTCAATCCGGACAAGCATCACTGGGTCGGCCTGAAGTTGATCGGCGGCCCCAAGAGTCCTCGAGATGCCGTCGGAGCCACGGTATACCTGACCGCCGGCGGCGTGCGCCAGCGCGACGACATCCTCAGCGGGGGTAGCTTCGAGTCCTCCAACGATCAGCGTGCGCACTTCGGCCTCGGCGACTCGGCCAAAGTGGACAACGTCGAGATTCGCTGGCCTAGCGGCCTGGTGGAGCAGGTTTCCCTGCCATCGGTGGATCGCTATTTCGCAGTCGAAGAAGGCAAGGGAATCGTGCCGAGCGTTTATGACAGCATGACGCAGAGCCCTGCCAAGTAAGGCGAGCGATTTCAGGGCGCGGCGCATTCCGCGCTGCGGTTGTGCGGGCTTTCGTTCTTCCGGCGGGAGCGGCTAAGCGATTGAAAGATATGGTAGGCACGACTGGACTCGAACCAGCGACCTCTACCGTGTCAAGGTAGCGCTCTAACCAACTGAGCTACGCGCCTACATTGTTTCTCATTGTACCCAGCACGCCGCGCCCCGGCAACGGCGCACCTCCGCCCGTCTTGGATCAACTTGCATATCTTGGATGATCTCAGTTGCCAAAGCGGGGCGTTCGCAGCGACAATCGCTAAAGTGAACAACAGTGAGGTGCAGAGCGATGTGCGCGGCTCCAGTCAGCCCCCGGCGGCTCCCTCCGGAAGTCCCTTTCTCCCCGGCGTCATGGTCATCCTCACCCTGGGCAATCCGCGGGAGAAATTCTGGGGTGCGATCCTCGCCGTGGCTCTCGAAGGCCTGAGCCTCTCCGGTATCGACCTCTCTTCGTTAGACGATTGCGTCGCCATGGTCAAGGACGGCGAGCCCTTCTCACCCGGCGTCGTATTCTTCCCCATGCATCGCGTGGAGCGCATGGAGCTTGATCTGCCCGGCGCGGGCCTGCCTTCGCTCGCCCAGCGTTTTGCCGCGAAAACCGGCATCGATCCCGCCGTCGCACTATCGCCCTCACATCTCGACGCTCGCCAGGAGCGCCCGTGAAGCTTTCTCCATTTCTCACCGCGCCCAACCAGCTCACCTTGCTGCGCATGGTGTTCGTGCCCTTCGTCGTAATTAATTTGGTCGCCGGCCACTACACCTGGGCGCTTATTCTGTTTGTGTTGGCCGGCCTCAGCGACGGACTGGATGGCCTGCTGGCCCGCACCCTCAAGCAGCAAACCATGCTGGGGCAGTATCTCGATCCCATTGCCGACAAATTCCTGCTCAGCACCATGTTCCTCGTACTGTCCATCCTGCACATGATTCCCTGGAAGTTCACGGTGCTGGTCTTCAGCCGCGACATGGGCATCGTGGTCGCCAGCGCCATTCTCTACGCCATTGCCGGTCTGCGCGATTTCCGCCCCAGCATTTTTGGCAAGGCCAACACTTTTTCGCAAGTGGCCGCCGTGTTCTTCACTCTGCTGCTGCAAGTGGAGCCGCTTCGCTGGATCGTCATCACCCGCCTGACTTTTCTGCGTGCCACTTTCCTGTTCACCATCGTCTCCGCCGTGCACTATGTTTTCCTTGTCGGCCAGCGCTTGCACGCCACGCATGTTCCTCCAGCCCCAACCCATGTCTAGCCGCTTTCTCAGCGTTCTCCGCGGCCTTTCTCCGCGAACCGTGCGCTTTAGGATGTTGCCTCTAGGGGGAGCCAGCACGCAACGCACCAACATTTGACCGCCCCACTCCCCGCCCCTAGAATGAATGATTCCGTCCGCCACCCTCCGCATGGCTCTGCGCCTCTACAACACGCTCCCCGCCAAACTGGAAGAGTTTCACCCTTTGGAGAATAACCAAGTCCGCATGTACGCCTGCGGACCCACCGTTTACGACTACGTCCACGTCGGCAACCTGCGCACCGCCGTCGCCGTCGACGTGCTACGCCGCTTCCTGCTGCAAAGCGGCTACAAAGTGCGCCACGTCACCAACATCACCGACGTCGACGACAAGATCATCAAGAACGCTGCTGCCGAGGGCCTCGAAGTCAAGCAATACACCGCGAAGTACGAGCAAGCCTATCTGGAAGACGCCGCCACTCTGAACATTCAGCAGCCGATCCTGGTGCGCGCCACCGACAACATCCAGAAGATGGCGCGAGTTTATCGCCGCCCTGGTGAAGAAGGGATATGCCTACCGCGCCGAAGACGGCTCCTACTATTTCCGCATCGCCAAATTTCCCGGCTACGGCAAGCTTTCGAAAAAAGACTTCTCCAACCTAGAAGATGGCGCCCGCGTCGACCTCGACGAGTACGACAAGGACAGCGCTCGGGACTTCGCTCTCTGGAAAGCCCCTAAACCCGGCGAGGCTTTCTGGGAAACCAGCATCGGCCCCGGCCGTCCCGGCTGGCACGTGGAGTGTTCGGTCATGTCGATCGAAACTCTCGGCGAGACTTTCGACCTGCATGCCGGCGGTGAAGACTTGATTTTCCCTCACCACGAAAACGAGATTGCGCAATCGGAAGCCGCCACCGGCAAGCCTTTCGCCCATTTCTGGTTCCACACCCGCTTCTTGCTGATCGAAGGCGAGAAGATGTCGAAGAGCCTGAACAATTTCTTCACTCTTCGTGATTTGGTGTTGAAAGGCTACCGTCCGTCATCCATCCGCTTCCTGCTGGCTTCGGTTCCGTATCGCACGCAACTCAATTTCACTTTCGACGGATTGCAGCAGGCCGCCGCCTCGGTCGACCGCCTGCGCAATTTCCATCTGCGCCTCACCACCACTCATTTTCCTGCCGGCGCCAGCGAAAGCATGGCCAAACTAGCCACTGCCAGCGCCGACGCCATGCGCGCCGGCATGGAAGACGACCTCAACACCGCGCAAGCCCAAGCCGCAATCTTCGACATGGTCCGCGCCGCCAACGCCGCCATCGATTCCGGCGAGATGAAAAGCGGCGACGTGCCAATCATTCTTACCGTCCTCGAACAATTCGACGAAATCTTTCGCAGTCTTGAAAGACGACGACGCCGGCAAGATGAAAGCCATCGCTGATTGGGCCAAAACCGTCGGCCGCGAAAAAGACATCAGCCCCGCACTCGTTGAGATCGCCCGCTCCAACCAGCTTTCCGACGACGAGGTCAACAGAAAGCTCGCCGCCATGAAATCCGCTCGCGACGCCCGCAACTTCGCGCAGTCCGACGCCATCCGCGCAGAACTCGTCGCCGCCGGCATCCTGGTCGAAAACACCAAAGACGGCGTTCGCTGGCGCAGAAAATAAATCCAAACACTTTGTCATTCCGAGCGTAGCGAGGAATCTGCTTTTTCTTCCTCCAGCTTTGCCCTGTCGTCCTGAGCGCAGAGAGGCGTAGCCGAACGCAGTCGAAGGACCTGCATTTCCCAGCCTCGAACGACGCAAGCTCACAATTCCCGTCAGCCGCGCTCACTTGTCCGCCACTTCGCCCTCTCCATCCCCCGCCGCTGCCGCCGGCTTCCCGCAAGAATTTTCGGCCCACCCGCGCCCTCCGCCGTGATCTGCGTCCATCCCTTCGCCGGATCTAGTATCGAGATGTACCCTCCTGCCCCCAGTTGCAATGCTCGCGAAACATGCCGCTGAAAATCCATCCGATCCGCTTCCGTCGCCTCGTACCATGCCGGCGTGACAAAATCCGACACCAGCACGCCGTCGATCTTGTAGCCCAGCGCGTCCGCCTCGACCGCGTCGCTCACTTCGAGCGCATAAATCTTTCCATCCGAGCCCTGCGCGCACCAATTGATCCACGGATCGGCCAGCATCTCGAGCAGTTCATGCGAAAGCGTCACCGTCCACGAATATCCACTGCGAATATCCAGCCCGGCAAAGACTTTGCCAAGAGGAGATCCCTGCGCCGTCATCTCGTGATAGCCGAGCGCCCCCGCCTGGTCCGGATCGTCAATCAAAACAATCTGCCACCATCCCAACGGCAAACTCTGATCTTTCGGCAGGAATGTCAAAGTGCAGTCCAAATCCCAATACGCTCTGAAATCCTGGCTAACCTGCTTTTGCAAAGCTGGAAGTACAGCCTCTACCTGCCCATCGCTCAGGCAGGTAGAGGCGTTCGTTACCGCAATGTTTGGAAGACTCATGGCGGCTATCTCAGCGCACACGCCGCGAAAGCGGAATCGAGCGCCGCGTTGCCGGTTGGCGCGCACACTTGCTCGTTCCAGCGCTTCTTCAGGTCTTTCGCCTTAGGTACGGCGATGGTCTGGGCCGAAATGGTTTGCGAGGTAGCCGGAGCCGTCTGCGGAATCAACGCCGCAAAACTCTGCACCGTCGCCAGAATCAAACTCACTCCCGCCGTGATTCTGGCGGCCAGTACCGGATCGCTGATGTGCGCCGCTGCCAGCAGCCCAGGCAGGTTGGTGTTGGCGGTCGCGATCACGCCGCTGATTTCCTGCAGCGTCGTAGTGCTGGGATTCGCCTTGTACTGGTCGTACAAAGTCTGCAGCAGGTTAAGATCCTTGCCCGCTTCCGCGGAAATACTTTGAATGGCGGCCGCGTCCGCCGGATTCAGTTGCTTGCCCGATTGCAGCGTGACCGCAAGCGTGGCAATGTTGAGCGCCATCTGCGTCAGCACGGGCAAATCCGCCAGTGCCACGCTGATCCATTGCGCGTTGCAGCCCGTTGCCGCCATAGAAATGCAAAGCACTACCGCCAAGACTGCCTTCATCATCGAATTGGATTGCATATTGTTTTCTCCTCCAAAAAAATCGGGCGGACATTGTGTCCGCCCTGCTTGAGCCGATATTCACGGCATGTGGTTGTTAATTTGTCATCCCGAGCGCAGTTAGAAGTTTCGCGCCGCGAAACTTCTCACGCAGTCGAGGGACCTTGTGTTACCGAACCGAAAACCGTCGCCCTCAAAACTCCTTCCCCTTTTGTCATCCTGAGGCGGCTTCAGCCGCCGAAGGACCTATGCATTTTCTATGTGCGCGGAGAGCAAATCAATGCGACGTCGGATCAATACGTGCATTCGCTCCATCTATCTTTTTCACAATGCTTCTCATCTCGTCGTCTGTAAGTCCATTCCGGCCGAACAATCTTCTTGCCTGATTGAAAGCTGCCTCTTTTGCCTGTGTTTGACCTGCTGCGTCTTCGACTGTGCCTAAACGCACGTAGGCAAGGGCAAGCTCTCCCCGACAACATTTGTTGTCTATTAGAAGCTCAATTTTCTCCAGGATGCTGATCTCCAACCGCAGGGCCTGCCTTGCATGGTCAGTATCCGCGCTTTCGACCTGCTGAACGGCGAAGTCCCCCAACATCGGAGCCATTTCCGGCAGAGAATCCGCATATAGCTGACTGATATCTCTTCCCGTCGCATAACCCCAACCAAGCCCAGTCCCCAAGCCAAGAACGGCGGCAACGGCAAAAGTGATCCTGACGGCCCGTGTCATTTGAACCTCGAATGAACTTCTTCGTCTCCGACCGCAACAATGACGCCTTCTGAAACATCCTGCCAGCCCAGGGACCGCAGTAGATCCGTCGCCGACTTCCTATGTTCGGCTTCCAAAGTCAGATTGCCACCTTGTTTGTCTAATGACGTCATCACTGCATAGTCCTTCGCAAGCCGAAGATCGATCATCGGCCAAAGTTCCTGGGCCGCCTGTCTCCGGACGCGAATAAGGTCTTGTACCTCTCGCGGCAGTGCAGTCTCCATATCCCGCAGCGGTCTGAATTCTGTGGCCGCGAGGCTGAAGCAGACGAAAGACACGCTGCGCAGCTCCTCGGCATCCGGTTTCGCCAAGGACTGAAACAACTTTGCTTGTTCGTGTTTATGGAAAAGCGGAAGCGAGCAGCTATATGCGAAATAGGCGCACGCCGCGAAAATTAAGATGCCACCGAAAAACGATGTTAACAAAGGAAACTTCACGGCCCGACATTGTGTACGAAATTGACTTCTGCTGCAATCTCAGACACTCGCCTCCTTACGCAGCGGTTTCATACGCGTGCGCCACGCGCAGAATCGTCGCTTCCCCAAAATGCTTTCCCAGAATCTGCATCCCAATCGGCAACTTCTCTTTCGTCGCCCCACAAGGAATCGAAATCCCCGGAATCCCCGCCAGGTCCGCGGTCACCGTATAAATATCCGCTAGGTACATGGCCAGCGGATCATCCACCTTCTCGCCCAGCTTGAACGCCGCCGTCGGACTGGTCGGCGTCACGATGGCGTCAACGTTCTTGAACGCTTCCTCAAAATCGCGCGCCAGCAGTGTACGAACCTTCTGCGCCTTCAAGTAATACGCGTCGTAGTAACCCGCGCTCAGCGCATAGGTTCCGAGCATGATGCGCCGCTTCACTTCCGCGCCAAAGCCTTCATCCCGGCTATGCCGATACATATCGGAAAGCGTTCGCACATCTTTCGAGCGATGCCCATAGCGCACGCCGTCGAAGCGCGCCAGATTCGACGACGCTTCCGCCGTGGCCACAATGTAGTACGCGGGAACGGCATACTTAGTATGCGGCAACGAAATCTCCGCGATCTCGCAGCCCAAGCGGGCCAGTTTCTGAATTCCGCCTTCGACGGCGCCGCGTACTTCCGCATCGAGCCCTTCGCTCAAATACTCCTTGGCGATGCCAATCTTCATCCCGCGTACCGGCTTATCCAACTCCGCAACGTAGTCCGGCACCGGCACTTCCGCGGAAGTGGAATCCATGGGATCGCGTCCCGCAATGGTTCGCAGCACGATCGCCGTATCCTTCACCGTTTTCGTCAGCGGCCCAATGTGATCGAGTGACGAAGCAAACGCAATCAGCCCGTAGCGCGACACCCGCCCATAAGTTGGCAGCAATCCCACCACGCCGCAAAACGAAGCCGGCTGCCGAATGGACCCGCCAGTATCCGACCCCAGCGCCACCACCGCCATGTCGGCCGCGACGCACGCCGCCGAACCTCCGGACGATCCGCCCGGCACCCGGCTCAAATCACGGGGGTTGTGCACCGGCTTCCACGCGGAATTTTCATTTGACGATCCCATGGCAAACTCATCGCAATTCAGTTTGCCCAGCACGACCGCGCCCGCAGCTTCAAGGCGCGCCACGGCCGTGCAGTCGTACGGCGGAATGTAGTTGCCCAAAACCTTCGATCCCGCCGTCGAGCGCACGCCCTTGGTGACCATCACGTCCTTGATCCCAACCGGCACTCCGCCGAGCGGCGGCAGCTTCTCGCCCTTCGCCGCCAGCGCGTCCATTTCGATGGCTTTGGCCATCGCGCGCTCCATCGACAAGGTGAGATACGCGCCAATCTTCGGATCGTCGCTCTCGATCTTGGCGTAATACGCCTCGGCCAGCGCCGTAGCGCTGGTCTTGCGCTCCTGCACCGCGGAGCGCGCGGCATCGATGGTGAGTAAATTCAAATTCATGGAACAGGCGCTAGGCTTTAGGCGCCAGGCTCTAGGTTTTCCTAAAGCCGGGAGCCCAGAGCCTGCCTTTCATCTCTCAATCACCTTGGGCACTTTGAAAAACGTGCCATCCGCATCGGGCGCATTGGCCAGCGCCACATCATGCGGCAGCGACTTGCGGAGCCCTTCATGCACATCCTCGCGGCTGGCGTAGGCGAAGCGCTCGCTGCCTTGCTTCGACGCGTCCACGCCGTACTTGTCGGAAACCTGCGCCATGGGCGGCACATTCGACGTATCCAACTCATTCAGGCTGTCGATGTAGCCGAGAATCGAATTCAGGTCGCGCACCATACGTCCGTTCTCCTCCGCGGTCAGCTCCAGATTGCCCAGGCTGGCCACGTAGGCCACGTCCTTTTCGGTGATTTTCATGAAAGAAGCCGCTAGCTCTTAGCTGTTAGCTTCTAGCCAAACCAGACTCGGTTTAGCGAGGGGCTAGCAGCTAAGAGCTAGAAGCTGAATCCTTACTTCCAGCATAGCAACTTTCATAGGGAAAATGAGACATGGTTTTCGGAATTATTTTCGGTTTGTATTCAACACCTTAACGAAAATTTGGGCTCGCGGGGGGCTTGACAAGATTTTTTCGAATCAGCCGTTTTGCACTGTTCGTGGTGCATTCCCACCGTTCTTGCCAGTTCTCCGGCCCCGGCCGAGCCGATCTCGTGGAAGAGCAGCCAGGCCGCGTCGCCGATCTGCTTTTGACGATACGACGTAGCAAGCTACGCCTCTACAGGAGGGAACTCTCGCTTCACCAGCTCAAGGGCTTCCTCTCGGTTGCGCAGCCGGCCTTCCAATTGTCCATCTTCCACCGCGCTGAGAATTTCCTTGAACCTCGGCCCCGGCGCATATCCGGCGGCGATCAGATCGTCTCCCGTGACCAGCGGTGTGGGCCGGATGTCGGCGGGCGGCGTTTGGGTGAGCTTCTCGCGGAGGAAGTTGTAGGTCGTGAGATCGCGGTGGCTTCCAAGACAGTCCAGACGATGCAGATCCAGATGCTCTTCGAAGCGCGGCATGCGCAGAAAACGCTTGAGCGTGGACTGGCTCATTTGCAGGGCGTGGCCGAAGCGCATGTGGTTGGCGACAAGGGCGACAATCTGCTCGGTGTCGTTGTTGGAGAAGCGCAGCCGATGGCAGATTTCCTCCGCTATCTTGACGCCGACATCCACGTGCCCGTCGAAACGGATGCGGTCGGCGACGCGAAACGTCGGCGGCTTGCCGACATCGTGCAAAAGCGCGCCCCAGGCCAAAGTCGAAGACGCGGGATACGGCAGATTCTCCAGCAGCAGCAGGGTGTGCACGAACACGTCGCCCTCGGGATGAAACTGCGGCGGCTGTTCGACTCCGTTCATTTTTTCAATTTCCGGCAGAACCTCACGCAGCAGATTGGTTTCATCGAGCAGGAGAAAAGCCTGGCGCGCGTGACCCTCGATGAGCATCTTGGTCAGCTCATCGCGCACGCGTTCGCGCGAGACTTGATGAATTTGCGGGGCGAGCTTTTGAATTGCGGCGAAAGTCTGTGGCTCGATGCTGTAGCCGAAGCGCGCGGCGAACCGTACCGCCCGCAACATGCGCAGTTTGTCTTCGGCGAAACGCCGCTCGGGATCGCCGATGGCGCGGATGATTTTCGCTCTTAGATCCTGCTGGCCGCCTACGTAGTCGAGAACCTCGTTGGAGATAGGATCGAGCAGCAGGCCGTTGATGGTGAAGTCGCGGCGCTGCACATCTTCGCGGGGGTCCTTGGTGAAACGGACCTGGTCGGGATGGCGGCCGTCGCTGTAGCCGAGGTCGGAGCGGAAGGTGGCGACTTCGACGGTTTGGGTAGCGCCGGCCGAGACGTAGCCAGCTACGTCTCTACAGTCGGATGGTTCTGTAGAGACGTTGCTTGCAACGTCTTCGGCGGCAGCCCTTGAATCCGGCACTAGAACCACGCCGAATTGCGCGCCGACCGCATAAGTCTCGGGGAAGATGCGCATGACTTCATCCGGCGTGGCGCTGGTGGCGAGGTCATAGTCGGCGGGCTCGTGGCCGAGCAGCACATCGCGCACGCATCCGCCGACCAGGTAGGCTTGATGGCCCTTTTCGCGGAGCGTGCGGAGGATCGAGATGGAGCGCTGCATGGGCACGAGGCTATTGTAATTTCTGCGCCGTTGCCGGCATCGGGCTGGCTGGCGTTTGAGTTAGAGGGTGGCAAGACGCTTGGGCTTACAGCCATTCTCGACAAGACCGCCCACCAGGTAAGGATACTTTAGTAGACTTGCGTTTTCAGCAAGGATACTTTGCTATGGAAAAGTAGCTTTACATTAAACTCGGGAGTAATTATACTTTGTTGATACAAAGTATATTACTTGCGGCGGTAGCGAAGCCAAGTATCTTTGCGCGAAAGGAGGCCCGGAATGGATGTGACGAAATTCCAAAAAGAAGGAGCGGGGAAAGTGCTGAGCATCGGACACAACCAGTGGGCCTTCGTGCCCAATCCGCTGCCGCCGAGGTTTGAGAGCACTTGGGATTTGGCGGAACAGATTTCGCATGCGGACCGGAACCTGGGCGAGCTGGCAGGCGTGGCGCGCACCATTCCCAATCCACATCTGCTGATCGAGCCGTTTACGCGGCGCGAAGCGGTGCTCTCCAGCCGCATCGAGGGAACGCAGGCGACGCTGGAAGACGTGTTCTCGGCGCAGGCCGCGACGCAGCGCGCGGGTCCGAGCGATGACGTGCGCGAGGTGATGAACTATGTCACCGCGCTCGAGTACGGGCTGCGGCGGACGAAAGAGCTGCCGATCAGCCTGCGGCTGATCCGCGAGCTGCACGAGCGGCTGATGAAGAACGTGCGCGGCGGCCCGCTCACTCCGGGCGAGTTTCGCCGAGCGCAGAACTTCATCGGCCCGCCGGGATGCCGGCTAGAAGACGCGACTTACGTTCCGCCGCCGGCGCTGCAGATGAAAGAGGCGCTGGACCGCTTCGAAAAGTATTTGCACGAGGAGCGGCGCACGCTGCCACCCCTGGTGCGGCTGGCGCTCATTCACTACCAGTTTGAGGCGATTCATCCTTTTCTGGATGGGAATGGGCGCGTGGGCCGGCTGCTGGTTACGCTTTTGCTGTGCGCGGAGGGGCTGCTGCCGCAGCCGCTGCTTTACCTCAGCGCATATTTTGAGCGCAACCGGCGCGAGTACTACCGGCTCTTGCTTGAGGTGAGCCAGTCGGGCAGCTGGACGGCATGGGTGAAGTTTTTTCTGACCGGCGTCTCGCAAGAAGCGCGGGACGCGGTGGCCCGCTCGAATCAGCTGCTGGCATTGCGCCAGGAGTACAGAAAAAAACTTCAGGCGGAAAAGGCTCCCGGCCGCACGCTGGAGCTGATGGAGATGCTGTTCACCGAACCGGTGGTCACGGTGCGGGGAGCGAAACAGCGACTGAAGGTGACGACCCGCGCCGCGCAGCAGAACGTGGACCGGCTGGTGCGCGCGGGCATTGTGAAGGAGGTGACGGGAAAACAACGCAACCGGATTTTCGTGGCGCAGAAGATTCTGCGGATCGTGGAAGCGGATCGCGCGCCCGATCCGGCGAGACGGCTCGCAAGCTGAAAGGCCTGCGGGCCGTTTTCTGTGTGAGATCAAGAGGATTTCGGATTGAGCGGTAATGATACTGGGGTACAGTTAGTGGATTGTTAAGTATACTGTTCGTATTAAAAGTATCATTAAAGAGATGTAAAACATGCTTGACACGCTCCTCGATGTAAAGTACGCTTGACATGTCAAGAATGCTTGACATGGAGGAAGCGATGATTCAAGACTGCTCAGATTTTAAGCAAGGCCCCGCAAAGAAGTACCGGGCCGGCATATTCGGCGCCACGACGGTCTACGCCGTGGCGGTTCTTGCCAGCGTGCGCTGGTTGCAGCACAATCCTTCCGCGCCCTGGAAGTACGGAATCGCCGTTCTGCCGGTGTTGCCGGCGCTGTTTGTTCCACTGGCGGCGGTCCGCCTTTTCCGCGAGATGGATGAGCTGCAGCGACAGATTCAGCTGGAAGGCTTGGCCTTCGGCTTTATCTGCGCGGCTGTACTCACGCTGACCTATGGCTTTCTGCAAAACGCCGGGATGCCGGAAGTAAGCTGGATCTGGGTCTGGCCGGTGATGGGAATCTGCTGGATAATCGGTCTGGTGGCGGCCCGCCGGAGATACCGATGAAGAGCAAGCTCCGGGAACTGCGCCATGAGCGGAGTTGGTCGCAAGCCGAACTCGCGGAAATGCTGAAGGTGTCGCGGCAGACGGTCAATGCCATCGAGACGAGCAAGTACGACCCCAGCTTGCCGCTGGCGTTCAAGATTGCCCGGCTTTTCAAGCGAAAGATTGAAGAGGTGTTTGAAGACGGGGTCTAAGCGCGATTGTTGTGCGCCTCGGGAGATCGGAGCCCCCACGAACCCGTCGATCAAACTTCCAGCATAGTCGCGCACGCATCCGCCGACCAGATAAGCCCTGTGGCCGCGTTCACGCTGGGGTGCTGAGAATCGAGATGGAACCGCAGGTACGTGAAAAAGACTCGATCATACGTAAAGCACGTGGAAGTCGACCGAGGGGAAATCCGGGTCGATCATCTTGATGCCCATATTGATCGTGCCCGCGTCGATCGGTAGCCAGAGAAAATTCGAGAGAAGAACCACGCCGCGGCGGCTATGCGTCGAGAAACCGATAAAAGTGTTGCAGCCGGCGGACAGGCCAGACTTCCAGGCAATTTCCTCTTTCCCGTTCGACGAGATGAACCAGCCGAGCCCCACATCCGTTCCGGCCAGGGGCGTGGCTTTTCGCGTTTCCAGCAGTCGCACCAAGGGCGCGCGGAGCGGGGTCGGCGCGAGCCCCATGCACGCCTTGAGGAATACGGTAAGATCCTTAGCGGTTGTGCGGGCATAGCCCGCTCCCGGCATGGCGGGAAAATCCCAGAGCTGAGTTGGCTTCCCGTCGAGGTCGTGGCCTTGCGCCAAATGGCGCCGCATCTCGCCGGTCAGCGTGATGCGCGTGTGGGCAAGAGCCAGCGGGTCACAGACTCTTTCGATTAAGAGCTCTTCGTAGCTCTTTCCGGCGCGGCGGGCCAGCGCGATGCCGAGCAAGCCGAAGCCGAGATTGGCATATTCGTAGTGTGCGCCTGGCTCATATTTCGGCACATAGCTGGAGAGAAACTCGAAGAGCTGGGCCTGCGTGTAGTCGCCCATCGGATTGGGATGGTCGTACCAATTCGGCGGCAGGTTGCCGGGCATATTCGGCAGGCCCGAGGTGTAAGTCGCCAGATCAAGAAGCGTGATCGGGCGGCCGTGCTCATGCAGCGTGACCGACGACGGCAAGTACCTCGCGACGGGATCATCGAAGGCCACCTCGCCGCGCGCGGCCATATCCGCAAGCAGCAGCGAGGTCAGAACCTTGGTGATAGACATGATCTCAAAAACGGTATCGCCATCCAAGGCGAGCCCGGGCACGCCCGAGCTTCCGTATGAGGTCATCCGTGTGCCGCGCTCGTCGACCACGACGGCCACCATGCCGGCGGCCTTGTCGCGCGCGCCGACTTTTTGCTTGAGCGCTTCGCGGATCGGGTCCGTGGACGGCGCTGCAAAACAATCCCCAGCAAGGAAGACGATCCCGGCACCCATGGAGGCCAGCAAAAATTCACGCCGGGGAAGCTTTCTGTGCAACTTCTTCACGTAGTACGGCTCTCGATGGCCAAGGTTGTTCATCATTGAGATGGCGCCTCCTACTAGAAAAATGTTATTACGTGGACTCGCCCTTAGGAGTTCCATTCTTTGCGCAGTTCTTCCCGTTGAGCCTCGCTCAGCCCGAACCACGACTCCGCTACATCGCGCACCTGCTCTAACGCCTTTTGCATTTCGGCTTGCTTGCGTTCCATTTCTTCGGCATCGGCGTCGGGCGGCACGGGAATTAACGGCGCGCTTACCATCACCGCGCGGGAAAAGAGGTGCGGAATTTGCATCAGGTCCCAGGCTTTTTCCAGGGTGTGGCCGCGCTCGACGCCGATGTGAAAGACGTAGATCGGTTTTCCGGTGCGGCGCGCCAACATTACTGGGCCGGGCTTGGCGATGTAGCGCGGACCGCGCGGGCCGTCGATGGTAAAGGCTCCGTCGGAGCCTCTCCCCACGTGTTTGGCCATGACGGCCAGGCCGCGCAGGCCTCCGCGGGTCGAGCTGCCTTGCGCGGTGGCGAAGCCGAAGTGTTCGATGACGCGGCGAGTCCATTGGCCGTCGAAGTTTGTGGTGTTCATCACGACGACGCCTTGATTGCGCCAGAACCAGGTCGCGGGAATGATGCAGCGATGCCAGAAGGCGGCGATGACCGGTTCGCCGCGGGCGTGGTGTTGTTGGTAGTGACGGAAGCCGGGAGTTTCAAAGCGAAGCGTGGGGCCGATGGCGCGAATGACGCTAATGACCGCAGAAGCGATGACGGGAATCTGCATGCGCCGCCAGCGCGAGTATTGCGGCAGGCGGGTGTCGTAGAGTGGGCTGATCGATTCGGGCTGGGTTTCGTCGGACATGCGCAAGGCTATTGTAGGGTGGAATGTGTAGAGCGGACACTCCTGTCCGCTGATTTTGAAAGGTGATTGCTTGGTAAGACGCCGTCACAGGACCGGCCCGGTGGGTGAAGAAAAGCAACACCAACACCAACGTCAAAGGCGGCGGACAGGAGTGTCCGCCCTACATGTTTAGGCCAGCTCCAATTCGATCTTCTTGGTGGCTGCGTCCAGCTTTGTAATACGAAAGCTGCGGACCTGCCCGGGGCTGGGGGCTTGCGCAGGAGAGGCTGCGGCACCGGGACCGCCCTTCCAACGCGCTGTCAGCATAGAACTGAGCGACGACAGGTCTGGCTTCGCCCCGGCGTGGTTAGACGTTGCAAGCAACGTCTCTACGGAATTTCCCGCTGCGATGCGGCAAATGGCCTGAATGCCCTCACCGAGTTCGACTCGCGCGCTTGCGCCCGCGGCTTCGATGAGGCGGCCGCTGACCAGGTCGCCGGGCTTGTGCTCGGCGATGTATTCGTCGAGGCCGGTGGGAATGAGTTGCTTCATGCCCAGGCGCAGCTGGCGTTTGTCTTTGTCGATGGCCAGCACTTGCGCTTTGACATGTTGTCCGACTTTCAAAACTTCTTGCGGGTGCTTGATGGGCGGGTCGTTTTCTCGTGGGCCGGATTTTCCCGCCGCGATCATGTCGCTGACGCGAATCATGCCTTCGACGCCTTCGGCAATCTGCACGAACGCGCCGAAATTCGCCAGGTTCATGACCTGGCCTTCGACCACCGAGCCCACGGGAAACTTTTGTGCCGCGTCGGCCCAGGGATCGCCTAAGGTTTGCTTCAACCCCAGGGAGATGCGGCGATCTTCGGCGTTGACCCCTAGAATTACGGTTTCGACGATTTCGCCGGGCTTGACGACGTCGCTGGCAATCCTCACTTTTTTCGCCCACGACATTTCGGAAACATGGATCAAGCCTTCGATTCCGGGCTCCAGTTCGACGAATGCTCCGAATTCGAGGACGCGGGTTACCGTGCCGCGCAAGCGTTCGCCGAGGATGTATTTCCTGGAAGCGGAGTCCCAGGGGTTCGGCTGAAGTTGCTTCAGGCCGACGGAGAGGCGGCGCTTGCCGGAGTCGGTCACGATCTTGAGCACTCTGACTTCGATGGATTGTCCGGGCGAGAGCACGTCGGAGGGCTTTTCGACGCGAGCCCAGGCGATGTCGCCGATATGAAGTAAAGCGTCGACGCCGCCGAGATCGACGAATGCGCCGTAGCCGGTGAGGGTGCGGACTTCGCCACGCACGGTGTCGCCGACTTTGATTTCGCCGAAGCGGCGATCCTTGCCGGCTTGCTCTTCTTCTTCGGCGACGGCGCGGCGGTCGACGACTACATTCTCGTCCGCAACGTCGAGCTGGACAATGCGGCAGCGGATTTCCTGGCCGACTAATTTCTCCAACAGCGTGGCGTCGCGCACGCCGCTGCGCGAGGCGGGCATGAAGGCGCGCACGCCCACATCTACGCTCAGGCCGCCTTTGACCGCGCCGGTCACGGTGCCTACGATGGTTGACTTGTCGGCGAAGGCCCGTTCCAGTGCGGACCAATCCATGGGGCGAACGATTTTCGAGCGGGAAAGTTCGTAGTAGCCTTCGGGATCGCGGCCTTTGACGGAAACCAGGAGCTTGTCGCCGGGCTTCGCGATTTCGCCGACGCCTTGAAATGCGGAGAGCGGAAGGATGCCTTCGGACTTGAAACCGATGTCGAGGAGAACGGAATCGCTGGATACGGCGATCACCGTGCCTTCGATCTGCTTGGGGCCGTCGTCTTTAGATTTTTTCGCGCGGGTCTTTTCGTATTGCGAGAAAATCTCGCCGAAGGATTCTTCGGGTTCGGGCGCGGGTTGAGGTTCTGGAATTGGCTCGGGCATGGGGTTACGGCCTTATCGGCGGAAACTCGATTAGGATAACAGGCAGGGCGGATTTAGGCCTTGGCGGCTCACAATATCAAATCGTCATTCCGAAGCGCGGCGGTATCGCGCGAGGAATCTGCCTGCGGGCAAAAAAACAGATTCCTCGCCGATAAAACCGGCTCGGAATGGCAATGGTTAACAAATGACCAATGGTTAATAATGGAGACAATGACCGGCACGTACATCCTCGGAATTGAAAGCTCGTGCGATGAAACTGCGGCGGCGGTGGTGCGCTCGGGCGAGGAGATTGTCTCGAATGTGGTGGCATCGCAGATCGCCACGCACCAGCCTTACGGGGGCGTGGTCCCGGAGTTGGCTTCGCGGGAGCACTTGCGGGCAATCGTGCCGGTGGTGCGCACGGCCTTAGCGGATGCGGGGCGGACGTTTCAGTCGCTGGATGCGTTGGCGGTTACGCAAGGGCCGGGGTTGGCGGGAGCGTTGCTGGTCGGCATCAGCTATGCAAAGGCGCTGGCCTTCGCGCTGGATAAGCCGCTGATCGCGGTGAACCATCTGGAAGGGCACATTCACGCGGTTTTGCTGGAAGAGCGGCGAAAGGGAAATCGCGAAATGCAGTTTCCGGTGCTGGCGCTGGTGGTTTCGGGCGGGCATACGCATTTGTATCTGGCGGAGCAGCACGGTCCGAGTTGGACTTACCAGAATATCGGACGCACCCGCGACGATGCAGCCGGGGAAGCGTTCGACAAAGTGGCCAAACTGCTGGGGCTGGGATATCCCGGCGGGCCGATCATCGACCGGCTTTCTAGTCATGGGGATCCGGCAGCGGTGAAGTTTGCGCCGGCACAGATTAAGCACCGGGATCGGAGAGACACTCCCACCCTTTCGCAAAAAGCGCGAAAGGATGGGGCACCCCGAGTGTCCGAACACACGCCGCGGTTTGATTTTTCGTATAGCGGGATCAAGACGGCGGTGCTGCGTTACGTGGAAGTTCACAATCTGCGGGCCGCGATTGAGCGCCGGAGCAGGGCGCTGGCGGAAATCGGAAAGCCGAAGCTGGAAGACTATCTCGCGCAGTGCGACCGGCAGACGCTGGACTTGGTGGCGTCGTTTCAGCGCGCGATGGTGGAAGACCTGGTGGGCAAGACGCTGGCGGCGGCGCGGGCTTGTGGAGTGGAAACGCTTTTTGTGACCGGCGGCGTGGCGGCGAACCATGAGTTGCGCCAGCGCTTCGAGCAGGATGGGGCGCGGGAAGGCTTGCCAGTTTATTTTCCGGCACGTCCGCTGGCGACCGACAATGCGGCGATGATTGCCGCAGCGGCGTATCCCAAGTTTCTTACTGGGGATTTCGCGCCGCTGGACTTTTCGGCGGAAGCGGGGATGGCGCTGGGCTAGGACAGCACCCAGTTAGCACTTGGCACTTAGCGGAGATGCAAATGTCAGATGCTAAATGCTAAGTGCGTCCCTAGTCGCCGGAAGCCTGGTGTGTCGCGCTTTTATTGCCGAGCACCTGCTGCAGGGCTTTTTCGAGCTGGATCTCGATATCGATGTCTTTGAAGATCGTGAAATCGGCGCGGTCATCGGTTTTTTTCAAGCCGCTTTGCTTGCGGGCTACGATAACCACGGGGATTGCCGCGGTTTTGGGGTCGCTCTTGAGGGCCGTTATCAGTTCGACCCCGTCCATCTTCGGCATTAGTATGTCGGTGATGATGAGATCGGGACGAATTTGATTGAGGACTTCCAGGGCCTCCTGGCCATTGGTAGCTGACGCGACGGAAAACCCGCGCTGCTCAAGGAACCGGCAGACGGTGTGGCGAATGAGCATCGAATCGTCCACGACTAAAACTACAAGCGGCATTGCACTTCTCCGTTAAGCAGATTCCCCCTTATGGTTGACAGTAACAAAAGGTTCAGCGTTGAACAAGCGCGGCTGGGTGAATCAGGTGTTACCTCGGTCACCCCGGAAATCGCGCGTGCCGGTCACTTGCGGCGCGAAGTGGCAGCCATTGGCGGCACACGGAGAAACATCTCTCAGGGCTCGTTGCTGAGGCTGGTATCCTCGATGGACATATCCTTGAATTCGCTGGATTCGAAAATCTCTCCGCATTCGAGGCACTCGACAAACTCACTATCTTCTTCGCGGGCGACGATTTGCACGCGCGGATGCTTGCAGGCTGGCATATTGTTTTTCTTCTCGCGGGGTGGCGGCGGGATTGAATTCATAAAACCGGATACCTCGACCCGAGCGGGCCGAAGGCAAATTTCGCCGGAAATTGGCGGTATTTTAGCCTGACTGGTTGGCTTGTCAAGTGCCGAAAGATGGATTTAGGAAAATGGCGCGAGTCGCGAAGATTCGGCGGCCTGGTTTCGATTTGAATAGCATCCAATCGGAAAATGCGGCGAAAAAGGTCGTAGTGGGTTAAACCGCTCAGATGCATGGCTTTACCGTTCAGCTGTTAATTTTGGCCATTGCCTGCGAGAGGTTGCATTCAAGGCTGCCAGACTCTAGAATAGCCATATCCGACTGAAACGGTCGTACTTTGGAATGCTGAAGCTAACCAAGAAGGCGGACTACGGTTTGATCGCCATGCGGCATCTGGCGGAGCATGCCCAGGCGGGTTCGTGCAGCGCCAAGGATGTGGCGGAGGCCTACGGCATTCCGCAGGAAGTGATGGCGAAAATCCTGCAGCGGCTGGTGAAAGCCGGCTTGCTGCATTCGCAGCATGGCACCAATGGCGGTTACACGCTGGCGCGCGACCCGGGAATGATTTCGGCGTTTGAGGTGATTCGCTCGATCGATGGGCCGCTTTCGATTACTTCGTGCGTGACGGTGCGTGGCGAGTGCGACCAGAGTGACCGCTGCAACATTCGCGAACCGCTGCGCAAGGTGAACCACAGCATCGAAGCCGTGCTGCGGCGCATCACTATCTCGGAGATGCAAGAGCCGGGCGAGAGCAGAGAAGCGGAACCGGTGGCGGAGCTGGTGAGGATTCGGTAGGTTCGCGGGGAACCGCGGGTTCGAGGATTGAGATTTTTCCAGGAGAGCAATTATGAGCACGGATGTGAAGACGATGCCACAAGAGGTGCATGTGGCCCCCCACGGGATCAAGCTGCCGATTTACATGGACAACCATGCGACGACGCCCATGGATCCGCGTGTGCTGCAAGAGATGCTGCCCTACTTTATGGAGAAATTCGGCAACGCGGCCAGCCGGAACCACGCGTTCGGGTGGTCGGCCGAGGAGGGCGTGGAGGAGGCGCGGGCGCGGATTGCCAAGCTCGTCGGCGCGACGGCGAAGGAGATCATCTTCACTTCCGGCGCCACGGAGAGCGACAACCTGGCCATCAAGGGGGTCGCGGAGATGTATCGCGAGAAGGGCAACCACATCATCACCGCGGTCACCGAGCACAAGGCGGTTCTCGATACCTGCAAGCGCCTGGAGAAGTACGGCTATCGCGTGACTTACCTGCCGGTGCAGAAGGATGGACTGGTCGATCTGGAAGACCTGAAGCGGGCGATTGACGACAAGACAATTCTGGTCACCATCATGGCGGCGAACAACGAGATTGGCGTGCTGCAGCCGATTGCGGAGATTGGCAAGATCTGCCATGAACGCGGCGTGATCTTCCATACCGACGCGACGCAGGCGGTGGGAAAGATTCCCATCGATGTGAACAAGCAGAACATCGATCTTATGTCGATTTCGGCGCACAAGATGTACGGGCCGAAGGGCGTGGGCGCGCTGTATGTGCGGCGCAAGAATCCGCGGGTGCAGCTTTCCGCGATGATTGACGGCGGCGGGCACGAGCGCGGCATGCGCTCGGGGACGTTGAACGTGCCGGGGATTGTCGGGCTGGGCAAGGCTTGTGCGATTGCGTCGGAAGAGATGGCGCAGGAGGCTTGCAAGCTGGCTGGACTGCGCAATCGGCTGAAGGACAGCATCATGAGCCGACTGGACGAGGTTTACGTCAACGGCACCATGGAACATCATTTGCCGGGGAACCTCAACATCAGCTTCGCGTATGTGGAAGGCGAATCGCTGCTGATGGGAATTAACGACATTGCGGTTTCGAGCGGATCGGCTTGCACCTCGGCGACTTTGGAGCCGTCGTATGTGTTGAAGGCTCTGGGAACCGGGGATGACCTGGCGCACAGTTCGATTCGCTTTGGCATTGGACGGTTCAATACCGAGGCCGAAGTGGATTATGTGGCGGATCGGGTGGTCGAAACGGTCACCCGGTTGCGCGAGCTTTCGCCGCTTTACGAGATGGCGAAAGAGGGAATTGATTTGAAGACGGTGAAGTGGGCGGGGGAGTGACGGCTTTCTCGCGGGAGACGTAGCAAGCTGCGTCTCTACAGGGGATTTTGTAGAGACGTTGCTTGCAACGTCTTTGGGGACGACAATTTCTAAGGAGACGGTGAAACATGGCATATAGCGATAAGGTTCTGGATCATTATTCCAACCCGCGCAACGTGGGCTCGATGGACAAGAACAGTGCCGAAGTTGGGACTGGGCTTGTGGGCGCGCCGGAGTGCGGCGACGTGATGAAGCTGCAGATCAAGGTCAATCCGCAGAGCGGCATCATCGAAGACGCGAAATTCAAGACGTTTGGCTGCGGATCGGCGATTGCGTCGTCGTCTTTGGCCACCGAGTGGGTGAAGGGCAAAACGGTGGACGAAGCGCTCACGATTAAGAACACCGACATCGTGCGCGAGCTGGCGCTGCCTCCAGTGAAGATTCACTGTTCGGTGCTGGCGGAAGACGCCATCCGGGCGGCGATTCATGACTGGAAGAAGAAGCAGGAAACGGCGAAGCCGGTCGCGGAGGAAGCGAGGTAAGCGTGCTCGGGTGCGAGGGCAGGATGCCCTCGCCACAGCCCGCGGGACGCCGGCGCTAGGGTTATGGCCACGACAACCATTGAGGAATCGAAACAGGCTCCGGCCAAGGGTATTCAGGTCACGGAGAAGGCCTTGGCGCGGGTGCGTTCGGCGATGGCCAAGGAAGGCGTTTCGCCGGAAACGGGCGGCCTGCGCCTGGGCGTGCAGGGCGGCGGCTGCTCGGGGCTCAGCTATAACATTCGCTTCGACAGCCAGCCCAGGGAAAGAGACCGCATCTTTCAATTTGGCGATGTGCGGGTGTTCGTGGATCCGAAATCGTTCATCTATCTGCACGGCATGATCCTGGATTATCAGGAGACGCTCATGCAACAGGGGTTCATGTTCGTGAATCCGAATGCATCGAAGTCGTGCGGCTGCGGGACGTCGTTCTCGGGGTGATGTGCGTGTGGCGCGGGCGCCCCGCCCGCGTGGATGTCTGCGCGGTCAACAAGGCCCGCATCCAGGGCCTCTCCGCCGGTAATATCGCGAGGGAGAGCGTTTTTGCGGGCCGCGGGCGCCCGCACCACACAAAACCTAAATGGCGATGGAAGTGTCCAATCCGGCGGAGGCAACCTCAGCCTGCTGGTCGTGCGGGGAAATGCGGGCGGTCCATTTCTGCACCGCGTGCGGCAAAGTGCAGCCGCCGAAGCCGGTGGATTATTTTTCCTTCTTCGGCCTGCCGCGAAAACTGAATGTAGACATGGGCGCTCTGGAGCGTGAGTTTTACGAGTTGAGCCGGAAGCTGCATCCGGATTTGTATATTCGCGGGCAGGAGCGGGAGCAGGCCTGGAGCCTGGAGCAAAGCTCGTTGCTGAACGACGCGTACCGCACGTTGAAGGATCCGATCAAGCGCACCGAGTACCTGTTGCGCCTCGAAGGCGTGGAACTGGAAGAGCAGTCGAAGGTGGCGACGGAAAAAGCGCGAGCCAGCGGTGAGATTAAAAAGCAGGTTGTGCCTGCGGATTTGCTGGAAGAAGTCTTCGAACTGAACCTGCAGCTGGAAGAATTGCGCATGCAGAAGAAGATGGGCGAGGACGACCCAGCGCTGATCGAGGAAGTCGGCAAACAGAAGTTGGCGCTGGAAGCCAAAAGCGAAGCTCTGTTGGACGAATTGAAGGGCTACTGGCGCGAGTGGGATGAGATTGAGGCCAGTGGCGATGCCGACGGCCGCCGCAAGGTGCGCGACAAGATGGTGGACCTGCTGAACCGGCGGAACTACGTGCGGAATCTGGTGAAGACAGTGGAAGAAGTGATGGAAGATTGAAAAGATTGAGTAATTTTGTAATTTGATAATCGGGTAATTGAATACCGATGTCGCCGATTTTCAAATTACACAATTACCCGATTCTACAATTACCAAATGGCCTCGGACCGCATTGTCGGAATCGATCTTGGCACGACCAACTCCCTAGTGGCGTTCATGCAGGGGGAGAGCCCTGTCGTCATTCCGGGCGAGGACGGGTTGAATCTTGTGCCATCCGTCGTGGCTCTCGATGAGAACGACCGCATCGTAGTGGGCAGCGGGGCGCGGAAGTATTTGATTGAAACGCCGGAGCGGGCGGTGTATTCGATTAAGCGCCTGATGGGGCGCGGAGTGGAAGATATTCGCGAGGAATTGAAACTGTTTCCTTTCCGGCTGGCGGACGATCTCGAAGCCGGGGAAGTGATTCGCATCAAGCTGGGCGAGAAGACTTTTACTCCGCCAGAGATTTCCGCATTTATTCTGCGGCAGCTGAAGCGCAACGCGGAGCGCTTTTTTGGTGCACCGGTAAGTAAGGCGGTCATCACGGTGCCGGCCTACTTCAACGACGCGCAACGGCAGGCCACGAAAGACGCGGGGCGCATTGCCGGGCTGGAAGTGCTGCGGTTGGTGAACGAGCCGACGGCGGCATCACTTGCCTACGGTCTGGATCAGAAACAGAACGGGATTGTTGCCGTGTATGACCTGGGCGGCGGCACGTTCGATGTGTCCATTCTCAAACTGCATGATGGAATTTTCGAAGTGATCGCCACCAATGGCGACACGCATCTGGGCGGCGACGATATCGACAACCTGCTCATTCGGATTGCGATCGATGATATTCGCGGGGATTTGGGGTTGGACGTTTCGCGGAATGGGGAAGTGGTGGCAACGATTCGCAAAGCGGTGATTGACGCCAAGATTTTGCTGTCATCGCAGCCTGCAGTGAAGTTGGAAGTGGAACTTCCCGGCGGAAAGCATTATCGGCGGGAAATTGCGCGGGAGCAGTTTGAACAATTGATTCAGCCGATCGTGGATCGCACCGTGGGACCTTGCAAGCAGGCGTTGAAAGATGCGGGATTGAAGCCGGAGCAGATCGACGAAGTGGTGTTGGTGGGCGGGTCGACGCGCATCCCCAAAGTGCGGGCGCTGGTGCACGAGATGTTCCAGCGGACGCCGCATACCGATCTGAATCCCGATGAAGTGGTAGCGCTGGGGGCGGCGGTGCAGGCAACGATTCTTGGCGGCGGCTCGGAAGCGACACAGGACATGCTGCTGCTCGACGTCACGCCGCTGTCATTGGGCATCGAAGTCGCGGGCGGAGTGACGGACAAAATAATTGTGCGCAACTCGACCATCCCGGCTTCGTCAACGCAGCACTACACCACGCAGATCGACGGGCAGGCGAATGTTGCCATTCATGTGCTGCAAGGCGAGCGCGAACTGGCGAAGGATTGTCGATCGCTGGCGCGCTTTGACCTGAGGGGCATTCCGCCCATGCCGGCCGGGATTCCGCGGATTGAGGTGAAATTTCTGATTGACGCGAATGGCATTCTGCACGTTTCGGCACGCGAACAGCGCAGCGGCAAGGAAGCGGAGATCGAAGTGCAGCCGAGCTATGGCCTGACCGACGAGCAAGTGGAGAGCATGATTCTGGAGTCGTTCGATTCGGCGGAGGAGGATTTCCGGCAGCGGCAGCTGATCGAAGCACGGAATGAAGCGGAGACGATCGTGACGGCGCTGGAAAAGGGCAAGAAAAGCCCGGCATGGGGACAGCTGAGCAGTGCGGAGAAAAAAGAGATTGCGAAACTGGAAAAAGCGTTGCAGGCGGCGAAGAGCGGAGACGAGTATCAATCGATCCGCAAAGGGATTGAGGAGTTGAACCAGGCCACGACGCGGCTGGCGGAGTTGATGATGGATAACGCGGTGTCCGCGGCCCTGAAGGGCAGGAACATGGACGAAACGGATTTGGGCGAGGGGCCGACGGCGCCGCATCCGATGGCGAAGGCGGAATTTGAGTAGGTGTCGTTGGTCGTCCGTCGTCGGCTGGTGTGGTCTTCGCGCAATGCAGGTTTTTCGACTGCGAAACTTCTGCACTTCGTGCAAAAGTTGCTTCGCTCAGGATGACAACGTAATTTGATCGAGGTGATGATGGTGGACGAAAAGACGCAGGGTGCTGGAACCGCGACAGTCGAAGCTCCGGGCGAGAATACGGTGCAGATTACATTCCTGCCGCAAGGCAAGACGGTGCTGTTTGAGCATGGCAAGCTACCCTATAAGGATCACGGCAAGGAGGAATCCATTCTTGACGTGGCCTTGAACAACGGCATTTCGCTCGACCACGCCTGTGGCGGGAACTGCGCTTGCACCACTTGCCATGTGTGGGTGAAGGAAGGCGCGGAGAATCTCTCCGCGATGGAAGACGATGAGGCGGACCGTCTCGACATGGCGGCGGATCTGCAGCTGAATTCGCGGCTGGGATGCCAGGCGGTGATTACCAAGCCGGGCAAAGTGGTGGTTGAGATTCCGGCGTGGAACCGGAATTACGTTTCGGAGGAGCACTAAGAACAGTCGTCGGTCTTCGGTCGTCCGTCGCCGGCTAACGACCACCACTCGCAAAGAAAAGGGGCTTTCATGCCGCAAGAACTTACTTGGGATAACGCGGAAGATATCGGCATCCTCCTGTCCGAGAAACACCCCGGGCTCGATCCGCTGACTGTGCGCTACACCGATTTGCATCGCTATGTGACGGAACTTGCCGAGTTCAAGGACGATCCCAAGAAGTCCAACGAAGGCAAGCTGGAAGCCATCCAGATGGCTTGGCACGAAGAGTTTCAGGACCAGACGTAGATCCGCATTCCTCGCCCAGACGATTTCCTGAAAACAAATTTATCCCGCCGTTGCCGGCGTGGCTTCTTCGACGCTGGCTTCGCGCAGGAACTTCGCGGATTCCTCGGGAGGCGTGGGATTAATGTAGAAGCCGGTACCCCACTCGAATCCCGCGGTCTTCGTCAACTTGGGCATGAATTCGATGTGCCAGTGATAGTGGTCGTTGATCGGATCCTGCGCGGGCGAGGTGTGGACCACGAGGTTGTAGGGTGGATTGTCGAGCACGCGGTCGGCCTTGATGAGGAGCGTCTTGATCGCTTTGGCCAGGTTCTCGAACATGTGCGAAGAAGAATTTTCGTACGCGGACTCGTGTCGCTTGGGCAGAATCCAAGTCTCGAAAGGGAAACGCGGGGCGTAGGGCGCGAGCGTAATGAAGTCCTCGTTTTCCGCGACTACGCGCGTGCTGGCTTCGGTCTCCTGGCGGATGACGTCGCAGAAAACACAGCGTTCTTTGTAAATGAAATATTGCTTGGCGCCTTCCAGCTCCTCGGTGACGTAAATAGGAATGATCGGCAAGGCGATCAGCTGCGAGTGGGAGTGCTCGAGCGATGCGCCGGCGGCTTCGCCGTGGTTCTTGAAAATCAAAATGTACTTGAAGCGGCGGTCTTTCTTCAGATCAAGAATGCGATCGCGAAAAGTCCACAGCACGTCTTCAATTCGCTTGGACGGAAGCGTGGCGAGAGTGGCGGTGTGGTCGGGAGTTTCGATGATCACTTCGTGCGCACCGACGCCATTCATCTTGTCGAACATGCCTTCAGCTTGGCGATTGAGGTCGCCCTCGATGCCAAGCGCGGGGAATTTGTTGGGGACAACGCGAACGGTCCAGCCCGGGGAGTCGCGCTGCGGCGGCGGCCCGCCGTTGGTGTTGGGCCGGTAGGCTTGAATTTCGGGCGGAGTTTTGTTCTCGTTGCCGTAACAGAAGGGGCAAAAGCCGCCGCGGATTTTAACGCCCTCGCGGACGAAATCCGTCGGACGCTTGGCGCGGTCGGTTGAAATGATGACCCAGCGGCCGACAATCGGATCTTTTCGCAGCTCAGGCAAAAATCAAGTTCCTTTCGCTCGTTCGCTCGAAACTAAACACAATTTTACGCCACCCGGTGAGCATTCCGAAATAGCTCGAAGCACGGTGGGCCTGACGGGGCGTCGTAGTAGACGCTCACGACATCGAAACGCCACGGGCACGAGGGCGGCAAGGGACGGAGGTATTCGCGAGCCATGGCGGTGAGTTCGCGCTGCTTCTCGCGGTCGACGGCTGCTTCGGCGGGCTTTACTTCGCGCGAGGTGCGCGTTTTTACTTCGATGAAGCATAGAACCTCTTTGTCCCAGCCGATCAGGTCGATCTCTCCGCGGCGGCGAGGCGAACGGAAGTTGCGGGCGACCATGACATAGCCCAGCTTGCGGAGATAGAAGTAGGCGTCGCGTTCGCCCCGGCGTCCGGTTTGTTGATGTGCGGGGCCTTTTTCCGACGGGAGAGTGCGCGCCGCCAGCCAGTCGAGAGCGCGGATGGTGGCGTGGGTGAGGCGGCCGGAGAGCATGGATCCACGTTAGTTCTTTGCGCTTGCGGTTGGATGTGACGGATGTCACACGACGCGCTAGCCTGACAGTTGGCCAATAATCGTTTGCCAATCGTTTTTGTAAGGTCCGGCTTGTTCGCGAGTGAGGTTCACTATTCCCCTCCGGTTACCGTACTCGACGCCCCGTTTCTCTTTGTACTTGCGGCGGTATTCTGCGTCCGGGGGCGCGACAATGTTGTGTAGCTGTTCTCCGCTAAGCACGTAGTAGCAGGGGGCCTCGGTGTGCTCTGCCGGCAGATAGACAAAGACCCATGGTTTGTTTGAGGCTGCGGGGACGGTCCCACCGACGACCCACTTAGGTTCCGACGTACTCTTGACTTCGATAACCACCGACTTTTCCGCGGAAAACGCGACAACATCCGCCTGCTTCGCATTTCCGTAGGTCACGGCGGCGGCAATGCCAAGCCGCTGCAACTGAGCGGCGACAAAGAACTCACCTGCCATACCTAGGAGGTACTTACGGCCGTTTTTGTTTGTCACTGCCATACTCCTGTGCCCACCAGGGCAATACATTCCTCGATGACACCCACGGCAACATCGGCTTCTTCTTTTGTGACGACCAGCGGCGGGCAGATGCGGACGGTGCTCGGGCCGCAGCCGAGAAGCAGAATACCGCGCTCGAAGGCCAGTTCGACGACGCGGTCGCGTTCTGCGGCGGCGTATTCCATCGTGTGTTTGTCTTTCACCAGTTCCACGCCGATCATCAGGCCGCGTCCGCGAACATCGCCGACCAGCTTGTGTTTCTTGGGCCAGCTGGCCATTCGCTGCAGCATGTGATTACCAACGTCGGTGGCGTTGCGCAGCAGGTTTTCGTTGTCAATCACGTCGAGCGTGGCTAGCGCGGCGGCGATGCAGACGGGATTGCCGCCGAAAGTGGAAGCATGGGAACCGGGAATCCAGTCCATGATGCCGGCGCGGGAAATCATGATGCTCAGCGGCATGCCGGAAGCGATGCCCTTAGCCATGCAGACGATATCCGGCTGCACGCCGGTGTGCTCGACGGCCCACCACTTTCCGGTGCGGCCCATGCCACTTTGGACTTCGTCCAAGACGAACAGAATCCCGTGGCGATCGCAAATGCGGCGGAGTTCCTGCATGAAGACCGTGGGCGCAACCACGTAGCCGCCTTCCCCCTGAATAGGCTCGACGAAGATGGCGGCGACTTCCTCGGGCGCCAGCGTGGTTTTGAAGAGCTTCTCTTCAATGAAGCGGGCGCAATCGAGAGCAAACTTCTGCGGGTCATCGGAGCCGCTGCGATAGACATCGGGATAGCGGATGTGGGTTACGCCTGGAACCAACGGGGCGAAACGGCGGCGCTGCTGCGGCTTGGAAGCGGTGAGCGAAAGCGCGCCCATGGTGCGTCCGTGGAACGCGCCGTAGAAGGCGATGATGTTTTGCCGCCGGGTGTGATAGCGGGCCAGCTTGAGAGCGGCTTCAATGGCCTCCGTGCCCGAGTTGCCATAATAGATCTTGTGCGGGCCGGGCATGGGGGCGATTTTCGAAATTCGCTCAGCCAGGGTTACCAGACTCTGGTAGTAGAAGTCGGTGCCCGACATGTGAATCAGTTCAGCGGCTTGTTTCTGGATCGCGGCGACGACCTGAGGATGGCAGTGGCCGGTCGAGGTGACGGCGATGCCGGCGGAAAAATCGAAGAATTCGTTGCCGTCGACATCGGTGACCACAATGCCGCGTCCGCTCTGCACTACCAGCGGGTAGGAACGCGTGTAGGACGGCGACATGTATTGGGCGTCGCCCTCGAGAACGCGCCGGGCGCTGGGGCCGGGCAAGGCGGTCGTGATTTTCGGTCCGCTCAGAATCTTCGTCGGCATGGGGATCCTCCGAAAGCGTGGGTCGTTCGTTGTCGAGCCTTGCTATGGGCCTGCAAGCCGCGCACCAAATGAGCGGTCTTGGCAAAGTCACAATCGAACCGGGGAGGATCGAAACCTAGTCGCTACCGAAGAGGCTGGGGCGAGAGTGCGAGGGCAGCAGTGCCCTGTAACGCCGTGGGCGCAGCATGAAGCACAGGCCGCCGGTCAGGTCCGCATCGTGTTTCTCACGCTCAGGCATCGCGCTAAACTCTGTATTTATTATAGCTTGGCATAACAATGCGGGAACACTCCAAGGTAACTGGCCCCTCGTCCTTTGCCGGCGTGCGAAGGCCGGTTCGAGCAATCAGACCAGTTTATGCACAACCAAATTTATTTAATCCCAAGTTCACGTACGAATGTTGGGGAAAGGGCTATAATTCGTGGCCTGAGAGGTGACATAAGTGTTCCGGCGCCTCTTCTGCAGCTTCGCCCTCCTTCTGCTGTTGCCGCTCGCATCGGCCCAGACAAACGTGTCGCCGCAGTCTGGCCTGCAAACACCCGCGATCCGGGACGTGACCTTCGAGAACGTCAAGGCGCTTACGGACGCCGAGCAACGGCAAATCACGCAAAGGCTGCATGGCGAGGACCCGGACTGGGTCACGCGGCAAACGCCCGACGCGCTGGCAGCTTTCGTTGAAAACATAGTGCTGGCGGCTTACCAGGACCGCGGTTACTGGCGGGCGAAGGTGTCGGCGAAAGTCACATGGGTGAGCGGCCGCGGGTCGCAGCGGCAAGTGGATGTGGCTGTCCTCGCGATCACAGAAGGCGCGCAATACTGGCTGAAGGGCATAAGCTGGGCGGGGGCGACGGTATTTTCGAATGATGAGTTGCTGGGGCTCATGGCGATTCGTCCCTTCGACCTGGCGAGCCGCAGCAAAGTGGCGGAGGGTTTGGAAGCGGTTCGCAAACTTTACGTTTCCCGCGGATATGCTGCTTTCGCGGCGGTGCCGCAAGTGGAATTCGACGACGCGGCGCATAGCGCGTCGTTGATGATCAATGTGCAGGAAGATAGCCCGTTCCGCTTCGGAAGTCTTTCACTTGAAGGATTGGATCAGACGGCCAGCCGAGCGCTGCGGCAGGAATGGGAGAAGATGCGCGAGCAGCCGTATTCGCCGGAACGGCTGCGCGCTTTCCTCGGGAAGTTCTTGAATGGAATGCCGCCCGGCGCCGATCCGCTCGATTACAGCAATAGCAGCCTTGACCTGGACAGTCACACGGTCGATGTTTTTGTGAGTATCCTGCCGGCGCAGGCGGAGAAGAGAGAGTAGCTTGCCGGGCCGCGGAGCACGGTCGCTATATATTCTTCTAGATCTCTTGGGTCCGTCTTTGCCTTATTTGAATCCCTGAATCCGCCTGCCGCGTCTGATATCGTTTAGCCATCGCTTCTTCCCATGTCCAGGAATTCTAGCCAGCATCCGTTTCTTACCGTCCTGTGTTTCGGATTGGTGTATGTGTTTTGGGGCTCGACCTATCTTGGGATCGACATCGCGATTGAGCACATCCCGCCGGCGTTGATGTGTGCCACCCGCTTTTCAGCCGCCGGGTTCCTGATGCTGCTTTATTGCCTTGTGGCCGGCAAGAGCATACGTTACAGCCGCCGCGAACTGGCTCAACTGGCCGCGATTGGCGTCTTGCTGCTGGTGGGTGGGAATCTCACGCTTTCCTACGCGGAAATATATGTGCCGACCGGGCTGGCGGCTCTGCTGATTTCCGTTACTCCCCTGTGGTTTTTGGTCTTGGATACGCTGCTCGTGGGCGATCATCACGTTTCAGGGCGCGGGCTGGCGGGCTTGGGCTTGGGAGTTGTTGGAACGGTTGTCCTGTTGTGGCCGGATCTGATGGTTACAAGCAGCCTCGGCCGCAAAGAATTGTGGTTTTCGCTGGGATTGTTGGGAGGGTCGTTCAGCTGGGCGCTGGGTTCGGTGCTCTCGAAACGCTGGCGGACGACAGTCTCGCTGAGCGCGACCGGCTGGCAGATGACATTTGCAGGGCTGGGCAACCTGCTGATCGCGGTAGTTCATGGCGATTCCGCGCATGTGACGTGGACCCCGCGCGGCCTGGGCGCCGTGCTGTATCTGGTAATCTGCGGATCGCTGATCGGATACACGGCGTATATCTGGCTGCTGGGGCACGTGCCCATGTCGAAGGTTTCCACTTACGCTTATGTCAATCCGGTGGTCGCGGTTTTTCTGGGATGGCTAGTGCTGAAGGAACCAGTGAACGGATACATTCTGGCGGGGAGCGCTGTCATTATCGCGTCAGTGGTGGTGGTGACCAGCGCGACGGTGCGGCCTAAAATGCCCGCGGCAGAGCTGCCTGCTGTGGAAGTGGCGGGACGTTGAGAACGGGCGCCGCGCCACCGCTTGTTGTACACTTTGACTCCGACGACGCCACGAACGAAGTTTGATGGCAGTCATCAGAAGGAGAATCGCATTGAGATACCAAAAAGTCCTGACGCTCGCTGTCCTGGTGATGGCATTGGGGATTTCCGCGCATGCCGCGGACCCAACCGGAACCTGGAAGGCGACATTTGATACCCAGATTGGGGAACAGCACTATACCTATGATTTGAAAGCCGACGGAGAAAAACTGACCGGCAAAGCCACCAACGACATGGGCGCGACGGACATCACGGAGGGTACGGTAAAGGGAGATGACATCTTCTTCGTGGAGAACTTGACTTTTCAGGATCAGAAGATCCGCGTCGAATATACAGGTAAGGTTTCCGGCGACGAAATAAAGTTCACGCGAAAAGTCGGCGACTTTGCCACCGAACAGTTCGTGGCGAAGCGGGCGAAATAACGCTCGACAGGTGAACTTCGAACCGGGGCTGCTGCATGGCTAACTGCATTTCCTGCGGACGACCGTTGCCTGCGTTCTCCTTCGGGCAACGCAGCGATGTTTGCAAGGAATGCCGGGCGAACGCGGTTGAGGTGCAGACTGCGTCCTCGCCGGCGCCGGAAGGGGTTCGAGCGGCGGCTGCCCGTAAGTGGCCGCCGGTCACAACCGTGCTGGTCGGGCTGAACCTGGCGGTGTTTGCGGCGATGGCGCTGGCTGGTGTTTCGCTGACCGAGCCCACCATCGATCAATTGAAGCTCTGGGGAGCGAATTGGGGCCCGCTGTCGCTCGGGGCGCAACCGTGGCGGATCGTATCCTCGAATTACCTTCACATCGGGATTATCCATATTGCCTTCAACATGTGGTGCTTGTGGAATCTGGGGAATTTGGCGGAGCGTATTTTTGATCGCCGAACTTATGTGCTGACCTACACGGCGTGCGGAATCGCCGGCAGTCTGGCGAGCCTTTGGTGGCATCCATTTGTGGTGGGCGCGGGCGCGTCCGGAGCCATTTTCGGCTTGGCGGGAGCGCTGATTGCGGCGCTGTACCTGGGCAAACTACCGATTCCAAAGCAGGCGATGCGGCAAATTCTGACTAGCCTGATTTTTTTCGCCATCTACAATTTGGGGTTCGGTGCGGCCGTCGGTGGCATCGACAACTCGGCACATATCGGCGGCCTGCTTTGTGGCTTGGCGCTGGGGGCGGTGCTGGCGAAGCATTTGATGAGCCCTCCGGAAGTCCGCGCGAACTGGCGGCTGGGCGTTTTCGCGGTGACAACGCTGGTGCTGGTGGCGGCATTCACGGTCGTGCGGCGCGCGAATGCCTACGTTGTTCCGCTGGGGCTGGGCGCGGAAGCGTTGGACAAAGGCCAGATTGACGTGGCGATTCGAGACCTGGAGCAAGCCTCGGTCGACAAGCCGAACGACGCTGTGGTTCTGGTGAACTTGGGTCATGCCTACCTTCTCAACAAGGACTACGCCAGCGCGGCGAAAGTGTTGCAGCGCGCCGTGCAAAGCGATTCCGAGGATGCGGACGCGCAATACGATCTGGGATTCGCGCTCTTCAAGCTGGGAAATACGGGCGACGCGATCGGTTCGCTGGAGAAAGCCACGCAGCTCGATCCGAAGAACGTGGGCGCGCTGCAGGTTTTGGGCGAGGCCTACTTGGCGCAGAACAGGATGGCGGAAGCGCGCGATGTATTGTATAAGGCGGCGCAGTTGAGCCAGCAGGGAAAATAGGTTTTGACCCGCTAGCGCAGTGAAGTGAGCGCGTGAGAACTTCAGTCGTTCCTTCGGAAACGCTGCACCACCCAAAATCAGGATGCAAAGACGCTACTGGGTTGCCTCTTCTTCCTCATCGTTCACCAAATCCGCGGCGTGGCCGCGAACCGTGAAGGTGGATGGCTCACCCTCTGCTGGCGCAAAGCTGACGCGCGCGGGTTGGCGCTGCCAAAGCGGCGCGGGACAAGCGGAATCCGGCATGTCGCCGGGGGCGGTTCGCAGGGTTTCTTTCAAGATTGGTTTGCGGCGGCCGAGTTGGGCGACGATGGCGTAGACTTTTTTGCCGTCATCGGAAACGCCGCAATACGCAGCGTAATCGCGATACCAATTGGCGGCCGAGTAGTAAGAGTCGAACTCGGGCAGCGTGATCGGAGAGATTCGCCCGGTCATCCGGTCAACCAGCAGCCAGCCACCGCGTTGCCATTGCCAGCGAGGAATGTTTTCTTCCGGCAAGGCATCGTTCAGGCGAAATGCGCGGCGCACGACGAACAGTCGATCGCTAACTTCATGTGGTGAGCCCAGGGTAAATTCCTTCGAGCGGCCATCGACATACAATAGGCGGATCTTCAATTCGAGTGGCGTGTCGTCGTTTGCGCCAGCGGACCACTTCACTGTCATCCATTTTCCGAAGCTGACGACATGGGGCTTGGGCGCAGCCCATGCAAAGGCCGAAAGCATCGAGAAACAGGCCGCTATTTGCGCAACGCGCACGCAGGTAAGGTTAAGCACCTTGGAGGCGGCGGAGCAAGGGCAGATGGCACACGCCCGCCGGTGGAGTTCCCAAGTGGGAATTCACTTGTACGGGGCTCGTACCAGAAGCCGCAATTCGTTCCACCTAACTTCTTATACAATGAAAGCGGGAACGAACCCCACGAATGACTCGCTGGATAAACGCTCAGACGAAAAGCCCGCACAGTAGGTGGACCGGAGGCGGCACGGCTGGAAGCCGCGCCCTGATAGGGAAGCCGTGCTCTTCCGCGGGACACCTTCCAGGTTCTTGCGATTGACAATGGCTTTCTCTCTCAAACCTCGGGCAACTGTTTTTCCAGGTTCCACCTCTTACCAGGACATGGGGGAGTCTTGGCTGCGGCGGCGCGCTCCACGCGTTCTGGTGGTGGACGACAACGCGGAAGTCATGTTGGTGATGCGCGAGCTGCTCGTCACGCGCGGGTATGACGTGACCGCCGTGTCCAGCGTAGCCGAGGCGGAGACAGAGATTCTGCGGCAAGCTCCGGATATTGTTCTTTCGGATGTGGTGATGCCGGGCAAGTCGGGGTTTGAGTTTTGCCGCGAATTTAAGAACGATCCCGCCACGCGGCTCATCCCGTTCGTGCTGATCACTGGGCTAACCGATCGCGAGAGCAAGCTGCGCGGAATCGAAGCCGGGGCCGACGATTTTCTCAACAAGCCCATTTTCGCGGAAGAGATGTTCGCGCGCGTTAAATCACTACTCACGCTCAAGGAATTTACCGACGAACTGGAAACCGCGGACTCCGTGCTTTGCACGCTGGGGTTAAGCGTGGAAAGCCGCGACCCTTATACGGAAGGCCATTGCGAGCGGCTGTCACAGAACGCGGTGGCTTTGGGCCGGCATGTCGGCCTGGATGAGGAATCCATTGTGGCGCTGCGGCGGGGCGGATATTTGCATGACCTCGGCAAAATCGCGGTTCCGGACGAGATTCTCGGCAAGGGAAGTAATCTTTCACCTGGCGAATGGGAGGTCATGAAACTGCATCCCATCACCGGAGAGAATATCTGCAAACCGCTCAAGTCTCTGCGCCGGGTGCTGCCCATCATTCGCAGTCATCATGAGCATTGCGACGGCAGTGGCTATCCCGACGGACTGAAGAGAGCTGAAATCCCGCTCCTGCCGAGGATTCTACAGGTGGTCGACGTCTACGACGCCTTGCGCACGGCACGTCCGTACAAGGCTGCCCTGCATCATGAGCAGGCGGCCACCACCATGCTGAGTGAGGCCAGAGCTGGGCTTTGGGATGCAGACTTGGTCGCGGAATTTCTTGTCATGCTCCAACAACAGAGCCAGGTCGCGTAAAGCGCGCGGCTTGGTTCGTTGATTTCTTCTCAGCCGCCGCAATAAAGCGGAAAACATCCTCCAAAACAACTCAGCAGGCGTGTATAACGTCTGGTAGCCTGACATAACGAGAGCCCTTGGACCCCGTTACTTACAGCATTATCATCCCCGCGTACAACGAGCGCGCGCGCATTGGCCCCACTCTCCAGAAGGCGCTGATCTACGCCGCAAGTCGCGGATGGAACGCCGAGGTCATCGTGGTGGATGATGGCTCGACCGACGACACGGTTGAGATCGTTCGCCGCTACGCACTGCAACATCCGGCGCTCCACTTGCTGCAGAATCCGGGAAACCGTGGCAAAGGATACAGCGTCCGCAACGGGATGCTGCACGCTCACGGCGAGGTATTGTTGTTCAGCGACGCCGATTTCTCTTCCCCCATCGAGGAGGCCGGCAAGTTGTTTGCAGCCATTGCCGAGGGCGCGGATATCGCCATTGGCTCGCGTTGGTTGCAAACCGACTTGCAGATCCGGAAGCAGCCCCTCTACCGCCAGCTTTTTGGGCGCATGTTTAACCTAGCGCTGCGCCTGGTGCTGGGCCTGCGGTACAAAGATACGCAGTGCGGTTTTAAGGCTTTCTCCCGGCGCGCCGCCCAAGCTATTTTTCCGCTGCAAAGTATCGAACGCTGGGGCTTCGATCCGGAACTCCTCTACCTGGCGAAAAAGTTCGGTTTCAAGGTGGCCGAAGTTCCGGTGGTGTGGGTGCATCGCGACGGCACGCGGCTGAACCCGTTGCGGGACGGCCTTCGCTCCGTGGTGGAAGTGTTCAGAATCCGCTGGAACTCATGGAGCGGCAAGTACGCCGCAGTCCAGCGCGAGCCGCAGTCTTCATAAGGACGAACCTGAGGCTGCCGCGGAGTGTTTCAGCGGGTGAACGGTTACACCCGCGCTGCGGTCAAAAGTCAGGGTCATGGCGGCCGAACAATCGTCGCACAACCAGAAAAACTCAATCCGCCGGGCAGACATTTCCATTCCCCGGTCCTCTCCCGAGGCTAGGCCGGCGACTCCAATAGATTCGCCGGTGTCCCAGCGAAACAGCTTGCCCTGGTGCAAATAGGAAAACTGCGCCGGGCAGCCCGGGTTGCTGCACTTGGAAAGCATGGCAAGTCGCCCTCGGGCGGAAACTCCTGGATCGTTAGATTCTACTTTCCACTGGAAAAGATGCAAGCATTTTTGCGAAAGGACGTCCTGTGGAAATCCTGTGAAATGTTCAAAATGGAACACCACGTCGACCGAACTCGGCAATTCCGCGACTGCGGAGCTTTCTTTGTCAATTGGAGATATGAGAATTATTTGAGGACCGAGGTCTTGGTCGCGGATCGCGACTGCTCACCCACCGCCGCCGCGACTTTTGCACCCATTTCCGCGGTGCTAAGAGCGGTCTGGCCAGGTTTAGCCAAGTCGCGGGTGCGGTGCCCGGCGTTCAACACGCTGGCCACCGCGGATTCGACGCAGGCCGCCTCATTCTCCAGCTTAAACGAGTAACGCAGCAGCATCGCAACTGACAGAATTGCGCCCAGCGGGTTGGCCACGCCCTGACCGGCGATATCCGGCGCAGAGCCGTGCACCGGCTCGTAGAGGCCGACCTTCCCGCCGATGCTCGCCGAGCCGAGCATGCCTAGCGAGCCCACAACCGCGCCGGCTTGGTCGGAAAGAATATCGCCGAAAAGATTCTCCGTCAGCACGACGTCGAATTCCGAGGGGCGCGCGACTAAAGCCATGGCCGCGGAATCCACGTACATATGGGAAAGAGTCACGTCGGGATAGCCTTGGGCCACGCGCGTCACCACCTCGCGCCATAGGCGCGAACAATCCAGAACGTTGGCCTTATCAATCGAAGTCACCTTGCGGCGCCGGGGACGGGCCAGTTCGAAAGCGACATGGGCAATGCGCTCGATTTCGAACTCGCTATAGCGCATGGTATCGATCGCGGTGCGGCTGCCGTGGGGGCCGTCGGTTTGCCGCGGTTGCCCGAAGTAAAGGCCTCCCAGCAACTCACGGACAATCAGGGCGTTGGTTCCGCGAACCACTTCAGGGCGCAACGGCGAGCAATCTTCCAGCGCGGCGAAACACACTGCGGGCCGCAGATTGGCGAAAACCCCCAGCTCGCTGCGCAAGCGCAGCAGCCCTCTCTCGGGGCGAAGATGGCTGGGAAAAACATCAAAGGAAGGCCCACCCACCGCGCCCAGCAGAACCGCTTGCGATGAGAGGCAGGCTTGCAGAGTGTCGCCGGGCAGCGGGTCTTGGCTGCGGAGCAGCCCCGCTCCGCCAACGTCCTTGTGAGTCACATTGAGCTGGTGGCCGAAAAGTTGGGCTACGCTTTGCAGAACGCGAAGCGCTTCCTCGCTAACTTCCGGACCAATGCCGTCGCCGGGGAGAACGGTGAGGTTGAGGATCATGGGTGTTGGATGGAGCCCGGCGATTTCTACAGGCGCGCTACACTCCCCACAGATAATCGTCTTGTTCGCTGTGATGCTCGGCCATCGGATTCAAGGGAAGGCTGGCGGCGCTCATGTCGGGCGATATCGCGGCTGCGAACGGCTTCGGGACCTCACGGGCGCCACTGCCGCTGGTAGCCGCGGCCGCAACCTCCGTAATTTTTTCTTGCGCTGGCGGAACGCGACGGCCGGCTAAGTGCGTTTCGCGGATTAGATCCAAAATATGATGATCGGCCACATGTTTGATCTGGTCGGCCAGCACGACAAACCGGCGATACACTTCGTCAAGTTCCCAGCGATTGAACTGGTAGCCCAGCTGTTCGCAGCGCAGGCCTAGCGCATGCCGCCCCGAGTGCTTGCCCAACACCAACTTGGAATCCGGCACGCCCACCGACTTCGGGGTCATGATTTCGTAAGTCAGCGGGTTCTTGAGCATCCCGTCCTGGTGGATGCCGGCTTCGTGAGCGAAGGCATTGCGTCCAATCACCGCCTTGTTGGGCTGCACCGCGACGCCGGTGATCTCGCCCAGCAATTGGCTGGCCGGATAAAGCTGTTCGCTGACCACATTGGTCTCGTAGGGATAGCGGTCCGGGCGGACGCGCATGGCCATGGTAATTTCTTCGAGCGAAGCGTTTCCGGCGCGCTCGCCGATGCCATTGATGGTGCACTCCACTTGGCGCGCTCCGGCGGCCACGGCGGCCAGCGAGTTGGCGACCGCCAGGCCGAGATCGTTATGGCAATGGGCGGAAATGACTGCCTTCTCAATTCCCCGCACCCGCTGACGAATGGTTTGGATCAGCTCTCCGAACTCACTGGGAACGGTGTAGCCCACGGTGTCCGGAATATTGAGCGTGGTGGCCCCGGCCTCGATCACCGCCTCTAAAACCTTACAGAGAAATTCATGGTCGGTGCGAGTCGCGTCCTCGGGAGAGAATTCCACGTCCTGGCAAAAAGATTTCGCCAGCCGCACGGCATCGCGGGCCTGCTCCAGGCATTGCTGGCGGGAAATCTTGAGCTTGTACTTCAGATGAATGTCAGAGGTCGCCAGAAAAACGTGGACGCGCGGCCGCGCCGCGCCTTTCAATGCCTGCCAAGCGCGTTCGATGTCTTCCTTGCGGGCGCGGGCCAGGGCGGCGATCACCGGGCGGCGTACCGCGGCGGCAACCCCTTGCACGGCGGCAAAATCGCCTTCCGAAGCGATGGGAAACCCCGCTTCCATCACATCCACGCCGAGACGGTCCAGTTGCTGGGCCAGGCGAAGCTTCTCCTCCACATTCATGCTGCACCCCGGCGACTGCTCGCCGTCGCGCAGCGTGGTGTCGAAGATGGTGATGCGCACTGGTTGCATAAAACGCAGGCCCTCCCCACGTTGGCAAAATTCTATGTTAGCGTGGACACCGCCGTAAAGTAAACCTTATAATTCTACAAATATCATTAGTCGCAGTGGAGATCATAAGCGGGTCTGATGGGCGCTGAAGTTTCGCTTAGGGAGTGAATAATGGACTTGGCTCAATTGGAAGTCTTTGTCACCGTGGCGCGGGAAGGGCGCTTCTCCCGCGCGGCCGACAAATTGCGCCGAACCCAGTCGGCGGTGAGCCAGACCATCCGCAAACTGGAGCAGGAAATTGGCGAGCCGCTGCTCGACCGCTCCTCGCGCGACGGACTGCTGACCGACGCCGGACGCGTGCTGCAGGAATACGCCGAAAGGCTGCTCAACCTACGCGGCGATGCGCAGCAGGCGCTGGTGGAATTACGCCATTTGCATCAGGGCAAACTCGCCATCGCCGCCAACGAGTTCACCGCACTTTATTTGTTGCCGGTGCTGAGCGAATTCCGCCGCTTGCATCCCATGGTGCGAATCCGGGTCCACCGCTCGCTAGGCAGTCACATTCCCGATGACGTGCTGCAGCACAATTCCGAACTTGGGGTTCTGAGCTATGAACCGGAAGATCGCCAGCTCCATTCCATTGTGGTGTATCTCGACGAACTCATCTTTGTGGCACCGCCGCAGCACCCGCTGGCGAAAGAACGCCAGGTCAGCATCCGCCAGCTGGGAACGGAGTCCTTTGTGGCGCACATCGTTGCGTCGCCTTATCGCGACAAAGTGATTCAGGCCTTCAAGAAACACAAAACCCCCCTGCACATGGATCTCGAACTGCCCACGCTGCAAGCCATCAAGAGCTTCATCGCGCTGGGAAATGGGGTTGCCTTCCTTCCGGAAATCAGCGTGAAGAACGAACTGGCGCGCGGCGAGTTGGTGCATATTCCGGTGCGGGAATTGAGCCTGCAGCGCAAGCTGCGGCTGATTTACCGCAAGTCCGCCAGTCTTTCTCATGCGGCGCGGGCGTTTCTAAAAGTGGCGCAGTCCATCGCGGTGCTGCGCCAGGGCAGCTACCGCTTCGAGCGGCAGCCGAAGCCAGCAACGCGGTTGCGGCGGAGCCCCGCACCCACCCTCATGGACGAGCGCGCGTCCAAGCCAGCTTAATCATCCGCGAGTCGGACGCGCTATCGTTTTCGCAGCCGTCGTCCGCCGCCCTCCGCACCGCTCAGCAAAGGCAATCGTCGCTGAGTTAGCTTCCAGCAGTGCCAGCTAGGCCACTTGGCTATGCGACGACAGCATGGCATCGTCGAGCGTGGAATGAATCTCGAAAACCGTGTCCAGGTTGGTGAGTTTCAGCAAACCACGAACGCGCGGGCTGGGAGCCACCAGCTTCATGGTGCAATTGTGGGCGCGGGCCAGGTTGAATAAAATCATCAATTCACCCAAACCGGCTCCGTCGATGGTTTCCACTTGGCTGAGTTCGAGCACAAGCCGGCGGGAGCGGGGCAGAAGCTCCGCTACTTTCGCAGCGAGCGCCGCGGTTTCGCCGCCATAGACGACACGGCCCTTGCAGCTCACCAACAGCACATCGTCGTTCGCATGAATCTCAACGCTCAACTTCAACTCCGACTCCTTATTCAGTTTCCACAAAAGGTGCAGGCGCGGAAACGGCGCACCTGCCGGCGTTTGGGTTGATGGCAAAGGTTTCGATGGCTCGCCCATGAAATCCATATTATTGATTAGACGTTCACGGCTTGGTTTCGGGACCATGAAAAGTTAATAAATTGCTTGGCATCGGGAAAAGTTTTCCTTCAAACCTTCTTTGGTATATTGCATCTAAATGGTTTGTTAGCGCGGCTTCGCGCAAAACATTCAGGAGAAAACATGGTGTGCAAGTGGGTCACCCTCGTATGCGTCGCATTTCTAATGATCGGCGGAGCTGCAGCGCAAGTTCCGACTAAAGGAGATGTTTTCTTTGGATACTCCTATAACAACGCAGCCTTCAATGCCGCCGGGCGGAGCAACCTAAACGGTTGGGAGGGGTCGTTGGAGGGCAAGTTCGCGCCCTGGGTCGGCGTGGTAGCCGACCTCAGCGGACATTACGGCTCGGGTGCGTCCGTGCATAACGTGATCTTCGGCCCGCGGATCTCCGTTCCCATTGGCAAATTCACTCCCTTTGCGCATGTGTTGGTTGGCGTGGGGCACATCAGTGATGGTTCGGTTTCGAATACCTCTTTCAGCGACGCTTTCGGTGGGGGCATTGACTACCGCATGATTCATGGGCTGGGCTGGCGGTTTCAACTCGACGCCTTACAAACCCGATTCTTCAGCGCGACCCAGGACGACGTCCGCTTTTCCACGGGAATCGTGCTGCGTTTCTGACGGCTTGCAACGATTTCCGGGTGGCGAACGCCGAGACACTTTTCCAGGATGACCGGCACTTCGAACAGCGCTTGATTCGAATAGGCGCCGGCATTGCGGCGGAGTTCCTCGAAGTTCGCGTGCTCCAGCAGGCGCTGAACACACGGCGCAACATTGCGAAAGCTCTTGACCACGAGGCCGAAGCGCTTTTCAGTCACCCATTGCGCGTTATAGCGTTCTTGCGGGAGGGTTCTGGAATTGCACTCCACGATCACTGGCAAGTGGAACTGCAAGGCCTCGCTGATCGAGCCGGGCCCTGGTTTCCCAATAAAGAAATCCGCCAGCGACATGAAGTATTCGACGTTAGAAGTGAACCCCTGCACCGAGATCGGCTTTTTCGTCCGCAGCCGTTTGAGCGCGGCCGCTAGTTTCTGGTTGTGTCCGCAAAGCAGAATCAACTGAACTGCGCTGTCGCTTTCATCCAGCCGTTTGGCAATGTCGAGCATGACGCGTGACCCATAGCCTCCGAAAAGGACGACGCCCGTCGGGCAATCGGGATCAAGACCAAGAAGCTTCCTTTCGGCCACGCGGTCTTTTTCGCTCCGCTGGTAGAACTTGGGTTTTAGCACCATCCCCGACGTGGAAAAAATGCGTTCGCTGGGATGGCCCATGGCCAAGGCCTGCTGCCGGGCTCTCTCGGAACCGACGATAAGATATTCGGACTCGCGCTCGATCCAGAAATGCGGCGGGTAGTCCGCTAAGTCGGTGAGCAAGGTGACGAACGGCGTTTTATCGGCCGCGCCGGTGAGGCTCTCCGCCAGTTCGCGGTTGAAGTGCGGGATCACCGAGAGCACAAGGTCAGCGGGATGCTCCGACCAGTAAACTTGCAACGCCTTCACCACTTGCGGATGAAACAGCCGAATAATGCCGCGAAGCGCCACCAGGAGTTGTGGCGTGCACCGCGTCCAGCCCTTGCGCAGCACCAGATTGTAAGTCTCTTGGATACGCAGGCCCGTCAGTTTGCGGACCACGTCGAGGGAATCGAGCAGCTCTTGCAGGTTCAACAAGCTGACGTCCCAGGGCTGGGCTTGAGCGGCGAGAGTATTCCGGAGAGCTTCGGCCGTGCTGCGGTGTCCCCCACCGCCGTCGTGAAAGACGATCGTCAGCCTACGCAAAGAAGCACCTGGTTGAGAGGCTGGTGGCAAGCCAGGAGAACCAAAATGGTGGCGTGAAGTTTGGCATCAGCTGCCGACACCTTCGTACTCGGCATCTTCGGGCAATTCAGATTCGACGGCGATTTCAGCAGCCGCGGAATCGGTTTCTTTCCTGTGAAACTCATGGATACGCACGCCTTCCTCATCCACAGTGAGATAAGTGGGGGTCGCGTCGGCCCAACAGCCGGCATTGTAGTACGCAATGCCGTCCTTCTCGCGATACAGGGCCACGTGCGTATGGCCGCAGAAAATGCGCTGCACCTGGCGCAAACGGGCGTAGGAAATCGCGCCCGCGGCCACTTTTGCGGACAGACGCAACCAGCGCGTGCCCAGCCGGTCGACCAGGCGCGAGAACCATTTGCCTTTGAAGTCCAGCTTCTGTATCTGTAAATGCACGAAGGTGTTTACGCTGCTCAGCAGCCAGTTGTTGACGAGAAAGCGGTCAAACTGATGCCCATGGATCGCCAAGTGGCGCAGGCCTCCGAACTCCCACGCGTACTCCTCAAAAACCTTCACTCCGACCAGATGCGACATGACGGCAGTCAAACCCTGGTCGTGATTGCCTTCCACCCATACGACTTCGATGCCGCGCTTGGGATTCGAGAGCTTGCGGATATAGCCCAGGAACTTCCAGTGAGCCTTGGTCAGCCTGCGGAAGTTGAGGTCGGAGAAAATATCGCCCAGCAAGATGAGCCGCCGAAAACGATTCTCCTTCAGCATGCGGGTGGCGTCTTCCGCGAGGCTGACCTCCGATCCCAGATGGAGATCGGAGAGGATGAGCGTGTCATAGAACGCGGGACTCATCGCTTCCATCGTAGTTCCGGAATGTTACGGGGTGATGAAAGCTGCACAGAAATTAGGGCAGTAACTGCGTGGTAACTACTCCGCGACTTGCCTCCAGCCTCCCGATCCTCGTCCGATCTACCCGATAGCGTTCGCTTATTTCGGCGCGGGCGGCACGTACTCCTTGGGCGGAGCCGCGCCTTCGCCAAAAAAGAACAGCTCGAGTTGCTGCACGATGGCCTGCTGATCCTCTTTGCGGGCGGGATTCAGGCGGTACTCGTTCAGCAGCATCTTGCAGTGTTCGACCCACATGCCCCAGGCATCGCGCGAGACGTGTTCGTAGACCTTCTTCCCCAGCTCGTTGTCAAAGGGAGGCTCATCGAGGCCGGGAAGCTCTTTCTTTAGCTTGGCGCAAAAAACCATATGCTCTGCCATCGTTCTCCTCAAGCGTGCGGAATGCCGGATCCAAAGGTTGATCGTGGTGGGCCCTCCAGGATTTGAACCTGGGACCAATGGATTATGAGTCCACTGCTCTAACCGCTGAGCTAAGGGCCCGCCGGAAATCCAATCTAGCACATTCGAGAGGCTGTGTTGGGTGTGGGCGGATTTGCTGGCGCAATGGAGCGAGCCCGCTGCGAGCGGGTAATTGCGGGCGATTACGAAAGTTTCAGAAGAATCCGGTAAGTGATGGCCGGGAGGCGGGTTAGCGGTCACACTTAGGTGGTCAGTCGATCCTGCTGGGACCCCCGAAGTGGAGAGGTGTGGCGGAGAACTATGAGCGGCCTAGTGTATGACAGGAAAATGAGTTTTCGGGCCAGGGTGTTTGTCGCCCTCGTGATCGCCGCGGGCTCTGGGGTGCTGGTTTACGGCGCGGCCCACTATGCCAGCAGAAACATTGCCGAGTTCCTCTGCTATCTCCTAGTCGCCCTGCTTGCCTCGCGTCTCAGGGTCAGCCTGCCTGATGTTGCCGACAATATGTCGATCAATTTCATGTTTGTGCTGATTGGTGTTCTGGACTTGAGCTTCAGCGAGACGCTGATGCTGGGGTCGGTGGGGGTACTGATCCAGTCCTTCCACGGCCAGCGCTCGCGCCCGCTGCGGATCGCGTTCAATACCTGCGTAAGCGCATCCGCCATCGCTCTGGCGTATGGCACGTATCACCGCTTGGAGCCATTTCACGCGCGGCTGGACCTTCGCCCCGTGCTCCTGGTGGCGTCGGCGATCGTTTACTTCGTGATGAGTACCGGTTCGTTGGCGGCATTGACGGCGCTCACCGAACTTAGGTCTTTCAAGAAGATCTGGATAAAGCACTACGGCTGGTCTTTCCCCTACTACTTGGGAGGGGCCGCGATTGCCGGCTTGATCGGCTGGCTGAACCTCTCTTTTCAGTGGGAAACCTCGCTGCTGGTTCTGCCCGTCGTTTACCTGATTTACCGCTCTTATCGCCTGTACTTGGGGAAGCTGGATGACGAGAAGCGCCACGTCGAGGAAATGGCCGAACTGCACATGCGCACCATCGAGGCCCTGGCGCTGGCCATCGAAGCGAAAGACCATACCACCCACGATCACCTCCAGAGGGTTCGGGTCTACGCCATGGAGGTGGCCAAAGAAATGGGTTTGGATCCGGGCGATATGGAGGCCTTGCAAGCCGCCTCGCTGCTGCACGATATTGGCAAGCTCGCGGTGCCGGAGCACATCATTTCCAAGCCGGGCCGGCTGACCCAGGAAGAATTCGAGAAGATGAAGATTCACCCCGTGGTGGGGGCGGAGATTCTCGAGCATGTGCGATTTCCCTATCCCGTGGTCCCGATCGTACGGGCGCACCACGAGAAGTGGGACGGATCCGGCTATCCCTTTGGTTTGAAAGGAGAGCAGATTCCGATCGGCGCGCGCATCCTTTCCGCGGTGGATTATCTGGATGCCTTGGCATCCGATCGCCAATATCGCAAAGCCCTGCCGCTCGAAGAAGTCATACGAAATCTGGGGGCCGAGTCCGGCAAGGCTTTCGATCCCCGCGTGGTGAGCGTTCTGCAGAACCGATATCGCGAACTGGAAAGGCTGGTGATCTCGCAGTTTGGACCGGAGCCGGGATCCAAACTTTCCACCGAGGTAAAGGTGGAGCGGGGCAACGCGCCGGATGCTGGATTTGAGAGCAACACCTCCAAGGAAGGTCAGGAGACCAGCTTCCTATCCTCGATCGCGGCGGCGCGCCAAGAGGCGCAGACCCTGTTCGAACTGAGCCAGGACTTGGGCGCGTCGCTGAGCCTGGGCGAAACCTTGTCGGTATTCTCGGTAAAGATCAAGCGCCTGGTTCCTTATGACGCCATCGCGATGTACGTTCGCCGCAACCAGGTATTGATACCGGAGCATGTGAGTGGCGACAACTTCCGGCTGTTTGCCTCCCTGCGCATCCCGCTTGGCCAGGGGCTCTCGGGATGGGTGGCGCAAAACAAGAAGCCGATCATTAACGGCAATCCTTCAGTCGAGCCGGGTTATCTAAACGATCCCACCAAGTTCAGCACCTTGCGATCTGCGCTCGCGATTCCGCTGGAGGGCGTTGCCGGCGTGGTTGCCGTGCTCACGCTTTACAAGCTGGAGCCCGACTCGTTCACCACCGATCATCTTCGCATTCTTTTGGCGATCAGCTCGAAGATGGCGCTGGCCATTGAGAACGCTCTGAAATACGAGCAGGCGGAAAGCTCCGCTACCACCGACTACCTTACGGGTCTTCCCAACGCCCGCTCGTTGTTTCTGCAACTCGACCACGAACTGGCGCGTTGCAAGCGCGAAAACTTGAACTTAACCGCCATGGTCTGCGATATGGATGGGTTTAAGCAGATCAACGACCGCTTCGGCCACCTGGAAGGCAACCGCGTACTGCGCTTGTTCGCGCAAGCGCTGAAACATAGCTGCCGCGAATATGACTACGTGGCCCGCATGGGCGGCGACGAATTCGTCGTCGTGGCCCCAGGACTGACGCCGGATGCGGCGGCCAGCCGGATGCATCAGTTGAAGGAATTGGCCAAACAGGCGGGGCGCGAGGTTTGTGGCGAGAATATTCTTTCGCTCAGCATTGGCCGCGCGCTTTATCCGAAGGACGGGCAGGACGCGGAGGCGCTTCTGGCGGAGGCCGACCGCCGTATGTATCTGGAAAAACAGAAACAGCCCTTCCGCAAAAATCGTAGAACCTATCCGCGCATGAAATGCCGGGTCACCATTGAATTACAAGCCCACGGAGACGATCGCCCGGTGCTGGGCAACTTGACCGACGTCAGTCTAGGCGGATGCTTCATCGAAACCAGCGTGATCCTCACCGCAGGCACCAGGCTGAACCTCATTTTCTCGATCGACGACGGGAAATTGCAGGCCGAGGGCACCGTGCTGCGCACCGACCCCGGGACCGGGATCGCAGTGCAGTTCGGCGACATGAATCGCGAAGGCCGGGCCGCGATCCAGCGCGTCATCCAATACGCGCAGGACGCCACGGCGCTGTACGACGAGAACTACGTCACCCAGCTGAAAGAAAAACTGCGGCAGCAGTGAGCCTCCCGGAATTACAGCGGTTGTCCTTATTGATGACTGTGCCGCCAATCCCAGTATTGCTTCTGTTCCTCGGCCGGCCGCCTACGAAAGTCGACATGATCGCGGTGGGTTTCACCCTCCCAACGCTGGTAAAAAACCACTTCGTTGTGGTCCCAGCGATGATCGTCGTTGTAATAAGGGTCGTGGTAGGTTCGCACCGCGCAGCCGATGCTTGCCATCGGCGAAACCAGAGCGGCTCCGAGTAGTAAGGTTGCCCAATGCCGGCATCTTCTCTGCATATCGTTGTTCCCTCCCTGCTGCCTTCGGCAGTCTTGGAATGAATCCGCCAATCTGAACTGAATCTTAACAGGCCAGCGAAGCGTCACGTGTCTCCCCTGGTCCTCATTGCAGCTCACTCTACTGCCAGCTCACGACTGAGAAGCACAACGGATGCCAAACCGCTAAGTTTCTGAAATCAAAATGGAATCCAAGATGAGTTGGTGGGCGGCCGGGGTAATTTTTTCTATTAAGCCGTGCAGTTTGGTGGCGCGAAGACTTGCTAAGCCAAACCTGCTTGCACTCTTCTAGAACGGCTTGCCGCGGAAGAAATAAAACAGTTCGATCACCAGGATAATCACGACGGTGAGTTCCAGGAAGAAGGCGCGGCTCTGATTGAACTGGTCCACCATGAAGCGGTAAAGCTGTTCCGCGGTTTGCACCTTCTGGGTGACCAGATCCTTGTAGTCGGGAACGCCAACCTTGGCGGCCGCCAGCTTATACAGGCGGGCCGAGAACATGTCGCTGAGGAACTTGATGGCGTTATCCGCGTGTTCGGTCAGCTCCGTGACGTCGAGTAGAACAGTATGCAGCTTGGTGGCGGCACGAGCCAAGCGCCAGCGTGCCAGAATCCCCGTACCTTCTTCCAGAGAGTCGTACACGTTCTCCAGTTCGCGGGTGAGCAGTTCGTCGTAGTGGCGGAATTCCAGAAGCTGAGAGTTGGCATATTCGAGAAGCTGGATGGCCGTTTCCGCGCCGGCCGCGCTGTCATAGAGAAAAGCGGCGTTCCAGCCGATGACCGCCAAGTCGTTCGGATAGTAAGAGATCCGCGACTGCAGGATTTCGTTGCGTTCGCCATCCGAAAGCTGGGCGGTTTCGCCACGCACAATCTGCGCGATTTGCGGTCCGCGGGAGCCACACAACTCCTCCGCGGTCGGCGAGCCCGCAACCTCCCGCAGATGGAAGATGAAATAGTCTTCACTCAGCCATTCGGGATAAGGCTTGACCAGCGCCGGGGCCGCGAGCTTGAGCCGTTCCTGCGCGATGCGGGTGGCGTGGCGCACGAAATCCACATCCCAAATCCAGCGGCCGCCGAGCCGGACCAGCGTGTCCCAATCGCCCGAAAAAGGTAGCTCGAAGACCACGCTGAGCACGCCGTAGTCGTAGTATTTGATCTGGCCCAGGAGCCGCTCGCCGCTCTCGAGGACCAAGGGGTCTATGGTCTCCACTACCGGAGGGCGCTGGTAACGAACATAGCCCGGCGCCGGGTGCTTAAAGCTGGGCTGCTCCAGGGTGCGGGCGCCAAAAATCTGCCGTAGCTGGTCGAGCTTGATCTCCTCGCATACGTCGAACTGTATGAGGACCAAAACCGAGCCGTGAAGCGAGGTTTCGGCGGCCTGTACGGGCCGTACTTGCCCTTCCGCAACGGTGACCGCGTGCTCGCTGTCTCGAATCATGGGAATGGCTCGAAGGAGGTCGATCTTGGACCCCTTGCACAAGGTCTATTGTCCCACCAACCGGGGATGGCTGGCGAGTCTAAAGCTAAGCCATTTAGAATCAGTACATTATGGTTTAACTTGGGCCATTCGAATGGCCTCGGCTAGGTGCAGTGTCTGGCGACCGGTACACTGAGCGATCTGTTCCCGGCAACTGAAGCCGTCGGCGATGATCAGGCAGTCCGGAGAGGCTTTGCGCACGGCGGGCAGAAGCTCCAGCTCGCCGATGGCTAGGGAAATGTCGTATTTGTCGACTTCAAATCCAAACGCCCCGGCCATGCCGCAGCAGCCGGGGGCGGGCGCATGGAAGTCCACCCCCATGTTCTTTAGGACTCGTTCCTCGGCCGACATTTTCATCACCGATTTGTGATGGCAGTGGCCGTGGAGCAGAGCTTGGCGGGGTAGCTGGGGCAGCTTGAAATTACTTGCCTTGGTTTCCAGAAATTCGCTGAGAAGGAAGGTCTGCTGGGACAGCTTCCGAGCCCGGTCGTTGTTGGGAAAGAGATTGAGCAGTTCGTCGCGGAAGACCGTGGCGCAGCTTGGTTCCAGCACCACTATCGGGATGCCGGCGTCGATCTCCGGCGCCAGGGTCTCCAGGGTCTGCAGCAGCAGCCGCTTGGCACGGTCGAGCATGCCCCAGTCGTAGAGGGGACGTCCGCAGCACAAGATCGCCCGGGGCAACTGGACGCCAAAGCCGGCCGTTTCCAGCACTTCCACCGCCGCCTTGGCGGTATTCGGAAGGAAATAGTTGTTGAAGGTATCGGGCCATAGGACGACCGGCGGGGCCTGGGAGCTTGGCCGCGTTCTTCGCTGAAACCAGCTTCGGAAAGTTTGCCGGGCGAAGGCCGGAATGGTGCGCTGCTGAGGCATGCCAGCGACCCATTTTGCCAACGTGCGCAGCCCTGGCAGTTGCGTGGTCAAATTCACCAGCCCCGGCGCTTTGGAAGCCAGCCGTGCCCAGCGATCGATGTTCGCGAAAGCGTGCGCGCTGCGCGGCCGCCGGTGCGTTTCATAGTAGTGGGAAAGAAACTCGGCCTTATACGTGGCCACATCCACGCCCACGGGGCAATCGCTCTTGCAGCCCTTGCAGGCCAGGCAGAGGTCGAGGGATTTCTTAACGTCTTCGTCGCGCCATTGATGGCGGACGACTTCTCCCTGCGTCATCTCCCACAATAGGTGTGCGCGGCCGCGGGTGGAGTGCTCTTCTTCTTGCGTGACGCGGTAGCTCGGGCACATTACGCCGCCCTCGGCTTGACGGCACTTGCCCACTCCCACGCAGCGCAGGGTCGCATGCGCCAAGCTGCCGTGGTCTTCGGGGAATTGGAAATGAGTCTTCGGTTCCCACGGACTGTACCCGGCGCCCAGGCGCAGATTCTCATCCAATTTGTAGGGCTCAACCACTTTGCCGGGATTCATTCTCCAGTCGGGGTCCCAAAGCGCTTTGAACTCGCGGAAAGCCTGCGCCAGTTCCGGGCCGAACATTCGAGGCAGCAATTCGCCGCGCGATTGACCGTCGCCGTGCTCACCCGACAGCGATCCCCCGTAGCGGACCACCAAGTCCGCCGCTTCCTCCACAAATCTGCGATATTTGCCAATGCCTTCCTGGGTTTGAAGATCGAAGTTGATGCGCGTATGCACGCAGGCATGCCCGAAGTGGCCGTAGAACGGGCCCACATAACCGTGACTTTCCATCAGCCCGCGGAATTCACGCAAGTAATTGCCCAGGTTTTCAGGAGAGACCGCGGCATCCTCCCAACCCTCCCACAACCAAGGCTCTCCCGGCACATGGGACGCGATTCCCAGCGCCGAATCGCGAAACTCCCAAATATATTTGGCCTGCGGCTTGGTTAGCAGGCGCAGGTTCGGCGGGTTGGGGCTTCGGCTGAGAGAAGCCATCAGGCGCTCGGCCTGGGACTCCGCTTCCGGCATCGTGTCCGCGCCGAATTCGACCATCAACCAACCGCCGCCCGCCGGCAAGAGCGCTAGCCCCTCCAAACTCATCTGTTTGCGGCGGGCGTAGCCGACGAAAAGATCGTCAAAGCCCTCGAGACCGATGGGCCCGTGCTCCATAACCTGCGGCACGTGATCCGCACACTGGTAAACATCCGGATAGGCAACGACCAGCAACACGCGCTCGGGAGGGCTTTCCACCAGCCGGCAAGTGGCTTCGAGAACGGTGACGCACGTGCCTTCGGTTCCGACCAGCGCCCGGGCCACGTTGAAACCATTCTCTGGCAACAGCTGATTCAGGTTGTATCCCGAAACCCGGCGCGGAATGTTCGGATATTTCTGGCGGATTAGGCCGGCGTAATGGTTGCTGAGGAATTTCAGGCCCGCATAGATTTCGCCGCGCCGCCCGCGCTGGCGAATGATGCCGTCCAATTCATCGTCGCTCGTCGGGCCGACTTTCATGCGGAGGCCGTCATAGGTGACGACATCCAGTTCCTCGATGTTGTCGTCGGTTTTTCCCGCCATGATGGAATGCACGCCGCAGGAGTTGTTGCCAATCATGCCCCCGAGAGTGCAGCGGCTGTGGGTGGCGGGATCGGGAGCGAAAGTCAGATGATGCTGCTCGGCCCGGTTGCGCAGATGGTCGAGAACCACGCCGGGCTGCACCCGGGCAATGCGGCGCGCCGGGTCGATCTCGAGAATGCCGCGCATGTACTTGGAGAAATCCAGGACGACCGCGACGTTGCAAGTTTGCCCGGCCAGCGAGGTTCCGCCGCCGCGGCACAGGATGGGCGCGCCGAATTCCCGCGCGGTGGAAATTGTTGCCAGAACATCGTCCGCGTCGCGGGGCAGAACGACTCCGATGGGGACTTGGCGGTAGTTGGATCCGTCGGTGGCGTAGAGGGCCCGGCTGCCATTGTCAAAGCGCACTTCACCGCGCACCCGGCGACGCAGGGCAACAGCCAGCGCGTCCGCATCCACTACAGCCGATTTCGCGGCGCGGGCGCGAATGGCGAAGTTGTCTGGCGATGAGTAAGAGGCCATTTAGGAGGCGACTAGGAAACCGTACCAAAAGCTCAGCCTCTCTGCCACCATTTCACGGGCCCCGCGGCAATCCGGCACGGAGTGCCCGGCAAAGCTTGCCGGATTGAGGGCGGGTAGCCAACTGCGGATGCCGGAGCGGCCGCACCGTTCAGACGTCCTGCGGGCTGAATCAACAAGTTAGGCCCATCGGCCGGCAAAAGCAATCGCGGCAACCGAGTTGCATGGTCAATGGCCGAAGGCGTTCAGGTCAGGCTGAGGACGTTCAACCAACGGCGCACTCTGCTGGACATTGCCGCCTAAAATCGCGCTTCGTGAGGTTTGGTTATGTCAATCGCGGGTATCGCAAGCACTTTGCTTTCTCAGATCGGCAACTTGCAAAACAATCAACAGTCGCAAATACAAGCCGAGTTTCAGCAGTTAGCGCAGGACTTAACCTCCGGCAATCTGACCCAGGCGCAAACCGATTTTGCGACCTTGCAACAGAGCGCTCCAACCACTCAAGCCAACAGTACCAGTCCCTTATCGCAAGCCTTCAGCAAGCTGGGCACCGACTTGCAGTCCGGAAATCTCACGGCCGCGCAGCAGGATTTCGCCACCATCCAACAGGATGTCGCGGCCGCCACGCAAGGCGCACAGAGCGGCCAACTCCACCACCACCATCACCACCATGCGGGGGAAGCCCAGAGTTCCGCTTCCGCTTCCGGACAGCAAAGCTCCATTTCGCAGCTCTTCTCCACCCTTGGGCAGGATCTACAATCCGGAAGTCTGTCCAGCGCCCAGCAGGCCTACGCTTCGCTTCAGCAGGACTTGTCGCAATTCGGAGGAGGGTTCAATTTCGCTAGCACGGCATCACCCAGCGCGATCAGCCTGAGCGCTTGACGATGGCCCAAAATCCGCGGATTGTCAGCGATGGGGAAAGGACTCCTTCCCTCGGGTGCGGACCCGTCAGTTCCCCGTCGCCTTGGTAGTGACTTTGGCCACGTGGATCCGCGTTTTTCCATTCTGCGGCTGGATGGTGATGGTGGTCATGTTGCTCTTGTCGCCCGCCAGAATGGTATAGCTGTTTCCCGAGGACGTGAAAGTTCCGCCAGGAAACTTCGACTTATAGAAGTCCGCAACCGTGGCCGGCGGGTCGTCGCTCTCGAACTGCGCGGCCGACGAATGCACGCTGCCAAAAGTCACGTCGGCGTTGCCTTCCTTCATCATGGTTGCCCCGGGATAGATGTCCACGCCAACATTCTGGGCCGCCTGGTTGGCGTCTTGCGTGGTTTCCACGGTGCCAAAAGGCGATTCAATTTTCACATTGCCGTCTTTGGTCTCAACCCGGGAGTTTTTCAGGAATTGATGGGCGAAGAACCCGAGAGTACCCACCCCCAGGATGCCAACCCCTACGACGACCGCTACCACGATGAGAGCGATTTTGAGCCCGCTGCTGCCTTGAGCGGGCGGTGCCGCCGTGACCGGAGGAGCGGGAGAGCCCGTCGGAGTTGAACCAACCTGAGCGGTGCCTACCGCCGCGGTGCCGCACTTGGGGCAGAACTTCGCGCCAGCATCCATGGCTGTGCCGCAAGAATTGCAGAATGCCATAAGTCACCTCGCAACGCAGTTTGCTATCCGGTGCGGGAGTATACCGCAAGTCAGGCGGGAACGCTCGTGCCGGCGGATGCTAGAACCGCAGCCGGGTGGCGTAGTCGGAGAGGCTCAGCGCCAGAAGAATGAATAGCCAAAAAATGGCGGACACAATGATCACCTTGGTCATCTTCTCGCTGGCGTACTTCACGTGCATGAAGAAGAGCACAACCAGAACGGCCTTCAGGCTGGCGATGGCAAGAGCCACCACGATGTTCCACGGGCCCAGGTCGATGTGAGCCACGCCGACGGTCGTTGCGGTCAGCACGAGCAGGACGATCCAAATGCCGTAGTACATCTTGCTGGAAAGAACGTGTTCAGACATGGCCGTGGCTCATTTCTTGCACTATTTCTTCAAGTCAATCAAATACAGCAGCGGGAACAGATAGATCCATACAATATCGACGAAGTGCCAATACAAACCGCCGTTCTCCACTGGCGTGTAGTAGTCCGGGGTGTACCGCCCCTTCCAGGAATGGTAAGTCAGGTACACGAACATGCCGACGCCGATGATCATATGCAGCGCATGCATGCCGGTCATGGCGAAATACAAGGAGAAATAAAGTTGGATGTGCTGGGGATCGATCGACTTGCCGTCCAGTTCGGTCTGTTCAAAATGGAATGACGCCCCCGGAACGTGGTGCTCTTTGAATTTCGCGGTCCACTCCACGCCCTTGATTCCCAAGAATGCTAAACCGAAGACCAGAGTCAGCAGCATCAGGACGACCAGCAACTTGCGCTTGCCCATTTGCGCGGCGCGCACTCCCAGCGCTACGGTCAAGCTGCTGCAAATCAGCACGGCGGTGTTGATAGCTCCGAGGGTTACGTTCAGGCTGCGGCTACCGGCGGCGAACTCGGTGAAGTATAAGCGGCGATAGATGAGGTAGGCGCAGAACATGCCGCCAAAGAACATGATTTCGGTGCTGAGGAAGAGCCACATGCCCAGCGATGCGGCTTCGCGCTGCTGCTCTTTGGTCGCGAAGTGGTGCCGCAGGGCCAGGTCGTGCGTCTCCACGGCGACGGGACTATCGCTGCTAGCGCTCAATGGGCGCCTCCTCCGGAGCCGGGATATTGGCGTAGTCGTAGGCTTCCCAGGTAACCACGGGCGTCTCTTCAAAGTTGAAGGTGGGCGGGGGAGAGGTGGTCATCCACTCCAGCCCCGACGCGCCCCAGGGATTGTCGGGCGCGATCTTCCCGTAACGCATCGACCACAGGAAATACATCATGGGCAGAACGTATCCCACCGCCAAAATGGTCGAGCCTGCGGTCGAGAGCACATGCAGCACCTGATACTGCGGCGGATACTGCCAGTAGCGGCGCGGCATTCCCAGGTAGCCCAGGATGAACTGCGGGAAAAAAGTGAGGTTGAAACCCAGGAATACGATCAGCGCCGCCAGCCTGCCCCATCCTTCCGGATACATGCGCCCGGAAATCTTCGGCCACCAGTAATGCATTCCCGCCATGTAGCCCATCACCGCGCCCCCGACCATAATGTAATGA
>CAVZMC010000020.1:0-17888 GCA_963776125.1 uncultured Acidobacteriaceae bacterium | reverse complement strand
TCATGCTGCCGAGTTACTGGCATTGAGACTAGCACTTATATGGCCGTCGATGCCGGAAAACAGGGGACTTATCGCAGCGGTGAACCGCTGTGCGACCCCAAACCAGTCCACACTCGGAGTTTTTCCGCAGCGTCTGGAACTCGTGCCCTTCCCGATGTCGCTAGCCAGGTTCATTTTTCCGCAGCCGCTTGAATGCCGGGACCATCGCCCTTCAGCAGATGCCAGGCTTCACGGTAGGGCTCGAAGCGTCCGGCATCGCTGCGGGTGGCGCCGCCGGGGTAAAAACGGATGAATGTTCGGCCCTTAATTGCATCCACGGGAATCACATACCAGGCGTCGTGGGGGGCCACGAAGGCGACGATGAAGTCAATTTGATCGGCGGTGTAGGTCACCCGCTTGCCGCTGCGGGGGCGTTTTGAGACCGCGACCGAGAATCCGTACCGGTAGGGGCCGCCCTGGCTGGTAAAGACGGATTTCACCTGAACCCGCAACAAGCGCTGGCCGTGCTCGACCAGAAAATCGTAAGGCCGGTGGTCGCTGAAGGGCTTGGAAGCGGAAATTCCGACCGACGCGGCCTTCAGAACGAAGGCCAATTCGCCCAGTTCTCCCCAGCGGCTGGCCTCGCGGCAGGTGACCGCCTCGCCCCTGCCGACATTCGTGTCTAAGTCTTGCGCCCGAAAGTGGTGTCCCATAGTCGAATAAGACCCGCAGCCTGCGGGTCCACTCCTTTTTGAATGTTGTTTCTTGGACAAATGCTCCGCGCAGCGGGGTGGTGGGTTCCGAAGCGGCGGCCAAAAAAAAAAGGCGCGGCTTTTGGCCGCGCCTGTATTTTTCCTATCTACTTACCATTATGGCATTTTGGAGGGGGAAAATGAGACATGGTTTGGAACTTTATTGTCGTAGTGGAATGAATGAGTTAGGTGATTTTGAGGTGCTTAGGGGGCTTGACAAGATTTCGGGGGTTGCACTGGGAGTGGTGCAAATGGGCTGAACCTCAGTTTCGCCCTGACGCGAGCCGTTCGATTGCGGTCATGCGAGTTCGGGGGATTCTGCCCTGGGCACCGGGCTTCTTTCTTGCTCTGTACCTGAACAGTGACGCACACTAAGACCCATGCCGACGCCCACATTTCATTTCGCAATCTCCGGCAGTGTCCTCGCGCTGTATGGCGCCATTCTCTCCACGATCACAGCGGCTGCTCAGATCACGGCCCACTATCGCGATAGAGCCGACATTAGGATTCGTGTGCAGCGAAATATGGAGACAATGGGTGATCCGCGAACAGACGGCCTGACGTTCACGATTGTGTACATTACGAACGCAGGACGCAGACCTGTCACTATCACGACTGTGGGAGCGTATCGACTCCATCCTCAAAAACCCTTGTTTGCACAGATACTCGTCCGGCCTGCCCGTACGAACTGACCGAAGGTAAGCAGATGCTGGCAATGATCAATCAGGCGGGTCTCGACATCTCCGAAATGGAATATTGGTTGGCGTCTGATGCGACAGGCCATGAGCGCAGACTGAACGTCGCTCCATGGTACAAACGCTGGATTTCAGCGAGGAGAAGACTCCGCAAGGCAAGGCGCGAGGCCAAGGAGCGCGAGGCGACTCAGCTCAAGGAGAAGGTGGTGAAAGCGGCGGAAGATTAGCTTCGCCACAATCGGCACTTGCCCACATCTCGTGCCCAGGTATGGTTCCGGGAAGCCTGCTGACAGGCGGGGTGTTTTCTAAGTATTGTCGCAGCCATCGCGAATGCCCTTAGCGAAAGTAGCAGGTAAATGTCCCCTCTGCGTCTGCGAGCTTCCTCTAGAATGTTTCCACCATGGACGTTTCGCTGGATTCAAATATCTATCTCTCGGACCTCCGCATGGAGGGTATTGCTTTTCGGAGTCTCCTCGATTACCTCCGAAAAACTCAGTCGCGGATCATTCTGCCTAAAGTTGTACTAGACGAAGTGATCGCAAAATATCCGGATCGGGTTCGAAATGAAATTGGCAAAGCCCAAAATGCTGTGAAGTCTCTTCGGGCTTGCCTTCTCGCGAAAAGGTTGACCAAAATACCGGAGATTGACGTCAAGCGCGAATCTCGTGCGCTCAAGTCGAAATTGCTCAAGCCTTCAGAACACGTCAAATCAGTGGTGCTGAGAAATTTTGGGAAAGTCAGAGTCGAAGAGGTCGTAAGGCGAGGCATCGAGCGAGTTCCGCCGGCAAGTGACGCTGGCGAGGAACTCCGGGATGTGATTACTTGGTTGATGGTCTTGGATCATGCGGAGACGTCAAAGCGAGAGGTGGCGTTTATCACAGCAGATAGACACTTTAGAACGGGAAATGAACTACGCCAACAACTTGCGAAGGAAGTGCATGATAGAGCGCTAAGGTTGCACTTCTATACGTCTATAGATGAGTTCATAAAGGCCCACGCTCCCACCCCACAGGGACTCAATGACGCCCAAGCATTCGCGTTAATTGGCAAACAGCACGTGCTGGATCGATTCGAGATAGCAGCTCGTAGCTCATATGGCAGATTCTGGCGCAATGCGACAGCAATCGAAGTAGTCACCCGCGACGTGAAATTTAGTAAAGGTGCTTTATACGGCGTAGGGCCTGAATCCCAGTATGGAGAACTAGAGTTTAACGGGGAGCTAAAACTTCGAGTTACTACCCCCAAGGAGCCTACCTACGGGCATTTCACGACATTCTTGAATACTGGTCCTACACCAACCCTAGCTTCGCAGGTTAACATTTTGCCTTCTTCAAGGATCGGCACGTTCGTGGCGATTGGAGAAGAGGCTCACGGAGTTAGTGAGTGGTTGGGTGAGTGGGACGGCGTGTTCCCGACGATGATCAGCGGCCAGCCCATGTCATTTCCGGTACCGCTGAATCCGCCGCACCACGGTGGCGTGAATGTGGTTGAAACTAATACCGCTCATTTTATCGTGTTTGGGAAACTCACGATCTCCGTGCGGCTTGTGTCCGGCAAAGTAAAGAATCTTGAAACTGAAAACTTCGAGTTAGCCGATGCCACTCAGATCGCGTCACAAGGTTAATTTCACAGCACGGGCAAGTGGCCCAGCCGCCAACTGTTTCCCCAACCAAGCGCTTGTTGGCGGGTGGCAGGGCTAGCTGTGATCCATCAAGACGTTGTACCCATCGGAGCGCGGCTGATGGGCGGAGCGTAGCCGGGTGCCCCAGGTTCGCGTCCGTTCTTTGGACGCTAACCTGGGCGGGGGAACGCTCGCCCGATCTGGCGTGATCAACCTCGATTCGATCTTGACGATTCCTATTTCTCGCGAGTGGTTCGCGATGTTCTTCTCGCAGCCGGTCACGGGGGAACCCATCGCCTTATTCCAAGTGCAATGAACCCAGGTTAGCGCCCAAAGAGCGGGCGCGAACCTGGGGCACTCGCCGTGTCCCTGACGCTTCCCAGCGATGCATAGGTCCTTCGTTGGGAGTGCTGCGCTCGTTCGCGCAGCACTCCGCTTCCTCGGGATGACAGCGTGCGGCGGGGTTGGGCGCTATGGTTGTTGCGCCCTTTGGGCGCGGGGTCGGGTTTCTACGCTACCCCGGACTTACGTCCGGGGCTATCCTATTGCGCTCCTTCGGAGCTTGTTCTTGGCGGGCGGCCCTGGGCTAACCCGCGGACAGCTCTGGAGCGTGCCCCGTCCCAACCTCTGCCTGGGCGGGGATTTTCGGACCAACAATTCCCCACCCTAAATCGCAAAGAGCGCGATTTAGGATGGGGCACCCGCTTGCGTCCCTGACGCTTCCCGGCAATGCATAGGTCCTTCGTCGGGAGTGCTGCGCTGGTTCGCGCAGCACTCCGCTTCCTCAGGATGACAGGGTGCGGCGGGGTCCGGCGCTATGGTTGTTGCGCCCTTTGGGCGCGGGGTCGGGTTTCTATGCTACCCCGGACTTACGTCCGGGGCTATCCTATTGCGCTCCTTCGGAGCTGGTTCTTGGCGGGCGGCCCGCGTTACCCCGTGGACAACTCTTGAGACTGCCCGGTGCCAACCTCTGCGTGGGCGGAGATTTCTTGTATCAAAAAATCCCGACCCTCAATCGCAAACAGCGCGATTTAGGATGGGGCATGCGTTTGCGTTCGTGATGCTTTCCGGCAATGCATGGGTCCTTCGTCGGGAGTGCTGCGCTTGTTCGCGCAGGACTCCGCTTCCTCAGGATGACAAGGCGGGTGGGGCACCCGGCTCAAAGGTTGTGACTATTTTTCTTTGTTCTCCTGAGCGTAGTGCAGGTTTCGCGACAGCGAACCCTGCACGGAGTCGAAGGATCCCTACTTGCGGTACGAATGCCGGTAGGGATCCCCTTCGACCTCGCTCAGGGCAGGCTTTCGACTCCGCAGCTCATCCGCCTTCGGCGAATGAACTACTCCGCTCAGGATGACAGCGGGCGGCGGGGTCGGGCGCTATGGTGGTTGCGCCCTTTGGGCGCGGGGTCGGGTTTCTACGCTACCCCGGACTTACGTCCGGGGCTATCCTATTTCGCTCCTTCGGAGCTTGTTCTTGGCGGTGGGCCCGGGCTAACCCGCGGACAGCTCTGGAGCGTGCCCCGTCCAAAGCCTGCCCTGAGCGGAGTCGAATGGGCTCTGCCTGGGCGGGGATTTTTCGGGCCAGAAAGTTCCCACCCTAAATCGCAAGTAAGGATGGGGCACTCGCCATCGCACTGTAAATAGGGATGTTTCGACTGCGCCGGAGCTTCGCTGCGCTTGCTCCGACTGCGCCGGAGCTTCGCTGCGCTTGCTCCGGCTCCGCTCAACGTGACAATGGGAGGGAAGCGTACCTCGAAAAGATCACAGCCTCTCGGGATGACAACGAGAGGCTGACGGAATGTATGGTCCTTCGTCGGGAGTGCTGTGCTCGTTCGCGCAGCGCTCCGCTTCCTCTGATGACAAGGGGACAGCCGCACACTAGCCGAAACATGGCTGGAGTGGGCCACCGACTGGAACCTTATCCTACAAGTTCCAAGACTGCATCCAGCGCGCAACCACATGCCAGGCTGCCGTGTGTCCGAGAGGCATCCATCCAAACAGGAATGCGCAAATGAGCGCCGATCCGATGAGCGTGGCGGGATGAATGCGACGCGTCGACCAGAGGTCATAGGCTGCGATGATCGCCAGAAAGGCAACGACCTCCCACGGGAGCCGCTGTTGGATGAGGTGCACACGAATGCGCGTGATAGCTGCCGGCATCATGGCGATGGTTGCGAGAATGATCAGTCTTTTGTGGGCGGCGGGATGCCTTCGGAGTGCAAATGCCGATGCCGCCAGAACCGCGAAGTTAAAAACTTCCCACTGCGGAAGGATGGAGAAGCTGAGGACGCCATCGCCGGAACTCGCGAAGCGGCGGAGTTCCTCGGCTCCGACCATTACGGCGACCGGCACCATGGCGGCGGCGAGCAGGAATCCGGCGATGCCAAGTTTGCGATGAAGAGGAACACGATTGGCGGAAACGAGCAGCATCTGCACCAGGAGCAGAAGCATCCAGGCAGATTGAAGAACCGCATGCACATGCACGATGGGCGCGGGGAGCTTGGCCCGGTACAGGCCCGCAAGGTAATAGGTCCGGGCGAAACCGACAAAGGCGGTGATAAGCAGTGCAGCCACCATCCCAGCGAAGAAATAGCGATCGTAGCGCCGTCCGGGCAGTTGTCTGGGTGGGGCCGGAAAAGTCTGCGGAGTTGTCGTCATGTTTTTTCTGAGGTCGCGATGGAGAAGAGGACGGATGATATCACGCGCCCGGTCGAAGAGATTTATTCATGGCACAGGGCGGGTGGCGCGGGCTAACCCGCAGACAATTCAGGCGGGGATTTTTCGGAGCCGGGTGCCCCACGTTCGCGGGATGACAGCGAGAGGCGGACGGAATGCATGGGTCCTTCGTCGGGAGTGCTGCGCTGGTTCGCACAGAACTCCGCTTCCTCCGGATGACAGCGTGCAGCGGGGTCCGGCGCTAGGGTTGTTGCGCCCTTTGGGCGCGCGGTCGGGTTTCTACGCTGCCCCGGACTTACGTCCGGGGCTATCCTATTTCGCTCCTTCGGAGCTTGTTCTTGGCAAGGAAGACGGCCCCTGGGGTACTGGAGAAGGGACGGTCCGCACCCCGCTTCAAGCGTAGTTCCACGGGTCAAACACATCGACACCGCATTCCTCGAAGTCCGCTGCGTTGCGCGTCGCGAGCGTGGCACCATGAATTTGGGCGATGGCCGCGATCTGAGCATCCGCGTGGCTGATGGGTTTGCCGAGCCGGCGTCGGTGGGCGGCAATTTTAGAGAAGACCCGCGCCGCGTCGGTCTCGAAGCCTAAGATGCGGCCCGCTAAATCTTCGGCAAACATCGCTTCCGCCGCTTCCAGCAGGCCCTCGCGTCGCTTGCCTTTCGCAAGCAACTCAATTCCGTAAAAGATTTCCGCCTCGGTGATCGCCGTCGTAAACAACTCCGTCCCCGGCTGGCGGGCGATCCACGCCAGCACCCGAGGGGAGGGCTTGGGCCGCATGAGTTCGGAAAGCACATTAGTATCGAGGATGGTCAGGCTTAGAACCTCGCCCCGAATTTCGGAGCCCGGCGCAGGGCATCGCGCCGCGGCAGCTCAAGTTCGATCCCGCCAAGCGCGGCGAATCGCCGGTGAATGGTCTCTGCAAGGTTCCCCTTAGCGGGCGATGAAGTGGTTAGGGCGGAGCGCAGAATCTCCCGTGCTTCCTCCTCCATCGAACGTCCGTGATGGGCCGCACGAACCCTGAGCCGGGTCTTGACCTTATCGTCGAGTTGCCGAATGGTTAGGGTTGCCATACCAGCAATGATAGCATTGCTAGCGGTGAATGCAAAGCACTCAGTCTTGGATATTGAGGGAAAGCTTCTAATCCTCAAATTGCGACTGGAACCTTGCGCTCCGCGTCGGCAAGTAGTTTGTCGCCTACATCTTTGGCGAGGTAGAAGTGAATATTCTTTGCGGGAATGTCGAACCAGATGCAATCCTTGAAGAGTATTCTTTTTTCCCGCCAATCCAGGTCACTCCATGGAATGCGTAGGTCCATCTTGAAAATCTGGTTAGCGACGCCGCGATCGTCCCACCACGACCAGCGGCGCGCCGGAGTGGTCAATAGGTAGAACGCGGAGGCATCGGCGCCAAGGAAGCACCAAATCCCAGACTCTAAATTTGCAAACCGCAAAACGCACTCATAGCGCTTGCCTTGAAACTTACCGTCATAGCCGTAGTCGGTCTTGAGCCGGCGCATGGCGGCCGCGTTCCACAGGATCAAAGCGGCGGCCATCACGAAAACTGCGATTGCGATAATCGGCGACATTGGTGGGCTGCGGTTTTACCGGCTCATAATCAACCGCTGCAATGTTAGCCGATGCTCTCAGGGCAGTTCACGTTACTCTGGTGCGATCCGTCGCGGAGCGAATCCGTCCGTTCCCGAGCCTTCAACCCCGCTAAAGTTTTGTTCCGCTCTTACCGATGATAAGGACACTCGGGGGTGGATTACGGCTCGCGGGCGGAGGGGGCAGCATGACTGTCGATTCGATTTCGGCTGCGAGTCTTAGCCAGTACGTTCTCTCGACCAACACCTCGACCCAGCTCAGCCAGGCGCTGCAGACTCTGCAGAACAGTCTCGGCGCGGGTGACCTGACGGGCGCGCAATCGGCGTTTCAGACGCTGAATACGCTCTACCAGAACTCGCTGACGGCCAGTGGAGCCAGTCAGTCGAGCACTTCTCAAACCTCGACGGATCTAGCGGCGCTCGGCAGTGCGCTGAGTTCCGGTGATCTGTCCACCGCGCAGTCGGCGTTTGCGACCGTACAGACCGATTTGAAAGCCTCGGCTTCGACGGCGCAGACAACCGAGGCCAACGCCGCGTCCCAATCGGTGGCGTTAGTGGAAGAGCTGCTTAGCTCGATCAATCCGAGTACCGCTTCTTCCAGCCTCACGGATACCACGAATTCTCTCTTGCAAGACGTGTACGAGAGCAAAAGCGGCCTGAACGTCTTCGCATAGAATCGCGTCTCCAACCTTCATATTTACGATGGCTCGGCTGCCGCCTTGTGGGCGTAGGCTCGGGGTAGGCGCCCAGCTTATACTTTTGGTCCAAAGATCCAAGGGCGCGCCAAGAAACTTGAAGGCGCGGGTCTGGCTGGCGGGCTGGTGGCGTTATTGAGGAAATCAAACAATATGCTGCGAGAAGATCCGGGCATGCTGGCATGAAGCGCTTGTACGCGATATTGAATGTCGATCTCTTTCCCGATGGCGAAGCCCTGCTGGCCGCGGCGCGGGAACTGGCTGCGGGCGGAGTCACTTTGCTGCAGTATCGGAACAAATCCGGCAATGCGCGGGGGATGCTGGAGCAGGCGCGCGAGCTGAGGACTCAGCTCGGTGACTCGGTCCAACTCATCATGAACGACCGCGCGGACCTATGCTTGGCGGCGGGGTTCGATGGCGTGCACGTGGGGCAGGAGGATTTGTCGCCGGAGAGCGCGCGCAGGATTGTAGGCCCGAATCTCATGCTGGGAGTCTCCACGCATACTTCGGAGCAGGTGATAGAAGCCTGCAAGACTTCGGCGGATTATGTTGCCATTGGGCCGGTGTTTGCTACCGCGAGCAAGAGCGATCCTGATCCGGTGGTTGGGCTTGACGGGGTGCGGCAGGCGCGGGCGTTGACGCGCAAGAGGCTAGTTGCGATTGGCGGGATTACGCGGGGGAACTGCCGGTCGGTGATTGACGCCGGGGCGGATGCGGTGGCGGTGATTTCCGACTTGCTGCAGGAGCCGCGCAAATCAGCAGAGGAGTTTTTGCGGATATTGAGGTAAAGTTACGGCTACTACCTCGCTTTGCTCGGTGGACAGCCGAGGCGGCTGTCCCCACGTGATTTTGGTCCGCACCATCATGGCTGACAGCGACTGGGATTTACATTCTCGGCAAGACAAAGAACTGGTGCAGGGGCTGGGGCTCACCAGCGCGACCATGCTGGTGATGGGCTCGATGATTGGGTCGGGCATCTTTATTGTGTCGGCGGAGATTGCCCGCGAGGTGGATTCACCCGCTCTGCTGATCGCGGCCTGGCTGGTGACCGGCTTCATGACGGTGATTGCGGCGCTGAGCTATGGCGAACTGGCCGCAATGATGCCGCGGGCCGGCGGCCAGTATGTTTATCTGCGCGAGGCGCTGGGGCCGTTGTGGGGATTTCTCTACGGCTGGACTTTGTTTCTGGTGATCCAGACCGGGACGATTGCCGCCGTGGGCGTGGCTTTCGGCAAGTTCCTGGGTGTCTTCTTTCCTTCCATTTCTTCTTCCCATTGGATTCTGCATTTCTGGAAAGTTCCGGCGATTCATCTTGGCTCCATGGTGCTGGGAAACATGGACGTGGGGTTGAACACGCAGAATTTGGCGGCGATTCTGCTGGTCATCACATTGTCGGTCATCAATATATTCGGGGTGAAAACGGGGGCGCTGATTCAGAACGTGTTTACCTCCGCCAAAGTTGCGGCGCTGCTGGGGCTGGTGGGATTTGGATTGTTTCTCGGGCGGAATGCGCAAGCGATTGCGGCAAATTTCGGCGCAAATTTTTGGCGTAACGCTGCGCTGGGCGCGCGGCACGCGGTGCAGGTGGGCGTCGGCGGTCCCGTAGTTTGGGTGGGAGCGCTGACCATTCTGGCGGTGGCGCAAGTTGGGTCCCTATTCTCGGCGGACGCGTGGAACAATGTGACCTTCACCGCGGGGGAAGTGAAGAATCCCAGCAGGAACCTGCCGCTTTCCTTGGCGCTGGGAACGGGCGTGGTGATTGCGCTGTATGTTGGCTGCAACCTGGTTTATTTGAGCGTGCTGCCGCTCGAGGGCGCGATGCATGGCGCAACCATTCTGCAGCGTGGCATCCAGTACGCGACCGAAGACCGCGTAGCCACGGCGGTGTTAACGCAGATGTTCGGCGGCATCGGCGGCGGATTGATGGCCGTGGCCATCATGATTTCGGCTTTTGGCTGCGTGAACGGGATGATCCTGGCCGGGGCGCGGGTTTACTACGCCATGGCGAAGGATGGGCTGTTTTTCCGCGGGGTGGCCAAGCTGAACCCCACGCACAAGACGCCGGTGGTTTCGCTGATGGTGCAGATGGTCTGGACGTGCATCTTGTGCGTCTCGGGCAGCTATGGGCAACTGCTCGACTACATTGTTTTTGCCGTGCTGGTCTTCTACATCCTGACGATAGCGGCGCTGTTCGTGCTGCGGCGTACCCATCCCGATGCTCCCCGGCCTTATCGCGCCATCGGTTATCCGCTGCTGCCGGCCATTTATATTGTGATGGCAATCTTCATTGATGTCGTACTATTGCGCTACAAACCGCAGTACACCTGGCCGGGACTGATCATCGTGCTGCTGGGGATTCCGGTGTACTTTCTGTGGGCGGGGAAGCTGCGAATGGCGGATCCGGCGTCTTAACTATTAAGGAGAACATACGAGCATGGCGAATCTGCTGGCGAAGAAGCCGTTGGACGCGCTCCTGGCAGAGGCGAAGGAAACCGGCGAACACAGTCTAAAGCGCACGCTTGGACCCTTCCAACTGACCGCGCTAGGGGTGGGGGCCGTCATTGGAGCCGGTATTTTCGTGTTGTCTGGCTTGGGGGCGCATTATGCCGGCCCAGGATTGATGCTTTCGTTTGTTCTTTCGGGATTGGGGTGTGCTTTTGCGGCTCTGTGTTACGCGGAATTTGCTGCCATGATTCCCCTGGCGGGGAGCGCATACACCTATGCCTACGCGACTCTGGGAGAAATTTTTGCCTGGATCATCGGCTGGGATCTGACGCTCGAATACGCGATGGGCGCGAGCACGGTTTCCTCCGGATGGTCGAATCACTTTATCGAGCTGCTTGATATTCTTCATATCCGGATGCCGCTTTGGCTGGCTTACGACCACTGGACCGGGCTGCGGCAGGCGGAACAGATCATTGCCCGGCAGATGGCGCAGGCGTCGGACGCTTCGCTGGTTCCTGGCACGCAGGCCTTCCTGAATAAGGTCACGGCTATCATGGTGGCGCAATCTCCGGAGTTGGTGCAGCGCGGTCATGACCTGCTGGGTGCGCCGCATTTGTTTGGCATGGAGATCGGCGTGAATTTGCCGGCGTTCGTCATCGCCCTGATCATCACGGCCATTCTGGTGGTGGGGATCAAGGAAAGCGCGCGTTTCAACGCAACCATCGTAGTCATTAAGGTTGCGGTGGTTTTCTTCGTTATCGGATTGGGCTTTCACTATGTGAACGCAGTCAACTGGGGCTCGGACTGGCACTCTTTTGCGCCTTATGGATTCTCCGGGATCGGCGCGGGTGCGGCCTACATTTTCTTCGCCTATATCGGGTTCGACGCGGTTTCTACGACCGCGCAGGAGGCGAAGAATCCGCAGCGCGATTTGCCGATTGGAATTATCGCTTCGCTTCTGGTTTGTACGGCTTTGTACATTGCCGTGGCCGCGGTGCTTACCGGCATGGTGCCCTGGCGGGAGGTGAACATTGAAGCCCCGATCGCGCGCGCATTTCTGGATCGCGGGCTGACCACCGCGTCGCATGTCATCACCCTAGGCGCGCTGGCTGGGCTGACCAGCGTCATGTTGGTCATGCTTCTGGGGCAGACCCGGGTGCTGTATTCGATGGCGAACGACGGGCTTTTGCCCCGAAAATTCTTCGCGGACATTCATCCCCGCTTTCGCACGCCGTGGAAGAACACGATTCTGGTCGGACTGCTGGCGGCGATCGTGGGAAGCCTGACGCCGATCGACGATATCGGGAAGATGGTGAATATCGGCACGCTGCTGGCTTTCGTGATTGTTTGCATAGCCGTGATGATGCTGCGGCATACCAATCCGGACCAACCCAGGCCCTTCCGCACGCCCTGGGTGCCGCTGGTCCCGATCCTCGGCATTGGATTCAATGGGTACATGATGTACAAGCTGGGCTGGATCAACTGGGCTCGGCTGATTATCTGGTTGCTGATTGGGATGGTGGTGTATTTCACCTATTCGCGTCACCACAGCCGGGTGCAAGCGGCGGCGAAGCGGGAGCCGTCCACGGCGGATTAGAGATTAAGTTGTTGGTCTTTGGTCGTTCGTGGTTGGCTTTGGGCCGTTAGCACTTGGCCTTTAGCATTTAGCTAAAGCGGGTTTGCGCGTGAGAGCTTCAGTCGTCCCTCCGGGACTCGCCGGCGCTCCGCGTTCCCAGCGCTGAAGCGCTGGGCTATTATCGGCGGCCCCTCCGGGGCCAAGGACCAACGGCCAACGACCAACGGCCAACGACTGCCCCCCATGAAAGCACTGCGCAATTTGCGCTTAATCGGCATCGCGCTGGCCTGCCTGACGCTGGTCGGCATGGCGGGCTTTCACTTCATCGAAGGCTGGCCATGGTTTGACGGCTTCTACATGGTGGTGACGACGTTCACCACCATCGGTTATCAGGAAGTTCATCCTCTGTCGCACGCCGGGCGGGTGTTCAATGTCGGCCTCATACTCGCCGGCGTCTCCCTGGTATTTCTCGGCATCGGGTCGCTCACGCAGGCTTTGTTAGAATTCGAACTGGCTAGTTTTTTCGGAAGGCGGAAAATGGAGCGCGAGATCGGCCGGCTTTCCGACCACTACATTATTTGCGGGGCGGGGCGGGTGGGACGCAGCGCGGCGCGGGAGTTGGCGCGGCGGCCGGCGCCGTTCGTGGTCATTGAGCAGAATGAGACGAAAGCGGCGCGCTACACCTGCGAATGGCTGACGTTGATCGGCGATGCCACGCAAGAGGCCACGCTGCGCGCGGCTCACATCGAGCGGGCGCGTGGACTGGTCGCCGCCACGACCACCGACGCGACCAATCTCTACATTGTGCTCACCGCGCGTAACCTGAATCCCAAGCTGCAGATTATCGCACGCGCCAGCGAAGAAGATGCCGAGAAGCATCTGCTGAAAGCCGGGGCCGATTCTGTCGTCTCGCCTTATTCTTTTGCCGGGCAGCGTATCGCACAGGCGTTTTTGCGGCCGCACGTGGTGAGTTTTCTGGAGACGGCGACCACCCATCTGGGAATTGACCTGGAGATTGGCGAGGTGCGGGTAGGGGAGAACTCGGCGTTTGCGGGCAAGACGATTGAGACCTCGCGCATCCGGCAGGAACGCGGCGTAATTGTTCTGGCGATCAAACGCGAACAACAGGTCATGCGGTTCAACCCATCGCCAGAAGACCGCATTGAAGCCGGGGATTATCTGATTGCCATGGGAGAGCCGGCGCAGTTGCGGCAGTTGGAGCAGTGGGCGGCTTCATCGCAGGGATAGCCTGGGGGAACGTACAAATGATTTCCCAAAACCCAATGCGCGGCGCCTCATGGGCCACACAATCTGTTCTGTGTGAGAACTACGGTCGTCCCTCCGGGACTTGCTTCTTTTTTGCGGTTTTCCCAGCGCTGAAGCGCTGGGCTATTGTCGCGGCGCCCCTCCGGGGCTTAGTTCGTGCTTCTCGTCCCCCCAGAGCAACTGGCAAGCCAGTCCTCTCGCACATAGTGAACCGCTGCGCCACCCAAAGACGAATTCTTATCGCGGACCTCGCATGAAAATTGTCTCCACGGCGGAAATGCGCGCGATTGACCGTGCCACCAGCGAGCGCTACGGCGTGGCCTCGCTGACTCTGATGGAAAATGCCGGGTCGGCGGTCGCGGAGTTTGTGATGTCGCAATATCCTTCGGCGAAGCGCATCGGGGTGGTCTGCGGCAAGGGTAACAATGGCGGCGACGGTTTTGTGGCGGCGCGCAAATTGCACGACGCGGGAAGGGAAGTGCGGGTTGTGCTGCTGGCGGAGCCGTCGGAGTTGCGCGGCGATGCGGCCGAGATGCTGAGCCGGCTGCCGGCATCGCCCGCCATTGCGCGCACCTGGGAAGAACTCTTGCAGCCAGCGCCGCGGGCGGTGTTTGAGTCCGAATTGCTGATCGATGCGATTCTGGGAACCGGATTTCGCCCGCCGGTCAGCGGGGTTTATGCGGAAGCGATCCTGCGGCTGAATGCCAGCACGGTTCCCGTTGCCGCTATCGATATTCCCTCGGGCGCGGATGCCGATGCCATGGGCGAGCAAGCCGGTGCGATTGCACGGGCGGATGCGGTTGTGACTTTTACCGCGCCCCGGCCGGCGCATGTTTTTGGGCGGCTGACGGCAGGGCCGACTTTGGTTGCGCCGATTGGGTCGCCGGATGAAGCCATTGTCTCGACGTTGGGATTGAACCTGATCGCTTCGCGCGATGTCGCGCCGTGGATTGGACCGCGCCCACCGGCGTCAAACAAGGGAAATTTTGGCCATGTGCTGGTGGTCGGAGGTTCGACTGGGAAGGCAGGATCGGTGGCTATGGCGGGCATGGCTGCTCTGCGCGCGGGAGCGGGGTTGTCTACGGTGGGGACGCCTAAATCCGTGCTGCCGACGGTGGCCGGTTTTCATCCTGAGTTGATGACCGAGCCGATCGAGGAAACCGAAGCGGGGACGATTTCCAAGCGCGCGCTGGGCTATGGGCATATGGATGCGTTGGCCAAAGGCAAGACTGTGCTGGCCGTGGGGCCTGGAATTTCACGGCACGCCGAGACCGCGGATTTTGTGCGCACTGTGGTGAAAAAATATGACACGCCGATGGTCCTCGACGCGGATGGCCTGAATGCCTTCGAAGGACGCGCGGCAGAATTGAACGGCAAGGATCGATCGCTGGTAATCACGCCGCATCCGGGCGAAATGGCGCGGCTGGCGGGTTGCAGCATCGCTGACGTGCAAAAAGATCGCCTGAATGTTGCGCGGGCGTTTGCGCGCGAGCATGACTTGATCGTCGTGCTCAAAGGGGATCACACCTTGATTGCGCGCCCGGACGGAACGGTTTGGGTCAACACCACGGGAAATCCGGGGATGGCGACCGGAGGAACCGGCGACATCCTGACCGGTATGGCCGCTGGGTTGATCGCGCAGAATCCGAACCGAATCGCAGAGGCCGTGATTTGCGCGGTGCATTTGCACGGTCTGGCCGGCGATGTGGCGCGAGAGAGCATGGGTGAGCAATGCATGACCGCGACCGATCTGCTGAAAGCCTTGCCGGAAGCCTTCCGCCAGGCCAGGGCGGGGGCGCGGAAAGCGGCGGTTTGGATTTGAGGGATGGATCTTGGCTTGTGCTACGCCCCTTGGGACATGGACCAATTAGGCAGTTTGATATTGGATTATGGCCAATCTCGTGTCTGCTGAACGCGTGGCCGGCCCAGTGCTTCGGTAATCTCGCGCGTATGGCACGAACGTGGGATATTGGTTTCCGGCATGCCCTTCCCCCTTCCGCATCCCCAGCGGCGTGCTCCGCGCATCCAGCTTGGGGACTCGACTCCGGCGGTAGTTCAAAAGCAAAACGGGCAGCGCGCCAAAGGTAAGCTCTCCGCGATTTCGGTGACTGGCGGGCTTCTGCAACTCAGTCATGCGCTGAGTCAGGGCGACTTCGTGGAGGTTCGCTTTCAAATGCAATCGGGCGTGGTCCAGGGGCTGGCCGAGATGCTGACTCCGACGCGCGGAGCGGGCGCGGCGGCGAGCGAGGGAGTCCGGCAGGCATTTCGCTTTGTCGCCATGGGAGATGACGATCACCGCGCGCTGCGCGTGGCGGCAGACGCCGAGGCGGACCGTATACAGCTATTCCCTCCTACGCGTAAAACTTTGTAAAAGCCCTGCGCGGACGCGCCCATTCCTGTATCGTTATTCTAGAAATTCCAGCCACTTGCATGCACACCCAGGAATTCACTACCCGCTCGGCGCGGGAAACCATTGACGTTGGGCGCAGCCTGATGGCCGCACTGCAGCCTCCCAAGCTGGTCCTGCTGCGAGGGGATTTGGGGGCGGGCAAGACTACACTCGTCAAGGGCATCGCGGAAGCTTTCCATGCGGCCTCGGAAGAAGACGTCACCAGCCCCACTTTCACGCTGGTTCATGAATACCGCGGCCCTGCTGTAAACCTCTATCATGTCGATCTCTATCGTGTTGACACCGCGCGCGAGCTGGAAAGCCTGGGTTTGGACGATCTAGCTGCGGATAATGCTCTGTTGCTGGTGGAGTGGGGAGATAAGTTTCCACGGCTGGAACGCGAGCGGGACGTGGAGATTGCGCTGGAGCGAATCGGAGAGGATGAACGCCGCATCCAAGTGACTACCTGCAAAGCCTAGTTGGGGCACGTTTCAATCCCTGCAATTTGGAGAATGGATTTGAGGATTCTCGGCTTAAGAATAGTTTGCCTGTGGCTGGCCATAGCGATGTGCGGCGGATCCGCCCACGGGCAGCAGAGTGCCGGCCAGGGCGACGCAACCCCGGCAACGCCGGCGCAAGCGCCGGCCAGTGGCGCGCCGCCGGCGACCGCTCCCGCGGGTTCGCAGGCGCCAGCGGCTCCCGCAACCGCCACGCAAACCGGGCAGACGCCGCCAGCGGATGAAAAAGAAAAGGAAATCGAGAAGAAAGAACAATCGCAACGAGCGCTCGGCATCTATCCGCAGTTCGCGGTGACCAGCCGCCAGAATGCGCCACCGCTTACCCCGGGCGGGAAGTTTCACCTGTTTTACAAGACGGCGTTCGATCCATTCGAGTTTATCCTGGCGGGCATTCAGGCGGGCAGCGACCAGGCGGAAGACGAATTCCCGGCTTATGGGGAGGGCGCAAAGGGACTTGGCAAGCGCTACGCGGCGGACTTCGGGGACACGGTCTCGTCCAATTTCTTCAGCAACTATTTCTATTCGGTGCTGCTGAAGGAGGATCCCAGATATTTTCGGCTTGGAGTAGGCACCTTTAGGCACCGTTTCTTGTACTCCCTGGAACAGGAGTTCATGTGCCACACCGACAAAGGGCACCGCACATTTAACTTCCAGAATGTTTTGGGTGCGATTTCCAGCGGGGCGCTCTCCAATACTTACCATCCGCAAGCCGACCGCGGAGTGGGTCTCACGGCGCGAGGCACGGCCTTCGGACTCGCTTATGGAAGTCTGGGCGGACTGATCAGCGAATTCTGGCCGGATATCAACGCCAGGATGCACAAGCGCCAAAAGGAAAGCAAGCCGCCGGCGAATGCTGCAAGCCCCACTCCTTAGAAACCCATGATGTTGTAGCCGCAGTCGACGTAGATGACTTCGCCGGTGATGCCGGAGCTGGCATCGGAGGCGAGGAATACGCCGGTCGAGCCGACTTCCGCCACCTCCACGTTGCGTTGCAGCGGGGCGCGCTCGGCGTGGGATTTCTGCATGTCGCCAAAGCCGGAGATGCCGCGGGCAGCCAGGGTCTTGATCGGTCCGGCGGAGATGGCGTTGACGCGGATCTTGCGCTTGCCCAGATCGTAGGCGAGATAACGCACGGTACATTCCAGAGCGGCTTTGGCCACGGCCATGACGTTGTAGTGCGGAACCACCTTCTCGGCGCCATAGTAGGTCATGGTGATGATTGAGCCGCCGTCTTCCATCAGCGGCGCGGCGGCGCGGGCTAGCGCGATCAAGGAATACACGCTGACGTCGTGCGCGATGCGGAACCCTTCGCGGGTGGTATTGAGAAATTCGCCTTTTAGCTCCTCGGCGGGTGCGAAGGCCACGCTGTGAATGAGAGTGTGCAACTTGCCGTAGCGTTCTTTGAATTGGGCGAACACGCTGGCGATGGCAGCGTCGTCGGAGACATCGCACATGAAGCCTTCCGCGCCGGGGAGGGAAAGAATCAGGTCTCTGGCTTCTTGCTCGAGTCTCTCATTTTGGTAAGTGATGGCCAGTTTGGCGCCGGCGTTGTGCAATCCCTGCGCGATGGACCACGCAATGGAACGTTTGTTGGCGACGCCGAAGACGACCGCAACTTTACCTTCGAGGCTGGAGGACATTCATTGCTCCTGGGAAATTTGAAGGGAAAGG
>CAVZMC010000019.1:0-50963 GCA_963776125.1 uncultured Acidobacteriaceae bacterium | reverse complement strand
AACGATCGTCGCATCTACTAGGGCAGCATCCGCGTTTTTCACCTTGATGCCATGCTCTTCTAATTGACGATTGAGCTCCCTAAAAATAGGATTGTAGAGCCCTTTCTCTACAAGAGCATTCCGGAATCGACAGAGGGTTGTTTCGTCCGGAGTCTCGTCTGCCATTTCAAAACCAGTAAAAAGCATAAAGTCCAATCGCAATCGTAGGGCATCTTCCAGAGCAAGATCACTCAAACTGTGCCATTGCCCAAGAAGAAGCGCTTTGAACATGGAGAGATTGTTATAGGCCTTGGGACCCCCTCTGGAATGAACTTCATTCACATGAATCCCTCGAAGAAGATCAGCTATTGGGCTCCAATTGACGAGCTTGTCCAAACGGATTAAGTAGTGATCTTTCTTGACGCGTTCTCTGGCTCCAAATGTGAAAAAGTTCATTTTCTTGCCCCAATGTTTAATCGAGGCAATATTTTACTCATTCTCTAAATTTTTGGGGAGGTTATGCAGGGGTCTTTTTAATGAAGGGCTATATACCGGAGAGTGGCGAGGAGATGAACCTCATGGCTTTGGAATCTTTAAAGACTCCGAAGGATCTCGATATAAAGGCTCCTGGCATGAAGGAATGATGCATGGCAAGGGCACGTATCTTTGGCTCGATGGCACGCGATATACTGGGGATTGGATAGAAGGCATGATGCATGGCAAGGGAACTTATCTTTGGCCGGATAGCTCGAAATATGAAGGGGATTGGGAGGAGGATATGCAACATGGTAACGGAACATTCTTCTATCCTGATGAAGGAAATATGAAGGAGAATGGATAAAAGACAAGAAGCATGGCAAGGGAACCCTCTTTTCTCCTGATGGAACGAAATATGTGGGAGAATGGGCAGAAGGCAAAAAGCATGGAAAAGGGATGCTCCTTTCACCTTATGACATAAATTATGCTGAGGAATGGGACAATGGCAAACAAGTGGCATCGGAATTGCATATCCAACCCTTAGCTCTTGCTCTCGTAACTAGTCTTCAATTCGATTCAAAAGATCCAGCTTGTTATCCAGAAATTACTCGAGATTATGTACAAGAAATGATGGAGGAGATGGGCGAGCGCTGTCCTGAAATTCGAGAAGAATTAAAGGAACTAGATGAGGCATTACAAGCCACAACAATCGACGAGACCATGTTACGGATTGAACAGGGCAAATTAGTCATCATTCAGACCGGAGGATTAACACACAGTATCTGTGTGGTCATCGGGAAAGGTTATCTACTCATTTGCAATCGAGGATTCGGCAACTTCGCTCTAGACGACTATTTAATCACAACACGAGCTTTTAAAATCAAAACTCAGCCGACACGCGAAATGATTGAGGAATTATTCTCATCCCGTCATGAACTTTCTAATTATGGAGCACTGCCATACCTCTATGGAGACCTTCCAAAAAGTTTGGGAGCCTTTGATACAAATTCAGAATTGTTAGATGTCGATCAAAACCTTGAAAAAGCCCTTCACACAAGAGAGCAAAAGGTCGGAAACTTACCTATGCTTCTCTCATAGAAGCAATGCGAGGCCTCCTTGCTCTCTTGGCTCGGTCCGAAGATGGAACGGTTTCTGATGATGCGATCAACAAAGCTAAAGCAATAATAGCCAAGATTTCTGCATTTGCACAGCTGCGAGCTTTTGAGGACTACATGAAAGCGGTGGAGAATGGCACGGAAAGAGATGATGTTCTGCAGCAAGCTGCATTAGAGAAAACAATAGAGTCGGTGGAAAAGGCAGGGATCACGCCATCACCTGATCGCTATCCCCACTACTACGCCGCGGTGCTATAGGTCTTTGGGGGCGGGTCGCGAGTGTACCAGTAGCTTTTACCGTAATCGAAGGTGAGTTGCGTTCCTTGCGCGATTGGTTTTGTCGCTAAGAAAATGAGATGGAAAAACCCATCGAGATAGGCATGGATGGAAAGAAGATTTGGGTGAAAACTGTGATTGATGAATCTCGTGAGATTGCCTTGCATGGCATCGGTGACAAAGCTGCAATTTAAATGATCGGTTACTGGATAGGCATGGCAATAATCATTCATGTGACCCATATAACGCCGTAGATCATTGCGGCGCACAACGCCGGTATATTCTCCGACATAAGCTCCTTTGGCAAGATCGCATTCGGCAAAGAGTCCGAAACCTACACCTTCGTCCACAAAGCGTACAGAAACAGAAGGGATATAGCCAGACAGTATTTCTTGGGAATACCTCTTGCCAAGATCGTGGGATTCAGCGGAAATTTCGTTGTTCTTCCATTTGGCAAGACCCTTTGCATGGATCTCTTCTTTTGCCTTAGGTGATTCGAAGGCAATCTGAGGCAAGAATGTAAATTGCAGCCGAGATTCGAGTTCTTCCATGGAGACGGATGTTCCATCGGGATAAAGTCGAACCGGCTCCTTCACGCTTCTACCTTGGGTCTAATAATTAGCGAGATTTGAATCGCTTGTTCGATGTCTTTCTTCTGGGGAAGAACCTCGTCTTCGAGCTTTTTGCAATACGGTACTGGGCAATGCTTGGCGCCGATACGCATGATCGGCGCGTCGAGATAGGTGAACGCTGCTTGCGCGATGCGGGCCGCGATTTCGGCGCCGAAGCCGCCGCTTGAGCCGCTTCGTGGGCGATGAGGACTTTTCCTGTCTTGCGGACGGAAGTCAGCACCGTCTCCATATCGAGCGGCACGATGGTGCGAAGGTCGATGACTTCGACCGAGATGCCCTCTTTGGCGAGCTGCTCGGCGATTTCCGAGGCCATGCACACGGTCATGCCCCAACCGACAAGCGTAACATCGTCGCCGGCGCGAACGACTTCTGCCCTGCCGAGAGGCATCATTTCATCAGCCGCTGGCTCCGGACGCGCGCAGAATACGCGCTGGCGATAGAGAGCTTTGTGCTCAAGGAAAACGACGGGATTGGGATCGCGGATCGCCGCTTTGATCAGTTTTTTCGCATCGGCGGCATTGCTGGGGATCACGACTTTCAGTCCTGGACAATGGGCGAGGAATGCTTCGACGCTCTGCGAATGGTAGGGTCCGCCTTGGATGTAACCGCCGCAGGGCATGCGCACGACGACGGGGCAATTCCACTCGCCGTTGGAGCGGTAATAGATGCTGGCGAGTTCGTTCATCAGCTGGTTGACGCCGGTCCACATGTAATCGCAAAACTGGATCTCGGCGACAGGCTTGCAGCCTCGACAAAAGACATGCCGATCGCAAGCCCGATGATTGTCGATTCGGCAAGCGGCGTATTGAAGCAGCGGTCGTTGCCGTAGCGCGCGGTCAACTGTCGCGTCACGCCAAACACGCCGCCTTTGCCATGGGCCACATCTTGTCCGAATACGACGACGCCAGCATCGTGCGCCATCTCTTCATCGAGCGCGCGGTTGAGCGCATCGACCATGACGACCGATTCGCCTTGTTGCGAGGAATTGATTTCCTGAACATGGATGGCGTCTACAAACAGATGATCGTCTAGGGTGGCCGGATCGGGATGAGGAAGCGAATCGGCAACGATCGCCGCCTGTTCCACCTTCGAGAAAATTTCTTTGCGCATCAGCGCGATCTCTTCACTCGACATAAGGCCCATTTGGATGAGCCAATTTTTATAACGAGAGAGGGGGTCGCGAGAACGATCCTCTTCGAACATACACGCCGTCTTGTATTTTGCAGGATCGTCGCTGCTGCTATGTGGGCACAACCTTGGGATATCTGCTACAATGAGGGTTGGCCCATGGCCGCTTCTTCCGCGCACCACTGCTTGCTGCATGGCAGAGGAAACCTGTTCGTAATCGCAATCGCTGCTCAAACGCGCCGGCCGCGCCAAAAAGCCGGTGCTGCTGAAGCGCGGCATGTCCGCGACGCTAGAAGAATTCCTCATGGCCGCCGAGTACGTCATGAGCGAAGGCAACTACAAGGTCATCCTGTGCGAGCGCGGCGTGCGCACCTTCGCCGACCACACCCGCAACACGCTCGACCTGAGCATCGTCCCTGCCGTGCAGCGCCTAAGCCATCTCCCCATCGTGGTCGACCCCAGCCACGGCACCGGCAAGCGCAACAAGGTGACGCCACTCTCCCGCGCCGCGGTCGCGGTCGGAGCCGACGGCCTCATCATCGAAGTCCACCACCAGCCGGATAAGGCATTGTCGGACGGAATTCAGTCGCTCTATCCCGACCAGTTCGATGAGCTAATGGCGCAAGTCCGCCAGATCGCGCCGGTGGTAGGAAGGACGGTTCCGGGGGTCGGGCATGCTCTTCATGTGCGTTCCGTGCCGGAAGCCGCCGCGAAATGACTTCAGCGAAGTGTTCCGCGTGGAACATAACGTCGTGACGGATGTGTGATGACAGGTAAGTGGCTGATAAAACGGCTACTTCGCGTTCCGTCGTCACGCCGAGACGATTCGCCGCTCTGAAACGGTCACAAATTGTGACCGCAAATCTGTCATCCCGACCGAAGCGCAGCGAAGCAAGCGCAGTGGAGAGCCTGCCCTGAGCGAGCCCGAGCGTTCGCGAGGGGCAGTCGAACGGGGACCTGCTGTCCCCGGGCCTTCGCGTGGTTGTGCCTCCAATCTCGCCCCGCCGGAAAACGAAGATCGGCGTCGATCCAGGGCGAGCACCCTCAGCCCAGGTTAGCGTCCACAGACACAGATGTTCCGTCCCATGACATCCTTTACAAAGTGTCTCGACACATCCTTTACACTCCCGCGCGAGCTTAAGCTCGCGCGGGAGTGTAAATCGAGATGCCCTGGCAGACCATGGAAGTTCGAGAACAGCGGGTTCGATTCGTGGCGGCAGCTTCGCAAGAACAGAAACCATTCTGCCAGTTGTGTCAGGAGTTTGGCATCTCCCGCCCTACCGGATACGCCTGGCTGAAACGCTATGAAAAAAGCGGCATCGAAGGCATCCGGGAGCTGAGCCGACGGCCCCAGAGGATCCCGCGGCAAACGGCGGGAGAGCTGGAACGGCTGGTGGTGCAGTATCGTCTGCGTTATCCCGACTGGGGTGCGCGCAAGCTGCGCGTGCTGTTGAGCCGCGCCGGCTTCGAGCTCACCCGCAGTACCATTCATCGCATCTTGCTGCGCTATGACCTGGTGCGCGACCAAGACCGCCGCACCGAAGCGACGCGGCGTTTTGAACGAGAGCGCCCCAATCAACTCTGGCAGATGGATTTTAAGGGACCGAAGGGCTGGCCGGGATCGGTAGGACCGTTGTCGGTCATCGACGATCACAGCCGCTATGTGGTGCTGTTAAGCATGCTGGGCAGCACGCTGCGAGGCCCGGTGCAGGAGCAGTTGGAGCAGGCCTTTCGCGACTGCGGAGTGCCCGAGGCGATGTTGATGGATCACGGAGTGCCGTGGTGGAGCGCCCGCTCGCCTTCCGGGTTTACCCATTTGAGTGTGTGGCTGATGAAGCAAGGCATCGATCTGTGTTGGAGCGGGATTCGCCATCCCCAGACGCAGGGCAAGGTCGAGCGTTTCCATGGCGAGTTGCAGCGGGCCGTGGAGCGGCGCGGTACCGCCCACGATCTGCAAGCTTGGCTGGAGGTATTTCGCCGCGAACACAATCACCTCCGACCGCATGAGGCCTTGGGCATGCGGACTCCCGCTCAACTCTGGCAGCCCAGCCCGCGACGCTTCGATCCCCAGCCGCCCGCCTGGCAATATCCTCCTGAAGCCAAGGTGCTCAAGGTGGATAGCCAAGGCAAAGTGGACGCCTGGGGACAACGCTGGCTGATCGGCCAGGCGCTCAGTGGAGAGCACATCGGCCTCCAGCGCCTCGGCGACCGCGCCCACGTCTACTACTGCGCCACACTGATCCGCGAGCTCGACTTCCTGAACCAGCGATCCCTCCTCGTGGATCGCTGGCTTACCCACCAAGTCTCTTAGCCAAAACTGTAAAGGATGTGTCGGGACAAACTGTAAAGCATGTGTTGGGACTGGACAGAACGGACGCGAACCTGGGGCACTCGGCAACACAATGGGTCCGAACTATCCGATCGGCAACATGAACCGGTCTTTCTCTTTGCCCCATTGAACCTGCCACGTTCTTCCGTCTGCTTGGTCAAGGAGAATGAAGGTATAGATGTTCATTGTAGGATACAAGGTGAAACGCCCAGCCTTCCCATCTTGCGACAATGACTTCAAATTTACGGGCTCCACCCAGCTGTATCCGGGCTCTGTTCCCCATCGAACTTGCCAGACCTGCCCGGTGCGAGTGTCCAACTTAAGAAGGGTGTAGACGTTTTGGGTACGGAATAGACGATAAGGTACGTCGGTATTCTGGGTGGGTTCAGGTATGTTGTCCTGGCCCGCGCACGCGAGCGTGGTCGCGAGTATGGTCATCAGTAACAGCGAGCGTCGCTTCATCGTTTCCTCTCTTAGGCCCACTTGCTCTGAGCGTTAGGCCCCCGATTTATGGTTGTCGTCTAGTTCTTCACTGTCATCGACTCCGAATCCACCGCCTTCTTACCCGATACGCCTTCGAGCCCAGCCAAGATACCTCGATAGTCGTTCTTGTCGCACTGCATTGCTAGACCGCCTTTTTTATCCCCGTCGGCCCATGTGATTCCCACGAAATGTTTCTTCGACTTGCTTAGCGCAGTCAGAGCGCCGAGTCCGAGTGTGAACACTCCGACTGCGACCGCGGTGCCCACTCTTCGATGAACATCCTGGCCATAACTAATCTCCGTGATGGATGAGGCGGGGATGGCGATTATATCTGTCTTGTCCTTGGCGAACCGGACGCGGTTCCCTTCGATGTACATCTTCACGCCGCTGCCCGATTTGGTGTCCGGTAACGATCCACCGTCATAGGTGACTTTGTAGCCGTTATCGCCGGCGAGCGAGACGGCCGGGAGCGCGAAGCAGAGCGCGATGGCGATCAAGAATTTCACGAGGATCTCCCTAACAAGAATTTGGAAGACGTCCCCTCAGTCGTCTGGCCTGCTTATGCTTGCTCGAATAGCTCTGTGCGTCAATGTTACTTAGGGAACATGGGCTTGGGACGAAACCAGATATAGAGGATCGATAACCGCCGTGGCTCGGGCGACCAACCTTCCAGGGTACGTGCAACCCAGGTCAGCGCCCAAAAGGCGGACGGACGCGAACCTGGGGCACCGGGCACCCGTCCGGCCTGTTGGAAAATCCATCCCTCATGTTCGCTCTGTGGCACAATTAGGCCGCCGCACAGAAGGGAGGCCTACAATGAAACTGCACCTGTACGCAGCCTTGTTGATGCTGGCATCCCTTGCCAGCGGTCAGGAGCTCAAGGGTATCCGGTTCGCCGGAATCGCGATCAATACTACTGACCCAGAAAAACCTGTAGCCGCGCCAACCGAAATCGCTTTGGATCACGACGGATGCAGACTGACCGTGTCTCCTCCGCTCACCGGTTCCGGCCATTGCATAATTAAGAGATTCGACGAGAAATCGCAGCAGATCGAGATCCTTTCTGAAGGCCCTCCGTTCATCACATGGACGGGAACGTTGAAGGGGAATCTCGCCAGCGGCACGTACAAGGTTGATGCCGGAAATCAGAGCGGGTCATTTTACTTCGCGGTCCTGAAGCAGCCCGCAAAGGAATCGGCACGCCCGCCAGCGGTCGTTGTACCGCACAGCAGTTGCTCACCTGCAATCGAGTCTGCGATTACTGGGGAGATCGAGGGATGGGATGGCGAGACGATTTTCAAGCTGGACAACGGCCAAATCTGGCAACAGGCGGAATATGACTACACCTACTTTTACGAGTACCATCCCGATGTGACCATTTACGAGACAAGCGCGGGCTGCCTGATGAAGGTGGAGGACGAGTCCGATACGGTTCTCGTCAAGCGCATCAAGTAGGCCATGAGCCGGGTGCCACAGGTCTCGCCGGGTGCCCCAGGTCTCGCGCCTTCGAGACCTGGGATAGCCTGCACACTCAAAAACCTCAATCCCCCGGCCAACGATAAAAATACGCGTCGTCAAACGACAACCCTTTTGCAGAGCTACCCCCTCGGGCCAAGGCCAGCCGCGCGACACCCTCCATCGCTCGCCTGAACTCGGCGAAGCCGTGTGAATCGGGGCTCATCACCAAAATGTCATCGAGGGCGAGGTCAAGATCGAGCCCGGTCATCGCCGCTTGAATGCGCGTGTATGCCTCCAAAGGTCCGGGCTGTTTCGCCACTTCGGTGACAACTACCAGCTTCCATGTCCCTCGATCCGGCTGGTAAGACCACACCGCCGCCTCAACCGGAACATGCTGCTTGTCGAGTCGTTCAAGCAGCGTCTTTCCGTCCTCGATCAATCGATCTACCAATACTGTTTTATACATTGCAGGACCCCATGAACCGGCTCCGCTACCGCCATAACTAATTGTTCGGCTTCTTGTCGGGTATGGCTTCCATACCGGCTCTCTTCACTCCACGCGCTTACCTGTGCCCAATTCGCGGCAAATGTCGGATCGGCCGTGCCCAGTTGATCTATTACTACCTTAAGCCGCGCGTAGTTCGACAATCTTCCCAAGTCATGATTAAAAATATTCCGGGCCAACTCCTTATCGTAAAAGTCCTCGTCTCTAGTAAGCCGCGCAATACACGCCTTCAGCCCGCATTCCACCGCGTATCCAACCATGTAGTAAGCCGCGCCATATCGCCTGTTCACTAGCAACAACTCCGCGTCTGCCAGGCGTTCCTCAGCAAGCAGCCGCAGTTCAGTCCTGTTCATCGCAACTATCAGGATATATCAATGAGCACCTGTCTCCGTGCGAATAACTCTCCCCCATTCCCCTTTCGGGAATCCGCCCAACTTTTTCCTCCCCGCCATACGACTCCCGCCCACCACGCCCCCATCCAACTAAATAGGCCCCTAATGCAAGACGTACATACACTCTCGCAACTACATGATTCCAGAGATTTTACTTATAACCCGTTTGGGCCCATAGATTTAGGGCAATTTTCTCGCCAACTCAGTGATTCTGTTAGATCAGGGGGTAGGGGGAGGGAGCATTCATCGTGAGTTTTTCCCGTTATGGAAATGTACCGCGCTGTCAGCATATCAAGACCAATGGCACCCAATGCGGCTCGCCCGCGCTGCGCCGACGACGATTCTGCTACTTTCACAACCGCTGGCGCGCCACTCACCTCGACCTCAACAACGCCGGTGCCCTGCGCGTCACCACCGCCGTCGAACTTCCCGTCCTCGAAGACGCCAACTCCATCCAGGTCGCGCTCATGCAAGTCATGCGCCTCATCCTCTGCCGCCAGCTCGATTCCAAAACCGGCGGCCTCATGCTCTACGGCCTGCAAACCGCTTCGTCGAATCTCTCCCGCATCGATTTCGAGCATCGCCGCAAGACCAACATCGTCATCGATCCGCGCAACGTCTCCGCAAACCTTCTCGGCGAGGAAGCCTGGTACGCCGAAGACTTCGCCGACCAAGATTCAGCAGAGGTAGACCTCGCCGAAGCAGAATCAACGGAACAAGCCGGACCTCGGCTCGAGAATTCTCATGCGTAGAATCCCTGACGCGGACGTTTCGATTCAGGCATCACGAAGTCTGCGCCACTGGCGCGGGCAAAGGCTTGCGTAGCGCAGGCGAAATGCGGCTCAGGTTGATCAGCGTGGCGATCCACAGCGTGAGACCAACCAGGCAGCATCCGGCGAGGTAGCGCGCATGGCCGGGAGGAAGGAGAAGAGAGGCGAGCGATCCCGCGACGAGAACGCTGGCAATCCAGTAAAAGCGCGAGGCGCGAAAGATAATCGCCAGCGGGAAGTAATGCAGTCCGATGATTGCGCCGCCGGCTGCGGGAATGAGATCGAAGCGCCCATGCATGACCAGAAAGGAGGTGCCGAAGGCCAGCAGTCCCCACTCGAGGATCACGTCCAGAAAGTAGAATTTGCGCATGGCTTTCCAGCGCGTGGCATCTTCCCGCGCGGAGACGAGATGACGGGTGCGGCGCAGGCAGAACGCCGCGCGTCGCAACAAGGCCACGGCAAGCAGCGTAATCACGGAAAGCCCGAGGATGCGCCTGCCGCCGGCGAAAGAAAAGCCCGCCGAATACAGCGCGGCGGCGCCGAAGAAAGCGCCGATCAATGTAGATCGGGCGGAAAGTTTCAGTTGAAAATTAGAATCGATGGTCATGTGATCCTCAACAGACTATACGGGATGAGCGGCAAGAAAGTTGCATGGCATCGCGCCGCCCGGCCTGGCACGACTCTGTTAATCTTGCTTCTTCCACGGGACCGAGCGTACCTTGAAAAAGCTTCTCGCACTCTTCCTCTTGCTCGTCGCTGGACTGGCCGGCTTCGGCTACTGGTATTTCCGCCTGCCGCAGTTCCCCAGCTACGCACCGCTCTATCGCGAGTACGCCTACATCACCAATGGCAAGAGCAATTCCGTCACGGTAATCGATCTGCGTACTTTCGAGTCCGCCAAGACCATCCCGGTGGGACTCAACCCCACCGGCATCGCGGCCAACAGCAAAAAGAACGAAATCTACGTGGTGAACACGGCCGCGAACAATGTCAGCGTGATCGACGCCGAGCGCAACGCCGTTGTCGCAACCATCGGCGTGCATGGCACTCCCTACTTCATCGAGGTTTCGGAAGACGGCAACCGCGCCTATGTCGCCAACTCGGCGTCGAATAATGTCTCCATCATCAATCTGGAAAAACGCATCGTCCTCGGCAACATCCACGTGGGCATTTCGCCAGGACTGGCAAGAGTTTCGCCGGACGGCGCGACGGTCGTGGTCAGCAATCGCGGCGACGGAACGGTTTCGCTGATCGACGCCGATCACCTCAGACTGCGCAGCACGATTCCGGCGTGCGCGCAGCCGGGCGACATCGCCATCCTGCCCGACAATAGCAAAGCCTTCGTGGCCTGCGCCGGTTCGGCGCAGGTGGCGTCCATCGACATCAAGAATGACAAACTGCTTGCCTTGCTGGACGTAGGCAAGACGCCGACCAACCTGGCGCTGAAGCCGGACGGTGGAGAGCTGATTGTGAGCAACTTCGATTCCGACAATATCTCCATCATCGAAACCACGACCAACGAAGTGGGAGGAAGCTATCTAATCGGCACGCATCCCGCGCGCGGCGTGGTTACCGCCGACAATTCGCGCCTCTACGTGAGCAACTTCGGATCGAATACAGTGGCCGTCTACGACATTGATCTCGGCAAAATGATCGCGTCGCTTCCCGTGGGCAGCCGTCCCGATGGGCTGGCGCTCTCGCAGAGCCAGAATTACCTGCTGGTGCTGGATTCACAGGCGGGCGACGTGACTGTCATTCAAAAGCGGGTTCCGAGAAAGGAATTCGAGCCCGGGGAATATTCTTTGCTGACCATGATTCCTGCGGGATTGCAGCCGAACAGCATCGTTGTGAAATCATTCCTTTTGCCCAAGCCGCGCAAGCCGTGAAGTGCGCAGAACGGTCCCTGCGGCGAAAGCCGATTCAGAAAGGCTCTGCGTTACTTCGCCCGGACGCAGGCATGCCGTTCGAAGCCATCCGCGGCGTAACACAGGGCAGTGTCGAAGAATTGATCGAGTAGCCGGAGCAGCTCAATCTCGCCGTAAAGCTCGACCGGCCCGCGCAGGAAGCCCTCGCGTTGCAGAAACTCCCATAGGTGCTGCTTGGTAAAGACGATGGTCCAGCAGTAGTCGCTAAGGGATACGCCTTGCGCCGCGCGCCGTTCGCCGATTTCGAAGTAGCGCCGCTGAACATCCTCGCCGGGCCGGGTGAGCAGCCAATCGCTGAGATTCCTCAGAATCTCGTGCATCTTTTGCCGCAGTTCGTCTTCTGGGACCTTGCGCATATCCGAAGTTTTGGACGAGCTTTGAAGTTTATGAGTGAGTTCGTTGGCCAGCGCGTCTGAATGATTCTCGATCAAGCGAACCAGGCGAAGTGCAACCATGCCATCCTCCCCCGAGCTTTCCACTTATACGTCGTATCACGATATATCATATCGCTTTTTATGGACGCGGGCTGGGTGGCCGGCGAAAGCGCGTTCGTCGGCAGGTCGGTGGGGAGGGACTATGCGTTCGCGCCGCAGCACTTCTTGTATTTCTTGCCGGAGCCGCAGGGGCAGGGATCGTTGCGGCCGACCTTGGCGGCTCCGCGGACGACCTGCTGGATGGGTTGGCGGTCGCCCGATCCGGCCATCCGGGCGCTTTCCAGCTCGCGCCGCTTTTTGCGCTGGAAGGCTTCTTCGAGATCGTCCATCGAGGTAGAAACCGCGCGCGGGGGACGGTGGCCATTGCCGTCGCCACCACCGCCGGATCTGGGAGTCAACACGCTGGGATTCACGCTGGGATCGCTGGGTCCGCCATCGGGTCTGGGACCAACTCCGCCGCCGGCGTCTCCTCTTGGCCGCTCCAGGATCTGCATCAGGTAGAGATAGCGCACGGCTTCTTCCTGGAAGCGCTGCATCATGGCTTCGAACAAGTCGAACGACTCGCGCTTATATTCCACCAGTGGATCATGCTGACCGTAACCACGCAGGCCTATGCCTTCTTTCAAGTGGTCCATGTCGCGCAGATGATCTTTCCACTGCGTGTCGAGGACGCTGAGCATGATCATGCGCTCGTGATAACGCATTGCGTCCGGACCGATTAGTTTTTCCTTGGCATCGTAGCGGGCTTTCAATCGTTCGAAAATTGCGTCGCCGAGTTCCTGACGGTTGAGGGTTTCGGGCTTCACGCCTTCGGCCAGGATGTCAACGCCGAAGCGGGTAAAGATTTCATCTTTCAGGGCTTTGATGTCCCAGTCGTCCACGTGCGCCTTGACCGCGCAGTACCGATCCATCAAGTCGCTAAGAATGCCGGAGACGTAGTCCTCGATGATGAGTTCTTTTTGATCCAGGCCTTCGAGCAACTGCTTGCGCAGGCCGTAAACGGCCTCGCGCTGCTTGTTCATCACGTCGTCGTATTCGAGCAGGTGTTTGCGGGATTCGAAGTTCTGCGCCTCGACTGTTTTCTGCGCGGATTCGATGCGGCGGCTGATCAGCCTGGACTCGATGGGAATGCCTTCTTCCATGCCGAGCCGCTGGAGCAGTGTCGAGACCCACTCTTTGGCGAAGATGCGCATGAGGTCATCTTCGAGAGAGAGATAAAAGCGCGAAGAACCGGGATCGCCCTGGCGGCCGGCACGGCCGCGCAACTGATTGTCGATGCGGCGCGATTCGTGGCGCTCGGTGCCGAGAATGTGCAAGCCGCCGGCGGCGATGACCTCATCGTGCTCTTTGTCAGTGACCTGTTTATGACGGCTGAGAATCTCTGTCCACTTGTCATTGGGGACGACATATTCGTTGCCGCCGTAGTACCAGACCGTGCTTTTGCTCTCGTTGACGTCGACTTGAATCTTCCCCTGCGCGGCACGCAAGGGCTGGGCCAAGCCTTTCTTAATGCATTCCACCTTGGCCATGAATTCGGGATTGCCGCCGAGCAAGATGTCGGTGCCGCGGCCGGCCATATTGGTAGCGATCGTGACCATATCCTTGCGGCCGGCCTGGGCCACGATTTCGGCTTCGCGCTCGTGCTGCTTGGCGTTCAACACCGAGTGCTTGATGCCTTTTTTCTTCAGCAGGTCGGAAAGGCGCTCGGATTTTTCAATGGAAGTCGTGCCCACCAGCACGGGCTGACCGGTCGCGTGGAGCTTCTGAATCTCATCCGCGGCGGCATAGTACTTTTCTTTTTCGGTGCGGTAGACAACGTCTGGATTCTCCAGACGCCGCATGGGTTTGTTGGTGGGAATGACCCGACACTTCCAGGTTGTAGATTTTACTCGAATTCGGTAGCTTCGGTTTCCGCCGTACCGGTCATGCCGGCCAGCTTTCTTGTACATGCGGAAATAGTTCTGGAAAGTGATGGTGGCGAGGGTCTGGTTCTCGCGCTCGATCTTGACGCCCTCTTTGGCTTCCACGGCCTGGTGCAAACCGTCGGACCAGCGGCGACCGGGCATCAGGCGGCCGGTAAACTCGTCGACGATGATGACTTCGCCTTCTTTCACCACGTACTCGACATCGCGATGGTAGAGCGAGTGCGCCTTAATGGCGACTTCGACGTGATGCTTGAGGTCCCAGTTTTCCGGATCGGCGATATTGCCGATGCCCAAAAGTTGCTCGACCTTTTCCCAGCCTTCGTCGGTGACGCTGGCGCTGCGGTGCTTTTCGTCGACCACGTAATCGCCGGTGAGGATCGCCGGCTCGCCGGGAGGGCCATCGATTTCTTCGCCCTTCTCCAGATTGGGGATGATGCGATTCACCCGGGCGTACTTGTCGGTGGACTCCTCGCTGGCGCCGGAAATGATAAGCGGGGTGCGCGCCTCGTCAATCAAAATCGAATCCACTTCGTCGACAATGGCGTAGTTGTGCCCGCGCTGCACGCAATCCTTGAGGTCGAACTTCATGTTGTCGCGCAGGTAGTCGAAGCCGAATTCGTTGTTGGTGCCGTAGGTGACATCGGCCGCATAGGCTTCGCGGCGCTGCACGTCATCGAGATCGTGCACGATGACGCCGACGGACAAGCCGAGAAAGCGGTAGAGCTGGCCCATCCACTCCGAGTCGCGCTTGGCGAGGTAGTCGTTAACCGTGACCACGTGCACACCGCGTCCGCTGAGCGCATTGAGATAAACCGGCAGAGTAGCGACCAGAGTTTTGCCTTCGCCGGTCTTCATCTCGGCGATCGTGCCCTGGTGCAACACCATGCCGCCGATCAGCTGCACGTCGAAGTGGCGCATGTTGAGCACGCGGCGGCCAGCCTCGCGCACCACGGCAAAAGCCTCAACCAAAAGCTCGTCCAGCACTTCGGCCAACAGCTTAGAGCGGTCCTCTTCAATCTGCTTGGCGCGGTCGAGATCGGCGCCAGGTTCATCGGGGATGGAGCTTATGCGCTCTTGGATGCGCTGGCGGAATTCCTCGGTTTTCGCACGCAACTGTTCGTCCGAGAGCTTCTGCATCTCGGGCTCGAGGGCACTGATGGCCTCAACTCGGGGAGTGGCGCGCTTGAGTTCGCGGTCGTTCTTGGTGCCGAAGACCTTGGCGACTACGTTTTCACCGAACAAATGGAGAGTCCTTGCCGGGGCATAGTTCGCCCATCATGGATAAAGCCTAGCATATTAGATGCGGGTGGAGGGGACGGGGCGCGGAGAAGATCCTCCCTGGGCGATTTCGCGGCGGAATCCGTGTGCCAGCGGTTTCATGTAAGATTTGCGGCGAAGATGGCGACCTTCTATGACCAATTCTGCAAGTGCACGGCGCAGTGGCCGGCCAATGTCGCGCTGGAGATTCAGCGGCACGAAAGAGTCGAGAGTTACACCTACGCGCAGGTGCAGCGCAGCGCGGAGTCGATTGGCAACTGGCTGGCGGCGAACGGGCTGAAGCCCGGGGATCGCATTGCCATTCTCGCGGATAATCATCCCCGCTGGGTGATGGCTTATCTAGGGATCGTTGCGGCTGGCTGTGCGGCCGTGCCACTCGACACTGCGCTGCACGCGGACCAAATCGCCAAACTTTTGCAGGATAGCGGGACTTCGGCTCTGTTTTGCGGGAGCCGGCATTTCGCCACGGCAAGCGAAGCTAGCGGTGGGTTGGCGATAAGGATTGTCTTGATGGATGGAAGCGCGGGCGAGGGCGCCCGCGCCACACAAGCTGGCGAGCCGCGCTCGGCTGTCCCCACGCGGACACTGCCCAGGGCGGCCTTCCCCAGGCAGGCCGCGGCGGATCTCGACGGCATCTTCGCGGCGGGGCCGGGCGATTTTTCTCCGGTGGAGTCTTCCAGCGAGAGCTTGGCTTCGCTGCTTTACACCTCCGGCACCACCGCCGATCCTAAAGGCGTGATGCTCACCCACGCCAACCTGCTGGGAGAAGTGGCGGTGGTCTTCGCCTGGTTCCACATCGGGCCCGAGGACGCTCTGCTCGGCGTGCTGCCGTTGTTTCACGTGCTGTCGCAGATGGCCAACCTGCTGCTTCCGCTGGTCAAAGGATCGCGGATTGTCTATCTGGAAACGTTGAATACCACCGAACTGATTCGCGCGCTGCGCGAGCGCCAGATTACCGCGTTCGCGGTGGTCCCGCAGTTCTTCTATTTGATTCACGAGCGCATTTTCAAAGAAGCAGCGAAGCGCGGGCGGCTTACTTTGTGGGTGTTGTACGGGTTGATGGCGGTGAATCGCGCGTTGCGCCGCTTTGGCGTCAACGCCGGACCGCTCTTCTTCGGAAAGATTCACGAGACGTTCGGCAGGAAGATGCGCTACCTGGTCACCGGCGGCTCGCGTTTCGACCCTCAGATTGGGCGCGACTTCCACGCGCTGGGGATTGACGTGTTGCAAGCCTACGGGTTAACGGAGACGACCGGCGGAGCGTCCGCCACACGGCACGACAACAACATCATCGGCTCGGTCGGCCCGCCGCTGCCCGGGGTCGAAGGCAAGATCGTCAATGCCCGGGCTCAGGACGGCGGCCCCGCGATCGGCGAGATTGCCATTCGCGGTCCGATCGTGATGAAGGGTTACTGGAATCGCCCCGACGCGACCGCGGCGGTTTTGAAGGAGGGCTGGCTTTATACCGGCGACCTCGGCTATTTCGACGCGCGGGGCAACTTGTTTATCACGGGACGAAGCAAAGAACTAATTGTCCTGAGCAACGGGAAAAATATTTATCCCGAGGAGATCGAGGTGCACTATTTGAAATCTCCCTATATCAAGGAGATTTGCGTGATGGGCCTGGAGGCGGTGCCGGGGGATGCGAGCTCGGAACACCTGCATGCCGTGGTGGTCCCGAATTTCGAAGTGTTGAAAGAGCGCAAGATTGTCAACGCGAAAGAGGTCATCCGCTTTGATATTGAGAGTCTTTCCGCGCAACTGCCTTCAACCAAGCGCATCGGCAGTTATGAAATCTGGCAAGAGGACTTGCCGCGAACCACTACGCGCAAGCTGAAGCGCTTTGAGATTGAGAAGCGGGTGCGGGCGAACCAGGCCAAGGGACAAGCCGCGGAGACCGATGTGCCCGCGGAAAAGCCGCTGAGTGACGAGGATGCCGCCTGGCTGAATCAGCCAGAGGTGCAACGCGCGCTAGCGATCATCCGCGATGCGGCGCCCGCACAGCCGGAGGCGATTGGTCCCGGAGACAATCTGGAACTCGATCTCGGCCTCGATTCCCTGCAGCGGATCGAGCTTTTGAGCGCGCTTGAACAGGAGCTGGGCGGCGACGTGGAAGAATCGAGCTTGTCCGATATTTATACCGTGCGCGCGCTAGTGGACGCGGTGCGCGAAAGCGCCGCCAGCGGGCGGGCAAGCGCGCGGCCACAGTTCGCCGGCTGGAATGCCATCCTGAAAGAAGCGCCGACGGAATCCGAAATACTCGCGCTGGCTGAGCCGCGCCCCATCGCCGAAGCCTTCTGGTTCACGCTCAGCCGGCTGTTGCAGATATTTGCGTTGGATCGTTTTCAGCTCAAGGTCATCGGGCTGGAGAAGCTTCCGGCAGGGGGACCGTTCATTATTTCTTCGAACCACCAAAGCTATCTCGATCCACTCGTTCTTGCAGGCGCGCTTCCTTGGCCGATATTCCGCAACACCTTCGCGGTCGGTACCAGTGAAGTTTTCGGCTCGGGATTCATGCGCCGTCTGGCGCGCTGGCTGCGCGTGGTGGTGGTGGATCCGGATGCGAACCTGATTCCCGCCATGCGCGCGGGCGCGTTCGGCCTGCGCCAGGGCCGGGTTCTAATTCTCTATCCGGAAGGCGAACGCTCGATCGACGGCACACCGAAGATATTCAAGAAGGGCGCGGCGATTCTGTCGATCCAGCTGCAGGTGCCGATTATTCCAATGGCCATTGAAGGCTTTCACGACGCGTGGCCGCGCGGGAAAACATTCCTGAAATTCATGCCGCTGAAAATAATGGTGGGGGATCCGATTCTATCCGCCGCCGACAGCGAAGGCGTCAGAGGCGGCTTACGCGCGGCTTACGGCAGAGCTGAAAAAGCGCGTGGTGGATATGTGGGAAAGATTGCGCGGGAAAACGTCTGCAGTGACCCTGACAAGAAACAGCGTCCTCGCCGATGAAACCGGCTCGGAATGACAAAACGGGAAGAGATGCACCCGATGCACCGTCATTTCCCTGCGGTTGAAAACGCCGCCCTGGTTTCTTCCGGCTCATGGCCGAAGGCCTTGACGAACGCGTCCACGATCATGGAGTCGTACTTCTTGCCGGAGCTCTTGACGATGATCTCCTGCGCCTGCGCGGGAGATAGCTTTCTGGCTCCTTTGTCCTCAACCAGCTCTTCGTAGTTCTCCGCCATGACCAGGATTTGCACTTCGATGGGAGCATCCACGGTGCTGCCGCCGTTCTTCATCAGCTGCTGACCGGCGACAAGAATGGGAATGGCGCGGCCGAGCGAACCGGCGATGGAGCTGGCATTGCCCGCCGCCTTTCCGAGCTTGCGCATTCCCTGCTCCACATCCTCCTGCGAAAGATTTGCCGCTTTGTAGAGGAGTTCGTTGCTGATGCCCATCTCATTGATGTTGCGCAGCAAGGCGGCGGTACGGACGTCCTCGGTGCTGCCGGCATCCAGGCCCAGGGATTCGGCGATCTGGGTGGAGTACTTGGCGATGCGGCAGGAATCGGCCTCGCTGTATTTTTGGTTGGTGACCAATTGCTGCAAGATGACCAGCATAGCTTCGTAGCCGTCTTTCATCTCGTGCAGACTTTCCTGGTTGCGCTCGTACAGCGTGCCCATGGCGTAGCCCGCCACGACCAGAATGCCTCCCCAGGCGGTGACATCGAACCAGCGAGCATCGATGGGAAGATTCACCTGGCGGCTGAAGATGCCGGGATTCATGTAGGTGAGCACGGCCACCAGCAGCACGCTGGCGCAGGCGGTGAGCGTGGCGTGGCGGCGTCCGAAGCGGTAGGCGGAATAAAGCGTGGGCAAAAAGTAGAACATCAACGCCATGTGCTGCGAGGCGACCAGGAAGTTGAGCATGGCCGCGATCGCGACCAGGAATAGAACGAGCAGCAACTCCGGATTGATTCTTCGCATGGCACGTCCCTCCTCAGGGCGCGGCGCACTGCGTCGCTGGATGAGACACTTCCAGCTTTGCCATGGTGGAACGAAAGCAGGGAAAACTCCAAATTACCCTGGTAATTTCAGGATTCTTAGGGAAAGGACGCCCGCTTCGCTACTTGGCGCGGGGGTGGGTTTGATCGTAAACCTGCAGCACGTGCTTCATGGACAGCTGGGTGTAGCGCTGTGTGGTAGAGAGGCGCTCGTGGCCGAGCATCTCCTGAATGGCACGTAGGTCGGCGCCTTCCTCGAGCATATGAGTGCCGAAAGCGTGGCGCAGAGTGTGCGGATGGACGTCGGGCGACAGGCCTTTCGCCACCGCGATTTTCTTGATGATCCGGCCCACACTGCGAGTAGTAAGGCGGCCGCCGCGTTGGTTAATCAGTAATGCCGAAAGGGTCTTCTTGTTCTCGGCCAGGACTTGCTGGCGGACCGGCAGATAGGCAGCCAGCGCGATTTTGACGGAGTCGCCGAAAGGAACGTAACGTTCTTTTTTTCCTTTGCCACGAATCAGAATGGCTTCGGCGCTCAGGCGGATGTCGTCGGAATTGATACCCGTTAGTTCGGAATTGCGGATGCCGCAGCCGTAAAGGAGTTCGAGGATCAGGCGATCGCGCTCGGGGAAGGCCGCGACTCCGGGCATGTTTCCATCGAGCACGAGGTTCATTTCCTCGATGGTGGGGACGCGAGGGAGTTTTTTCGGTAGCTTGGGCGTAGAGACGAGTTTGGCAGGATTTTGCTCGACCACTCCTTGTTGTGCCAGCCAGCGATAGAGCGAGCGCAGGGCTGCCAGAGAACGCGCGACGGAGGTCTTGCTCAATCCTTTTTCGTAAAGATGGGAGAGAAATCCGCGGATGGCGACGTGGTCGAGGTTGCGCCAGTTGCGGGAGCCTGCGTAGGCGGCGAAATTGCGGAGATCGCCGGTGTAGGCTTTGATGGTGTGCGCGGAGGCATTGCGCTCGCGCAGGGAGCGCAGGAAATCGGCGACGGCCTTTTCGACGATCGTTTTGTTCGATGGCATGGCTGGGTTTTTGGTTCGTGTCATTTCGCCTTGGCTCGGGGATGGTGCTGACGATAGACGTTCTTCAGTCGATCCAGTGCCAAGTGCGTGTAGATCTGCGTGGTCGAAATATCGGCGTGGCCTAAGATGGTTTGGACCGTGCGCAGGTCGGCGCCGTTTTCCACCATGTGGGTGGCGCAGCTGTGGCGGAGCATGTGCGGGCTGGCGTGGCGGCCCATTCCCGATGATGCGGCGCCAACGATTTGCCACACTCGCTGCCGGGTGAGCTTGCGCGCGCGGCGGCCCAGGAAAAGCAGCGGCGAATTCTTCCCCGCCGCTAGAGCTGGGCGGAAGGCTTTCATGTACTCCGTCAGCACTTCTTGTGCCGAGCAGCCTAGCGGGACGATGCGTTCTTTGTCGCCTTTGCCCCGTACCAGCACATAGCCGAGTTCGAGCTTCAGGTCTTCGAGTTTCACGCCGATGATTTCCGAGACGCGCAGAGCGCCGGCGTAGAAAACCTCCAGCATGGCTCGATCGCGGGCCGCGATGGCTTCGGCTTCTTTGCGATTGCGATTGGAACTAGCATGGAGATTGCGCAGAACGGTCTCCACTTCATCGCGCGCCAGGGCTTTCGGCAGGACCTTCCATTGCTTCGGGGAGTCGATGTTCAGCGTGGGGTCGTGTTTGATGAGATCGTCGAGCAGCAGGTAACGATAAAGATGGCGCAAGGTCGAAAGTTTTCGCCCGACCGAACGGCCGTCGACTGCGTTAGCAAATAGCTGCTGGATGAAATCGCGGAGGTCATCGCGGCGGACGCTCAGTAGAGTGCGGCGGCGCTTTTCCAGGAACGTGGCAAACTGGCCCACGTCTGTCGTATAGGCGGCGATAGTGAGCGGGGCCAGGCCTTTCTCGACTTTCAGGTAGTCGAGGAAACCAGAGACTACGCCGGAATTAGGTTCGGTGGGCACGATTTTAGTATGCGCATTATCGGACGTTGAGAAAAGTGGCGACGCGGGTGCCGGCGGAGACGTTGCAAGCAACGTCTCTACAGGGTTTTCAGGAGGTCCACTGCGTACAGCGCGCCTTCCGGGGTTTCCTCGTGCTTGAAGTAGGCGAATACGTTTCGGTTTTGGCCTCGATGCTCGCGCAGGCGTTCGACCATGGCACGGCGTTCCTGCGGCGTATATTGCGGCTTGCGATAGCGGTAATAGCAGAAATCGGCGGTGACTACATCGGGAGTGGTTCGCTCTTCGGTTTCGGCTACGCACAGCGCGCGGTTATGTTTCTTCAACAGATTGAAAATTTCGTCGGTGAACCAGGAGACGTGGCGAAATTCAAAGGCAGACGGCACGGCGCGCGGCAACGTCGCCAGAAATTCCTCCAGCACCGCGGCATCAGCCTTCAGGTTCGGCGGCAATTGAAAGAGCACTGGACCCAGCTTTTCCGCGCGAGCCAGAGGTTCGATGGTTGCCAGAAATCGTGGGACAAAGTCCTCCGTCTTCTTGAGGCGCTTGATGTGCGTGATGACCTGGTGAGCTTTGATTCCGAAGCGAAATCCCGGCGGCGTCTCGTCAATCCATTTTTGAACCGTGGTCTCCTTTACTAACTGGCGAAAAGTGAAATTGACTTCGACTGTATTAAGTGCAGTCGCGTAGTGGCGCAGGAAGCTTTTCTGCGGGAGCTTGGCGGGATAGAAATCGGGCTTCCAGCTTGGGTAGGCCCATCCCGAGGTGCCGACGTAGAGTTGAGGCATGTTTCGACCGCCGCATCGGTTCGCGGAGTGACCGATTATACCTTCCGCCGCTTTTCACTTACTGACCTAGTCGGCACCTTATTGGCTTTCCGCCCCGATGCCTTGCGTACGGGCTCTTCCGCCTGGGCTGCAATCTCTAGACCCGCTGCTCCCGTTTCGGATGCCGCAACTTTCTCCATTCCGGGCAGCTGAGGCAGTTTCTGTTTCAGCTTGAGAACCGGTTCGAACAAGTCGCCCATTTTCTCTATCCGCGCAAGCACCTGCCCGGCTTCGAAGACCAACAGGCTGGCGTCTTTCTTCTTCAGCGCGCGCTCCACTTCTTCCCATCGCACCGGAGTGGAAACCGTGGGATGCTCCCGAGCGCGCAGAGAATAGATGCTGATCGTGGTTTTGTGCTCGTCGTTTTGGCTCCAGTCGACCAGGACTTTGCCGGTGCGCAGCTGCTTTTTCATGTCGGAAACAACCAGTTCGGGATGCTCATGCTCAAGCAAGCGTGCCAGCGCGTGGGCAAAATTCTTGGTTGCGTCGTAGGTGACGGGAGTATTCAGCGGAACGTAAATCTGCAGCCCTTTGGAGCCGGAGGTTTTGGGAAAGCTTTGCAGTCCGAAGTGAGTAAAGATATCGCGCAGCCAGATTCCGACTTGAGAGCATTGCACGATGTTCGCGGGTAGTCCGGGATCGAGGTCGAAGACCATCATGGTCGGGCAAGCAATGTTTTTCGCCAGCGAGAGTGACGGGTGCAGTTCGATGGCGGCGAGGTTGGCGGTCCAGATTAGTGTGGCCAGATCGTTGGCCAAGATGTAATTGACTTCGCGCTGATTGCCCTCGCTCCAGACGGGCGCCGTCTTCACCCAGTCAGGACGATGTTTGGTGGCGTTCTTCTCAAAGAAGAATGGCTGGTCGACGCCCTCGGGATAGCGCTTGAGGGTTAGCGGACGTCCAGCTAGATGCGGCACCAGGACTGGCGCGATGCGCGCGTAGTAGTCGATGACTTGGCCCTTGGTGAAGCCTGCGGCCGGATACAAGACTTTATCCAGGTTGGTGAGCGACAGGTGCTTACCTTCGATTTCTACGACTTGGGGTTTGGGCATTCTGCCTCCCTCGGTTCGGCCTGCTAGCCGTCTGGTAAACTGTAAGGGTCAAGCTCTAGAGGCCAGCACATGCCGCCCAAACCAGACCGGAAAAAGAAGGCTGCGAAAAAACTGACCGCTCTCTTAGACGAACACCTCTCGAGATTCACCTCAGCCCAGCAGAGTGCAATGCACGATAGGTTCGAGAAGCGGCTGGCTACCCGCCGCGACTCTGAAGCCAAAACGCCTTCGCGCTCGCCAGCTGAGGCTCGCTAAGCTTGTAGTCTTCCCTGAGCGCCCTTAGGAAATCTTCCAGATCAAGATCCAAGAGTTCCCTTGCGTTGCGATGCAAGCGCTTGCGCAGTTCCGCAGCTTCAGGGTCCGCCGGCCGTTTTCCGCGACGTTCTTCAGTCCGTCGAACGTGCTCAATGTCGCGCGAATTCTCGGCGGTCGTCTTCCACGATCGGTTTCTTCCGGAAAACAGTAGAGCAACGGCTCGACGGCCATGTCAATACCGCGGTCGCAGCGCTCCCGGCGTTTGACAATCTGCCCTTCCGCCACGTAATTTCAAGTTCTCCTTTCATGCTTTGCCCAACCGCAGTGGAGGTCCGATGAAACGCCGCATACGCGTGTCCCAGTTTTTGATTCTGCCACTGGCAACTCTGTTGCTAGCCACGCTCGCCGCCGCTCAGGATTTGGCTTCGTTCGAGAAGCGAGTCACGGTCAAAACACTGGCCAACGGCTTAACCGTGGTGATTTGCCAGCGTCCTGAAGCGCCGGTGTTTTCCTTCTATACCCATGTGGATGCCGGCTCGGTGCAGGACCCCATGGCCAAGACCGGCCTGGCGCACATGATGGAGCATATGGCCTTCAAGGGCACCGACAAAATCGGGACCAACAACTATCCCGCCGAAAAAGTCGCGCTGGCGAAAGTCGAGAAAATTTACGCCGCTTACATCGAAGAGCGCGATAAACCCGCGGGCCGCGACGACCAGAAGGTGGCGCAACTGCAGAAGGATTGGCAAGCCGCGGTGAAGGACGCCCAGAAATACGTGGTGGAGGGTGAGTTCGACGACATCCTGGAGCGCAACGGCGCCGAAGGGGTGAACGCCTCCACGGAAGACGACCAGACGAACTACTTTTATTCGCTTCCCGAGAACCGGCTGGAGCTTTGGGCCTATTTGGAGTCGGAACGATTCTTACATCCGGTGATGCGTGAGTTCTACAAAGAGCGCGATGTGGTGATCGAAGAACGCCGCTTGCGCACCGACAGCAATCCCGTGGGCCGTCTGGTGGAGCAGTTCATCACCGCGGCTTACCAGGCGCATCCTTACCATCGCCCGACGATTGGCTGGATGCCGGACCTGAATACATTCTCCGCCACCGATGCGGAAGAGTTTTTTAACCGGTATTACATCCCTTCGAACATGGTGGTCACGCTGGTGGGAGATGTGAAACCGGCGGAGGCTCTGCCGATCGTCGAAAAATATTTCGGCCGGATTCCCTCCCGCGCAAAGCCGGACGAGAGAACGACGACCGAGCCGCCGCAGAATTCCGAGCGCCGGGTGGTGTTGCACGAAATGGCGCAGCCGCTGTATCTCGAAGGCTACCACCGGCCCGACTATCACAGTCCCGACGACGCGGTGTACGACGCCATTGCCGACTTGATGTCGGATGGGCGTACCTCGCGCCTGTATCGCGCGCTGGTGCGCGATAAGAAGATCTCTTCCGGGACGGCTGGATTCACCGGCTTCCCGGGAGACAAATATCCGCACCTGTTCGCCTTCTACGCGTTTCTGATGCCCGGCCACAAAACTTCGGAAGCGGAAGAGGCGATTCACGCCGAGGTTGATCGTCTGAAGAACGAAGACATCAGCGACGAGGAATTGAAGATGATAAAGACCCGGACTAAGGCCAACTTGATTCGCAGCCTGGACGACAATCCGGGCCTGGCGAACCAGTTGGGTCTGGCGCAGGCGCGCTATGGCGACTGGCGCGAACTGTTCCGCCAGGTTGACCGCATCGACAAAGTGACCAAGGCGGATATTCGGCGCGTCGCCAACCAGACCTTCGTTGCCAACAACCGCACCGTGGGGATTATCGAAACGGCCACGCCCCCGCCGGCCGCGGCTAACCAGGGAGGTGCGCAATGAAAAGACCATCGCGGACCTTCTTGTCGTCGATGTTTCTGCCGCTGATTCTCGCGGTCTGCGGTATCGCGGTTCAGCCGACGGCGGCCGCGCAGGCCACCGACTGGAAGCAAATCACGATTGCGCCGCTGCCGCCATTTCACCCGCAGGAGCCGAAGCGGGTCGAACTGCCGAATGGCATGGTGATTTTCCTGCAAGAAGACCATGAGCTACCGCTGATTGACGCGGTTGCGCGAATTCGCGGCGGCTCGCGCTCCGAGCCTGCCGGCAAGGTCGGCTTGCTGGATATTTACGGCGAAGTTTGGCGCACCGGCGGCACGAAATCGCAGACCGGCGACCAGTTGGACGATTACCTTGAAGTCCGCGCTGCTAAAGTCGAAACCGACGCCGGCGTCGATTCCACGACGATTTCCTTGTCCTGCCTGAAAGAAGATTTCGACGACACCTTTAAGGTCTTCAGCGAGCTTTTGCGCGAGCCGGAATTCCGCGAGGATAAAGTCGACCTGGCAAAACACGAGGAAGCCGACGCCATTTCACGGCGCAACGATGAAGTCGGCGAAATCGCGTCGCGCGAGGCCGCGAAGCTAGCTTACGGCGCACAGAATCCCTACGCGCGCGAGGCCGAGTACGCCACCGTGGCCGCCGTCACTCGCCAGGATTTGCTGGACTGGCACAGCGCGCACGTGGCGCCCAATAACATTATTTTCGGCGTGGTCGGTGACTTCGATTCCGCTGCCATGGAAGCCAAGCTGCGCGAGGCTTTCGGCTCCTGGCGCAAGGGTCCCGAGGTGCGGGCGCCGGAAATCCAATTTGCGACCGCCAAGCCCGGCTACTATCTGGTGGCGAAGCCGGATGTGAACCAGACCAACATCCACATGGTGGAACTGGGCACTACGCGCAACAATCCTGACTACTACGCCATTCAAGTTTTCAACGAGGCGTTCAGTGGCGGCTTCGCCTCGCGCCTGGTGAAGAACGTCCGCACCATCAAAGCGCTGGCTTATTCGGTGGGCGGAAATATTGGGACAGCCTACGACCATCCAGGAATTCTGCGGCTCGCCATGGGCACCAAGAGCGGTTCGACGGTCGAAGCCATTCAGGCGCTTTATGAAGAAGTCGACGCACTGGCCACGAAGCCGATCACGGAAGACGAGATCAAGCGGTCCAAGGACGCCATCTTGAATTCCTTCGTCTTCAATTTCGATTCACCTGACAAAGTGCTGCGCGAACGGATGGCTTATGAGTTCTACGGCTATCCCGCCGATTTTCTGGAGAGGTTTCAGGCGGGGGTTGAAAAGGTAACCGCCGCGGACGTGGCCCGCGTCGCCACGAAATATCTTCACAAGGATCAGCTGGCGGTTTTGGTTGTGGGCAACACAGCGGACTTCGATAAGCCGCTTTCCACGCTCGGCCCGGTGGAAAATGTGGATATCACGATTCCGCCTCCTCCTGGCGAGGAGCAGACGCCGGCGGTCACGCCCGCGGCTTCGAACGCGGAAGGCAAAGCGCTGGCGGCCAAGCTGGCCGCGGCTTTGGGCGGCGACGCCAAACTGCAATCCATCAAGGCGATACAAGCGAATTACACCCTGACCCAGAAGACTCCTCAGGGCGATATCACGCTGACCGTGCAAAGCGTGATCCTGTTCCCTGACCACATTCATGTGGCTGCGCAAGGGCCCATGGGGGACCTCACCATGGTCGCTTCTCCGGAGGTGGGGTTTGTTTCCGGAAACAGCATGGGCTTTCGCGAAATGCCGCAGGCACAAAAAGACGATACTCTGGCTCAGATCAAGCGTGAATTGGTCTATGTCGGCCAGCATGTGAACGATCCCGCTTTCGTGTTCGCTGCTTCCGGTACGGAGAAGATCGGCGACGTGGACGCGGAGATTCTTGACGTGACGGGACCTGGCGTGAACACACGCTGGTTTGTGGATCCAGCCACCGGCCATGTGCTGCGCGAGACCTACGCCGCGGTCGCGCGCTCCGGCCCGGTGCAGGGCCAAACCGATTTGGACGATTGGAGAACGACCGACGGTTTGACGCTTCCCTTTCTGCGCAAGAACAAACAGAACGGCCAGGATTCCAGCACCGTGCAGTTCAACGGCTTCCAGTTCAACCCCACGGTCGACCCGAAACTGTTCGACAAACCGTCATCGGAGGCGAAAGCCACGCCGTAGATCGGCTCGGGGAATGAGTCCAGCCCTCACCGTTGACTTTCCGAGCGTGCTTGCCGACCCTACGTCGTGGGCGGCAGTTGCGCTGGGATGCGGCGCTTACCTTTTTTATCGCGGATTCGGCTTGTTGGCGCGCCAGCGTCTTATTTCGAACACACCTCGTTCGACGGTTCGCGGCGCCGCGCTTGGGTTGGTGGAACTTTGCGGCAAAGCGGTTGGGCCTTACACGCTAATCTCACCTCTGGCGGCGCTGGAGTGCCTCTACTACCGCGCCGTGGCCTGGAAAAATGAGGGCCCTGGTTGGACAAGAGTGGCTGAGGAGACGCTGTGCACTCCGTTATTTTTGGACGATACCACCGGACGCTTACTGGTGGATCCGCGCGGCGCGGAGTTCGACCTAGCTGCGGCTTTTTCGCACGAGTACGCGGACTCGGCGCTATCGAGTGAATTCATCCCAGCCTACATCGCCGAATTTCTTCACCGCCACGGAATTTCCGGCGAGAAGCAACTCAAGCTGGAGGAATATTGCATTCTGCCCGGCGATACGCTTTTCGTCCTGGGAACTTTGCAGGAAAACGATCGGAACTCGACCAACGCCTTGCGCCGGGCAGGAGCGGGATTTGTCAGCCAGGCAGCCGCCGATTTGCAGTGTCGCGGCATGCTGGAGTCTTTCGGCACAGCGTCTCGCGATTCGCCGTCCCGCGAGATGGGGCCGACTACAAATCCGCCGGCGGAGTTTAGCCTTCAGCCCGAGACCGCCCTGATGAAGGGTTCGCCGGACGATCCATTTTTTATCTCCTGGTGTGGCCGGCGGGAAGTGGCATTGACTCTTTCCTGGCAGGCATTCCTCTATCTCTGGTGCGGGCCGGTTCTCATCCTGGCTGGACTTTGGCTGATGCTGCGAAGCTTGCGCGGGCAATAGGCGGGCGGGAACTCCTTTGGTGAGCCGTCGCGATCGCCCATACTTGGAAATCGAATAGCTGGCGAGGAAATGCAGAAGCAGGAAAGACGCTGGTGTAATACCGTGCTGTATTCGGACGATGACGGCGCGATCTGGGACGAGTGCGTGTTCAAGACCGCGGCAACGCGGGCGCAAATCGCGACTTCCGCCGAGAGCAAGCAACATGCGATCAAAGTGATTGCGAGTGACGGAACACGAAGCGCGCGACAGTGCACTTCACCACGCCGTGAGGCAAAAATCCCCCGAAGACGTTGGGGGGAGAGACGTTGCAAGCAACGTCTTTGGATTGCAGCGCGAATAGACACGAACGCCCGTTTGGACTTGACTAGGTCGCAAGACGTGCGTTAGTCTATGGCGAACAAAAAGCGAACACAGCCGTGGCCACTCTTCCCCTCCTTCCGGACTCTGCCAGCAAACTCGTCGGCATTGCCCGTCTGGCGGCAAACGGCGAATCCCTCCGCCAGGGCCATGAGGTCGAATACTTCACCCTGCCCGCGCGCTCCCTGCTGAACCGGTGCACCGGCGTGCGCATGCCGTTTACCTGGACCATCAATCCTTATCGCGGCTGCGAGTTTGCCTGCAAATACTGTTATGCCCGCTACACCCACGAGTTCATGGAGATGCGCGACGGCGCCGATTTCGAGCAGAAGATCTACGTGAAGCAACACGCCGGCGGCTTGCTGCGCCACGAGCTGCGCCTGGTGAAGCCGGGCGAGGAGATCGCCATCGGCACGGCTACGGATCCGTATCAACCCGCGGAAAAGCGCTTTGAAGTTACGCGGGCGATCCTGGAAGAACTGGCTCTGCATCGCGGTCTGGAGCTTGGCATTATCAGCAAGTCCCACCTGATTCTCCGGGATATCGATGTGTTGAAGAAGATCGGAAGGCAGAACTGCCTGCGGGTCCACATCACGATCACCACGCTGCATACTGAACTCGCGCGTTTGCTTGAGCCGCGCGCGCCGCGTCCTGATCTGCGGTTGGAGGCGGTACGCCAGTTGAGTAAGGCAGGTATCAACGTGGGAGTAAGCTGCTCGCCGGTGCTGCCTGGCATTACCGATTCACCGCGCCATCTGGAGGCCGTGGTTCGCGCCACCGCCGAGGCGGGCGGCCAACATATTTTCGCCAATCCGCTTTTTTTGAAGCCTTGCTCGGCCGCCGTGTTCTTCCCTTTCTTGGAAAAGGAATTTCCAGAGCTCGCCGAGAGTTACCGGCAGCGCTATAAGGACCGTGCGTTCCTGCCCAAGGCTTACGGCCAGCGGATTTCGCAGCTCATGAAGCGGCTGCGGCAGAAATATGGCATTCGCGGCAACTATGACCGTTATCGCGCCGACAAGATTTCCGCTTCCATAGCAGACCCTCAGCTCACTCTGTTCTGACAACAAATCTTGTCATTTCGAGCGCAGTATAGAGATCCGCTTTTCTGCGGTGCCAGCATGCAGCGGATTCCTCGCCGCTCCGCTCCCCGGAATGACAACTTCTAGACCGGGCAGTTCGGCCGTGGCTCGCGACGAATCGTCTAGCAGCCTCTATAATCGCTGTTTCCACGAGATGACTCCCACTCCCAATAACGCCAGCAGGCAGTCCACAGGCCGCTTGGCATTCTTCGAACACCTTGACCGGTACTGGCTGCGGGTCACGGAAGGACTTGAGCTTGGCCAGATGTGGAAGCAGTTTAGCGCCGACGCCCGCGCCAGCTACCGGCTCTATCAACGCGACTTCGATGCCCGAGTTCCGCCGGAAAACCGGCGTCACAATTTTTGGCATACGGCGCAGGAATTCGCCTGGGCCATCCTGGAAAAACTCAGCCCGCCGCGGCGTTTGCTCTTGCTGGTGGGAGTGTTGTTTCTCATTTTTCCCGCCGGCGGTTTCAGCTATCACGGCAAGGCCGGTGAAGTCGCGGTGGTGGAATTTGACTTCCGCTTTTACGGCGGAGTGCTGCTGTTCATCTTGCTCACGCTGGAAATCGCCGACCGCGTGGTGATGAAGCGCGACCTGGAGATTGCCCGCGACATTCAAAGCTGGCTTCTGCCGGCCGAGCCGCCGCACGTCCCCGGCCTGGCCATCGCATTCGCTACGCGCCCCGCCAACACCGTGGCTGGAGACTACTACGACGTATTTCAGCGTCCCGTGGCCGTTGCCGGCGAATCGCAATTCCTGCTCGCCGTGGCTGACGTTGCCGGCAAGAGCATTCCCGCCGCTCTGCTCATGGCAACCTTCCAGGCCAGTCTAAAGACACTTTCCGCGACTTCCTACTCCCTGGCAGAAATTGTGGCGGCCATGAATCGCTACGCCTGCACCAACAGCCAAGGCGGACTGCGCTTCACCACGGCCTTCCTTTCCGAGTATGATCCCGAGTCGCGGACGCTCACCTATATCAATGCCGGACACAATCCTCCGGTGTTGTGGCACAGTTCGGGAGCGATCGAACGCTTGACCGAAGGCGGCGTGCCGCTGGGAATCCATGAGGGCACTTACGAATCTGGCAGAACCACTCTTCGACCGGGCGATTGGCTGGTAGTGTTCACAGACGGATTGGTGGAAGCGGTCAATCAAGGCGACGAAGAGTATGGCGAGCCGCGCCTGTTGAAGGTGCTGCAGGCGGGAGCAGCGGGATCTCCGGCTGAACTTCTGCAGCGCATCATGGCGGATCTCGACCTCTTCGTCGGCGCGACCCCTCAGCACGATGACGTCACCTGCATGTTGCTCAAAGCCAGCTGAGGGTCGCCGGGGAGTTTGTAGAGAGAGGGCTGGCTGGGTCGTACGCGCCGTGCCGATCGCAGGGGGAAATTAGACTTGTCTCATGTCTCTCCCAAAATGACACAACTTGTCACTCGCCGACAAAATGTGACACGGAGCGGAAGCATCCAACTGCCAGGGGGGTACCGGAACGAGGTGACTAATGCGCCGCTACGCACTGAAAACAAAGTACGTAGGCGGAGCTTAACCATCACCTAGGTAACTCCCGGTTGTGGCGGCTAAAATGCGAACATACTTGGCAATTCGGTCTACCGAGACCAGACTTGATAAACGGAGAAGAGGGAAAACGAGATGCGAAAACAAAAGGGTTTTTCACTGATTGAGCTTTTGATCGTGGTCGCCATCATTTTGATCATCGCTGCGATCGCGATTCCGAACCTACTGCGGGCACGCATTGCGGCTAACGAGTCCTCTGCGGTCAGCTCAGTTCGTACCATCAACACGGCGCAGATCAGCTATCAGTCGGCTTATCCGACCGTAGGCTATTCTGCCACGCTCGGCGCGCTGGGTCCGGCAGCTGCCGGCGCTTGCGCCGCACCGACCTCAACCAATGCTTGCTTGATTGACTGGGCGGTTTCCAACGCGAGCACGGTGGCGAATGCCAAGAGCGGTTACTACTTCGCAATGACCGGCGGCGGCCAGCTCTATGAAATCAGCGGCTCGCCAGCCGTGTTCAACCAGAGCGGCGTACGCAACTTCTGCTCGATCGAAGATGGCGTGGTTCGCTTCAACAACTCCGGTTCGTCTTCGCTGATCGCTGGTGAAACGGCCTGCGTTGGGTTGCCCAACCTGAACTAGGGTTGACGCAGTCGGGAGTAAGTTTGGCGAAGTACCTGGGGGAGGGTACGAGCCACGGGGGCAACGGACAAACATCCGTTGCTCCCTTTTTTGTTTTTTGTGACGGCGCGTTGGTCGCCCATGAGTTCTCAGACTGACGATCACTCCGAGAATGGCGCTGACTCATGCGGGCCGCCGCGAATCGACGCTATTCGTCGACGCTATTCAATGTGACGTTTAGTGTCATCGCAAAACGACACTTCATCTCACTCCGATAGGGCTTCCGAGGCCCAATCGCCTCATGCGCTGGGGTCAAGCTCCTTTCGTAATCCTCCGTATTAAGTTCATTATGAATAACTTATATTCTTTCCCCGACTTTCATTTTCCGTGTCGGCCTGCTGGCTTGGAACGTGCATACCAATTCACAAAGGGGGAATCATGAGCAATCGCTTGGGGGTGGTTCCGCCGGGACGTAACTTGAAGGACAGAAAAGGGTTTTCTCTAATCGAGCTCTTAATTGTGGTCGCCATCATTCTAATCATCGCGGCGATCGCGATTCCTAACCTACTGCGGGCACGCATTGCGGCTAACGAGTCCTCTGCGGTCAGCTCAGTTCGTACCATCAACACGGCGCAGATCAGCTATCAGTCGGCTTATCCGACCGTAGGCTATTCTGCCACGCTCAGCAAGCTGGGCCCGGCAGCTGCCGGCGCTTGCGCCGCACCGACCTCAACCAATGCTTGCTTGATTGACTGGGCGGTTTCCAACGCGAGCACGGTGGCGAATGCCAAGAGCGGTTACTACTTCGCAATGACCGGCGGCGGCCAGCTCTATGAAATCAGCGGCTCGCCAGCCGTGTTCAACCAGAGCGGCGTACGCAACTTCTGCTCGATCGAAGATGGCGTGGTTCGCTTCAACAACTCCGGTTCGTCTTCGCTGATCGCTGGTGAAACGGCCTGCGTTGGGTTGCCCAACCTGAACTAGGGTTGACGCAGTCGGGAGTAAGTTTGGCGAAGTACCTGGGGGAGGGTACGAGCCACGGGGGCAACGGACAAACATCCGTTGCTCCCTTTTTTGTTTTTTTGGGGGCAACGCGGAGCTGCGCCCGCCTTGGCGGCACACGCCAGTGCTGCTAAAGATTATGGCTGTTTGGTCCGATGGAAACCACTAAAGAGCCCCTTCTCGGAATGAGATGAAATGTCGTTTTGCGATGACAATTAATGTCATACCAGCCCTATAAAGGGCTCCAGGGGCTTTACCGGCACAACGCAAAATGCGTGCAGGCAATTCATTACAAATAGCTTACATGCAGTCGCGCGATTCTGCCTCCGAGCCCGGCGGCTGGCGAGTGACGTGCACTAAAAAGTCTAGAGGAATGAGATGGGGCGACGCAATCCAAGTGTCCGACATAACCGGTGTGCCGAGCGCGCCAAGGGCTTTTCTTTGATCGAACTCTTGATCGTGGTGGCCATCATCCTGGTTATCGCGGCCATCGCGGTGCCCAGCATGCTCCGCGCCCATATCTCAGCCAACGAAGCTTCCGCGGTCAGTTCGGTGCGCACCATTACCCGAGCCGAAGTCACCTATTTCTCGGTTTATCCGTCCGATGGATACGCGGCCACGCTCGCCGACCTGGGGGGGCCAGACGGGACCTGCCAGCCTACCGACACACAAGCGTGCTTGATCGATTCAAGCGTGGCCAGCGGCAAGAAGAGCGGCTATCAGTTCCAGGCGACGGGCCTGCTGCCAAGCGGCAGCATGAATACGGCTTTTGTGGTGGGAGCTTCCCCGCTCAACTATAACCAGTCAGGCGTGCGCGACTTTTGCTCCACCACCGACCTGGTGATTCGCGGGCAGCAGGGCTCAAGCGGCGATTCACCCGTAACGACAGTATCGCCCTGCGATGCGTTTGCACCTATCGATTAGAACCTGTTTTGGCCGGCACCTGGGGAGGGTCCGGGCCAAAAAGAGGCCAGGATGCGAATCCTGGCCTCTTTACTTTGGTAATTCATGCTCGCTTCCATCCCGTTCACGTCTAGATTGCTTTTGCATATAATCGATCCCACAACGAAACTATTCCGGTAAGCTGCCATGGCTGCCATAGAGATTCTCGGCCTAGAAAAGACTTATGCCGTGGGCTTCTGGCGCAAGAAGCCAAAACGCGCCCTGAAACCGCTCCACCTGCGGGTCGAAGACGGGGAAGTTTTCGGGTTCCTCGGCCCCAACGGCGCGGGCAAAACTACAACTCTCAAACTGCTGATGGGTCTGGTGTTCCCCAGCGCGGGTTCGGCCCGCATTCTGGGCATGGATTTCGCGGACCCGCGGGTGAAGGCGCAAATCGGATTTCTGCCCGAGCAGCCCTATTTTTACGACTATCTCACCGCCCGCGAGCTGCTCGAATACTACGGTGAGCTGTCCGGCGTCGCCGGCAAAGACCGATCCCGCAGAGTCGCCGAGATGCTCGATCGCGTGGGGCTGCGCGATGCAGCTGGTGTGCAGTTGCGCAAGTTCTCCAAGGGCATGCTGCAACGGGTGGGAATCGCGCAAGCCATTCTGCACGACCCTAAGGTCGTGTTCCTTGACGAACCGATGTCCGGCCTGGACCCGATGGGCCGCCGCGAGGTGCGAGATCTGATGGAGCAGCTGAAGAAAGACGGCAAGACCGTCTTCTTCTCCACCCACATTCTTTCCGATGCCGAAGCGCTTTGTGACCGGGTCGGAGTCATCCATCAAGGTGAACTGCGGGGCGTGGGCGCGGTCGCCGACCTGACGGCTAGCGTGCAAGGCAAGGTGGAGTTGGTCTGGCACGGAAGCGCGGTACCGGCCTCTCTGAAATCTTTGGGCGCCGACTGCCACATCACCGGCAACGTCATCCGCGCCATCCTCCCGGAAGACAACCAGGAGGCTGCCTTGGAAGCGCTGCGGCGGGAGCGCCTGCGCATCGTTTCGCTCACTCCGGTGCGGACCTCGCTGGAAGACTATTTCGTGGCGCAGCTCAAGCCGGAGAAAGAAACAGCGGGAGCAACCGCATGAGCGCGCGCGTCGTGCACATCGCATCCAACACTTTCCGCGAGGCGGTGCGCGACCGGGTCCTCTACAACCTCATCGCCTTCGCCCTGCTGATGTCCGGAGCGGCCATCCTAGTGGGCCAGATTTCCATCGACATCGAGCGTTTGGTGGTCATCAATCTGGGGCTGACGGCGGTTTCATTATTCGGCATGGTGATCGCCATTTTTATCGGCATCGGATTGGTTTCGAAGGAAATCGACCGGCGCACTCTCTACACTGTGCTGTCGCGGCCGGTGCGCCGCTGGGAGTTCATTGTCGGCAAATTTTTCGGGCTGGCGGGAACGCTCGTGGTCAACACATTCTTCATGGCCATTGGCGTATTCGCCGCGCTGTTGTATGTTTCGCGCCATTTCCAGAGCAGCGACGGCTGGGTTTTGGTGGCGCTGTACTTCATTATTCTGCAGTTCTTGATCATCACCTCGCTGGCGCTTTTGTTCTCATCCTTCTCTTCCCCGCTGATGGCCGCCGTTTTCGCTTTTTCTCTTTTCATCATCGGCACCTTCGCGGAAGATCTGCGCGGCTTTGCCGGCATGACCCAAGGAGTCACGCGCTGGCTGGCGACAGGGGCAGCCTACCTGGTGCCGAACTTCTCCGCGCTTAACGTAATCAGTTCGGTGGCCCACGAGCAGGCGGTCTCCGGACAGCTCATTCTCTACAACACCGCCTACGCTCTGGTTTACACCACCATGGCGCTGTGCGGGGCGGTGCTGATCTTCGAGCGCCGGAATTTGAAATGAGCCGGAACCTAAGATGATCAGCTCGCGCCGAACCACGACCATCGCCGCATCGCTGCTTGTCGCCTGCATGCTTGCCTCGGTGCTCGCGCTGCACCGCCTGGACCAGATTCGCAGCGGGGCCGCGATTGAGGATGTTCTCTTTATCTCCTCTCCCAAACTTCTCAAGCGCATGAGCCTGGGCTACGACGGTTTGCTGGCCGATATCTATTGGACTCGCGCGGTGCAATATTTTGGTGGAAGGCACCATGCCAACGCGCAGGAGTACGCGCTGCTCGCTCCACTGCTGGAGATCACGACCGCGCTCGATCCTCATCTGACGGTGGCTTATGAATTCGGGTCGAATTTTCTGGCGCCCAATCCGCCCAACGGCGCCGGCCTGCCGCAGCGGGCCATCGAACTAGCCGAATTCGGCATCCGCAACAACCCGAATGATTGGCATTTGTATTACGACTTGGGCTTCATCTACTACATGGATCTCAAGGATTACCCCAAGGCGGCCGATGCCTTCGCTCGCGGCTCGCAAGTGCCCGGTGCGCATCCGTTCCTGAAAGTGTTGGCGGCGCAGATGGCGACGCACGCCGGAGAATTGCAGACCGCGCAAATGCTGTGGACCGCAACCTACAAGACTTCCAAGGACGCGAACATCAAAGCCAATGCCGTGGCTCACTTGCGCGCGCTGCAAGTGGACGAAGATGTGACCAATCTGGAAGCGCTTCTTACGCTCTATCGGCGGAAAACCGGCCACTTCCCGGCTGGGTTTCAGGAACTTGAAGCGGCCGGCCTGCTGCGCGGAATTCCGGTCGATCCTCTCGGTGTGCCTTACAAATTGACGCCCGACGGCCAGGTCGAGGTGCGCGATCCCGACGATCTCCCTTTTATCGAAAAGGGGATGCCGCCCGGATATGTTCCACCCAAACAGGCGAGGTTCCTGCCCGCCGACTAGCGAACTCGCCAACTGCTCACCAAATAAGCGGAATGAGGCGAAACCTCACTTGGTTGCGATACTCCGAGTAACCCGGCAAATTCTCCGCTAGGAATCCCTCTTCTTCCAGAAGCCTCCAGACGATAACCAGCGCCATGGGAATCACCGTCAACAATCCCCACCACGAGCCCAGCGCAAGCGGCACACCGGAGACCATGACCAGCGCTCCGCTATACATCGGATGCCGTACCCACGCGTACGGTCCGCTGGAAATGACTCGTTGCTCAGGGAGAATTTCGATCGCCGATGACGTAAAGGTGTTCTCTCTGAACACGAGAAATATGATTAGCAATCCGAGCACGACCAGGAAATCGCCGAATATCGTGGCCAAGAGCGGTACCGTGGACCATGCGAAGCGATGATCGACGGCGGGAAAAACGATGACCGCCACAAACGTGACTCGTATAAGCAACAGTATGATCTTTTGGACTTTCTGCTTCTCTCGACCGGCAATACGCCGCTCCAAGAGCTGCGGATCGTTCTTGACGAGGTACAGCACGACGGCAACCTCCGGCGCGAGGAATACGAACAGAAATATCCACGCCTGCCAATAGTGAAACGTCCACGCTGGAAGAAACAGCAAGGCACCCAGCACGATTGCCAGACTCAGCAACCCAACGATGACTTTGCGAAGCAAGTGCTTCATCCCTTGTTACGAGGCTCTGGGATCGGCCGCGGAGCGCAACCCTCTGGAAGGTAGCATAGAATATAGTCACACTCGTGGGCCGTTCAACGCGTGCCGCGGTGTGAGTAGACTGTGGAGGGTCCTTTTCTGCGCAGCTGTCTTATTGTAGTCATGCTTATTGTAGTCATGGCGTTGGCGAGCGCCGCGGCAGCCCGCCCAGCAGCCAATGTAGAGGCCATTGCCCAGGCTGTGGACAACCACTACAACCGCTTGCAGACCTTGCAGGCAGAGTTCAGCGAGACCTACCGCGGAGCCGGGGCGGAACGGACAGAATCGGGCACGCTTTGGTTGAAGAAACCCGGCAAGATGCGCTGGGAATACCGTTCTCCGCAACAGAAGCTGTTCCTGAGCGACGGCCAAAATGCCTGGCTCTACCTGCCCGATGACCGCCAGGTGCGCAAGACCCCCGCGCGTAAGCTGGACGACCTGCGGTCGCCGCTGGCGTTCCTGCTGGGCAAGGCCCATCTGGAGAAGGAACTGCAGGGGCTGACGCTGGCTCCCGACCTTAGCCCATTGATTCCAGGGGACGTAGTCCTTCGGGGTGTGCCAAAGGGATTGGCAAGCAGCGTAAATCAAGTCATGCTGGAGGTTACGGCGGATGACCGCATTACCCGCATCATAGTAGAGGCAGGGGACGGCACCGTAACCGAGTACCGGTTCAGCGAGCAGAAGGAAAATATAGCAATCTCTGGAGACAATTTTCGCTTTGTCCCGCCGCCTGGGGTGGAGGTAATCAGCGGCGAATTCAGCCAGTGAGAAAGTAGACGGCGAATTCCGCTTGGAATTGAGTCGCGGGCCTGTATGTATAACGAGGGGAATGAGTTATCCCCGAGCATAGCGGGACATGGGAGACTTAAGGGCAGCATAGTCACAAGGGTAGATTAATCCTAAGTTCATCTTTGGAATGCTAAACTTGGGTGGGGCAAGGGGTTATACAGCTTTACCATGGCGGAATTTGTCATCAAGGCGGCGGACGAGCGCGGTCACCTGCTGCAGCAGGTGGAACGCGGTTACTCGGAGGCGGAAGTCCGCGAGCGTTTCGTGCAGCAGGGTTACCTGGTTTACTGGGTAAAACCGCGCGGGCTTTTTTCGGCGGGCGAGATGCCGTTCTCCCGCGGACGAAAGATCCGGCAGGGCCGCTTTGTCATTTTCAATCAGCAGTTTCTGACCCTGATCAAAGCCGGGTTGCCCATCCTGACTTCACTCGACTTGCTGATCAAACGGCAAAAAGATCCCCACATGCGTTCGGTGCTGGAGAATGTCCGCGACCGGGTGAAGAGCGGCGAGTTGCTCTCCGATAGTTTCGCGGCGCAAGCGGTGTTCCCGAAGATTTACACCACCACGCTGCTGGCGGGCGAGAAGAGCGGCAACATGGAAGAAGTACTAAGCCGCTACATCGCGTTCCAGCGCATGTCGCTCACCTTCAAGAAGAAGCTGGCGGTGTCGCTGGTGTATCCCACGCTGCTGGTGGTTATGGTCATCTCCATGTTCATTTTCCTGATCACCTATGTGGTGCCGCAGTTTGCCCTGCTGTTCCAGAACATGGACGCGCAACTACCGGCCATCACGCTGCTCATGCTCAGTATCGGCACGCACGCGCAAAAATATGGGCCGGCCGCCGGCATCGCGTTGCTGGTTCTAATTGTGGCGCTGTGGCGCTGGCGCAGCACCGACCGCGGAGCGGAGCGGGTAGACCGCGCCGTTCTGAAGATGCCTCTAATCGGGCAAATCTGGCTGAAGTATCAAGTTTCCAATTTCTGCCGCATGCTCTCCACTTTGCTGGCCGGCGGCCTGCCGCTGGTGCCTTCGCTCGAAACGGCGGGAGCGTCGATGAGCAGCCGGCGGATTCTCAACGGAATTTCCGACGCCACCAACCGAGTGCGCGAAGGCACAGCTTTGGCGAAAAGCCTGGAAGAGCAGCAGATGTTTCCCGATCTCTCGGTGGAGATGATCGAGGTGGGCGAATCCACCGGAGCCTTGCCCGCGATGCTCAATTCGGTGGCGGAATTTTATGAAGAGGACGTACAGACGGCGCTGGGCGCGGCCATGGCGCTGATTGAGCCGGTCATTCTGATCGTGATGGCGGTATTTGTGGGTGGAGTGCTGATTTCGCTGTACCTGCCCCTGTTCTCGCTAGGATCGAGCGGCACGCTGCGTTAATGGACGGGGTAGGGGGTGTTGAATGGCGACTATGCCGGAACAAAAACCAATTCTGATCAACGGCGGCAACGGGGGCCGGGCGGCTTCAACCGTGCAATCCGCCGAGCTGGTGAAAGCGCAGGATGTGGCGCGGCGCTATCGCTGCGAGTTTGTAGACCTGCACAATTTCCAGCTGCACCACGATCTGTTCACCAAGATTCCGGTGCACTTGATGTTCCGCTACAACTTCGTTCCCCTGGAAGAAACGTCGGACGGACGCCTGGCCATCGCCATCGCCGACCCCAGCCAGCTGATGATGATCGACGAGATCAGCCTGCTGTTGAGCAAGCGCGTCATCACCAAAGTTTCCACGCTGGCGCAGATCACGGAGATCCTCAAGAAAACGGAACAGTCGAAACGCGTGCTGGAGGAAGCCAGCGAAGGCTTTGCCCTGGACGTGGTCACCGAGGACGAGGGGGGCGATGAATCGATCTCCATCGACAAACTCACCGCCGATACCGACAGTCCAATCATCCGCCTGGTGGACACCACCATCTTCACCGCCTTGCAGCGGCGTGCCAGTGACATTCATATCGAGACCCGGGACGATTCGGTGTGCATCAAGTTCCGCATTGACGGCGTGCTCACGCAAGCCATGCCGCCGATTGGCAAGGAGCATCATTCGACCATCATTTCCCGCATCAAGGTGATGAGCGAACTCGATATTTCCGAGCGGCGCGTGCCGCAGGACGGCCGCTTCCGCGTCAAGTACGGCAAGCCGGAACGGCCGATCGACTTCCGCGTCTCCATCATGCCTTCGATTCATGGCGAAGACGCCGTACTGCGCGTTCTCGACAAAGAATCGATGAGCGAAAAGTTCCAGAAGCTCGTGCTGGATGTGGTTGGTTTTGACGAAGACGATCTGCGGAAATTCCGCCGCTATATCGCCGAGCCTTACGGGATGGTGCTGGTTACCGGACCTACGGGCAGCGGGAAAACCACGACCTTGTACGCGGCGGTCAGCGAAATCCGCACCGATGAAGACAAGATCATCACCATTGAGGATCCCGTCGAGTACCAGATCCGCGGCATCACGCAGATTCCGGTGAACGAGAAAAAAGGCCTGACCTTTGCCCGCGGGTTGCGCTCCATTTTGCGCCACGATCCCGACAAAATCATGGTCGGCGAAATTCGCGACACGGAAACCGCGCAGATCGCCATTCAATCCGCTCTCACCGGGCACCTGGTGTTTACTACAGTCCACGCCAACAATGTGGTGGATGTGATCGGCCGCTTTCTGAACATGGGGGTCGAGCCTTACAATTTCGTTTCGGCGCTGAACTGCATCCTGGCGCAGCGGCTGGTGCGCCTGATTTGTAATTCCTGCCGCGCCGTCGTGCACTATCCGCCAGAGGTGCTGGAGGCCAGCGGCCTGGATCCGGACCAGTGGTCCAAGGTATCGTTCTACGAAGGCCAGGGCTGCATCGAGTGCGCGGGCACGGGGTTCCGCGGCCGCACCGCCATCCACGAACTGCTCGATCTGAGCGACCGGATACGGGAGATGATTCTGCTCAAGAAGCCGACTTCGGAAATCCGCCGGGCGGCGCGGGACGAAGGGATGCGCTTTCTGCGGGAATCCGCGCTGGACAAGGTCCGTCTGGGCATGACCACGCTGAAGGAAATCAACAAAGTCACCTTCATTGAGAGCATGCGCTAAGGCGTGACCAGTCTTAGTTCCTTTGGGTCTTGCCTTTTCCAGTCCAGTCGGGTTTCATGGTTTGTGCGTTGATGTTGACGCGGTGATGGTTACGCAATGAGCCCTAAATTGAAGTCGAGTGCACGGCCCAGGCTGGCCTGCGAGATTGCGCCCGACCGGGTCCTCGCCGGGCGCTCCGAAGTGGGCGGCGGGGTGGAATTTGCCGCGTACAAGCTGGGCGGCGGTTGCGTGTTCCCCGACCTCACCGAGCCCAACCTGCGCGACCGCGATTCCGTATGCCAGACCATTCGCGATACCTTGGGCAGCTTGGGCGGCTATTCGCGCGACCTGATCGCGCTCCTGCCGGACGCGGCGGTGCGCGTGGTCCTGCTGGATTTCGATGCTCTGCCTTCCAGCCGCCAGGAGGCGGAAGCCGTGGTGCGCTTCCGTCTGAAGAAATCCCTGCCCTTTGATGTGGAGAAGGCCAAGGTTTCCTATCATGTGCAGCCCGCCAGCGGCACGGTGCGGGTGGTGGCGGCGGTGGCTCTGAACAGCGTGGTGGAAGAATACGAATCGGTTTTCGCGGACGCCGGGTACAATCCTGGGGTCGTGTTGCCTTCCATGCTGGCGGCGCTGGGCGTGGCCAAGGCCGACCGTCCCACGCTGGTGCTGAAAGTAGACACGCGCACCACCAGCATCGCCATCCTTGATCAGCAGCAGGTGTTACTCTTCCGCACTCTGGAGAATGCCGGCGGCGTTACCGTCACGGGCGAACGGCTGGCGGAAGAGGTCTATCCTTCGGTCGTGTTCTTTCAAGATACTTATCACTTGAACATCGACCGGATTTTTGTCGCGGGCTTGCCCGACTTGGCGGGGGCGGCGCCCGCCCTGAAGGCGCAGACCGGAGCGGAAGTTCAGGAATTGGTCGGCGGTTCGGCCTCCGCGGGGAACCGGGGTTCGATTCCGACGTGGCAAATTGCCGGAGTGGCGGGAGCGCTGGCTTAGAACATGCGCCTGGACATCAATCTCGCGACTTCTCCCTACGAGGATGTGCGGCGTTTTTGGCTGCGCTGGGGAGGGTTGCTGGCCGGACTGGCCATCGTCACACTGGTGCTAGTGTATGCGGCGCTGGCCGGCTGGCTCGCAGCCGCCAAAGACCGCAGCCTGATCCACCAATGCGAACAGCAAATTGCCGCTCGCGACAAACAGCGGCAAGACGCCGAGGCGATGCTGAACCGTCCGGAAAACCGCAGCGTGCGCGACCGGTCCGAGTTTCTCAACGATCTTTTTGCGCGCAAGGCGTTCTCCTGGACGAAGGTTTTCGAGGATTTGGAGCAGGTGATGCCGACTCACTTGCATCTGGTTTCCATTCAGCCCGAGATGTCGCCCGATCACCACCTGGCACTGAAGTTGGTGGTGGCCGGGGAATCACGCGAGCGGGCCATTGAGCTGGTGCGCAATATGGAAGATTCCCGGCGCTTCCAGCAGACCCAGATCATGCAAGAGAATCTTGCCGGGCAGCAAACCCCGGGCGACAATGTACAGGTCGATATCAGCGCCCTGTACATCCCGGAATCGGCGATGACGATGCGTACCACGACCGCGAAACGGAGCGCGCGTTAATGCCCGACCTGCGAAATACCCGGCGTAAGCTCACCGTTGCCTTCGCTGTCTTTGGGGTGGTGGATGTACTGGCCATCGCCGTGCTGCTTTCACCGCTGGCCGGCTCCGAGCGGGCGCGCCGCGAGCAGTTGGGGCAGATGGAGAAACAGCTGCTCCTCAAGACCCGCCAGGTCCAGCCTTTGATCGGGTTTGACACGAAGATCAAGGTCGCGCGCCAGCAGATCGACAAATTCTATGACGTACGGCTGCCCGCCCGCGATTCCGCCATCTCGGAAAGCCTGGGCCGGGTGGCGACGGAGAGCGGAGTCAAAATCGAGCATTTCGGTTACGCCATGCAGGATCCGGAACCGGTCGGCCTGCAGCCGATTCTGATTGACGCCAGTCTTTCCGGCAATTATCTCCAGCTCGTGCGCTTCATCAACGCCCTGGAGCGCGACCAGCTGTTTTTCATCGTGGACAGCGTGCAACTGGTCGGCCAGCAGAGCGGCGTGGTGCGATTGCAGATGAAGTTAGAGACTTATCTTAAGACTGGGATTTAGATGGCAATGCAGGTTGGCGCAGAAAATCGGACGAAGCTGATTGCCGCCGTCGTGCTGATGGTGGTGGCGCTGGCGCTGCTGGGAAACTGGATTTTCAGTTCCGCAGGGACGCCGGCCACGACGGATGCGGCCGTGGTTACCGCGCCACCTTCGGCGCTGGACGAGGCGCAAGCCGCCGCGACCGCTCCCGCACCAACTCACACTAAGAAAGAGAAAACCGGCGCCCGATCGCTCGACCCTTCCCTGCGTTTCGATTTGCTGAGGTCCAGTGAGGACACTGAGTACAAGGGCGCTGGGCGAAACATCTTCACGGCGCAGATCGAGATTCCCAAACCGATTGCCCCCCCTGTCCCGGACAAGCACGTTGGGCCAGTGATTCCGCCTCCGCCGGCTCCGCCGCCTCCCATCGACATCAAGTTTTTCGGATTCGCCAGCCGGCCGGGTGAGCCCAAGAAGATTTTCCTGTCCAATCAGGCGGGAGACATTTTCGTTGCCGGCGAGGGCGATATTGTCGACCGGCGCTATAAGGTTCTGCGCATTTCTCCCCAGGCAGTGGAGATCGAAGATGTGCTCAATGACAATAGGCAGCAGATCATGCTTACGCAGGGCGCGGGATAGGGCGATTGCCTTGAAATTAGGAATTTGCCAGTGACGCAACAGAATCGATTCCGGCGCTGCCAGCGCGGCCGCTCGCAGGGGGGCTATATTTTGCTAACCCTGATGCTGTTCGTCGCACTGCTCGCCATCGCGGCGCTTGCGATTGCGCCCAGCTTCACCTTCCAGATCAAGCGGGACCGCGAAGAAGAGATGATCCATCGCGGGGTGCAGTACTCTCGCGCCGTCCGCAAATATTTCAAGAAGTTCGGCCGCTATCCCACGCGTATCGAGGATCTGGAAAATACCAACAACATCCGCTTTCTGCGGCGGCGTTACAAAGACCCCATCAACGGCCAGGATTTCAAGCTGCTGCATTTCGGGGAAGTTCAGCTGGGCATGGGAGCTGGTATCGCGGGAGCGACCTCGGCCGCGGCCATGGCCGGATCATCCGCGCCGGGAGCGGGTGCGGGCGGGGCGTTTGGCGGGAATACCGCAAACGGCGCGTCGGGATTCAGCCTGGGACCAACTACCACGCCGGCTTCGGGCCAGCCGCAGGCCGGCTCTGGAACCGCTTCGGCCGATGCCAGTACAGATTCCTCGTCATCGTCCAGCCAAAGCGCGGGCGTCGCGGGCGGCAATCAGATCGTGGCAAGCGGGCCCATCATCGGCGTGGTCAGCGCCAGCAAGGCAGCCACCATTCGCGAGTTCAACAAGGAGGATCATTACAACCAGTGGAAGTTCATCTACGACCCCGCAACCGACTTCAATCGCGGGGGGTTGATCAACACACCAGCGCAGCCGCCACTGCAAAATGCGGTCGCCAACAACGGGCAACCCGCGGGCACAATGGGCGCTGTACCCGGCCAGGGAGGCATGGGAACGAGTTTCGGTTCCAGCGGGAATTCATTTGGGGCAGGGATGAGCAATGGCATAAGCGGCGGAGCGATGGGCTCACAGCCTCCGCCACAGAATCCTCCGCCGACGCAGCCCCAACAATAAGCCGGACGCAAAAAAGCCCTGCCGTTTTTAGGCAGGGCCTTCGAAATTCGCAGTAAGGTTTGGTTTATGTGCTGAACGAAGATCCGCATCCGCAGGTGCTCTTCACGTTCGGGTTTTCGAACTTGAAGCCCGCGCCCTCCAACGTCTCCACATAGTCAACCTTGCAGCCGTTCAAATACATCAGCGAAGTGGCATCCACGTAAACTTTCAGACCTTCCATGTCGAACACCTTGTCCATCATGCCAGCGCCGTTTTCAAACGACATGGAGTAGGAGAAACCAGAGCAGCCGCCACCCACCACGCCTACGCGCAGACCGGCGGGAACGGGATTCTGTTGCCCCATGATCTCCTTGACCTTATTGACCGCGTGCGACGTCAGGGTAATGGGGGGGGTCTTCACGCCGACTTCCGGTGCGCCGGGCGTCTTCACTTCAGGGGTGGTTGTCGTGGCCATTCGTATCTCCTTGAAACTACTCGCAAATGGATTATAGCAAACCCATGGCCGCCGCAGCGGAAGAAACTTGCCCAAAGGTTCGTTACAGCCTTAGATGACCCCCATTACTCCTAGGTCGCAGCCCCTTACAAAACAGAAGCGTTTGACTTGCCTTGCGGGACTATAATGTTTAGTGGGCCCTTACCCGAATTCGGTTTAGGCGCCACACAGCCCCAATCTCCGGGTGGCACGGACCGCGGGACGGCTCCAGCAAGCACCAGAGGTGACATATGTCTCCTGGTCTACTATGGCTCGCGATCACGTGGGGTGGTCTTACCGTCGTTCTGATCATCCTGCTGATTTACCGCAGCACGCTCATCATGCAAGAAGACGATCAACTGTTCCTGGACGAATCTGACGCCCATATGGCCAAGGATCAACGGGAAGTCATGACCAAGGTGAACCGGATCACCCCCGTGGTGAAAATATTGGGGAGCGTCTCCGGGGTCATGTTCCTGGTGCTTGCAGGCATCTACATTTACCAGGGACTGAACGCGCCGCAATGAGTTTGGAAGCCGTTTCTTCTGACTCATGTTGCGGGCGCGCGGATGTTGGGCGCAGCAAGTGATTTCCAAGGGGATAAGGCCTTGTCGTCTCTTGAAAGCTCGGCATTGCGGCGGCGCCAGCTCGGCGATAGTGGGCCTGCTGGAAATGAGACCCCAAAGGTGATTCGGAAGGTCCCGCGGGGCAAGCAGCCAATCCAGCGTGCATGCCCCGGCGGCCTTCCAACGGGGGAGGGTTCCACTACAGGTCTTCCTTCACGGGCGCAACCGCTGCCTACCGCGCTTCTCGTTCAAGTGTGCGAGTCTTAGCCCAGTAGCCTCAAGCCAGACCGGAGTAGCGTTCTCCAAATCTTCCTAGTCCGGCTTGGAGGGCTCCAGTTCCGCCCGCAGTTTGCGGATGGCTTTCCGCCGGCCGCGATAATCGTCCCATTCGTTTTGTGACCACTCGGCAAGAGGAATGTCCACCAGCTTATCCATCTGCTGCTGCAGCAGCCGGGACACCTGCTGCGCAACCGCACCAATGTCTCTTCGGCCTCTGGTTCCTCCGCCTAATCGTGAGTTGTCTTCACTCATTCACTCCTGATTTCCCTTGACAAACTCCAAGGATTGCTCCGTTCGGTCGTACCCTGCCGCTCTCTTCTCGTGCTCTGTGAGTAGGGCGTTCAATTGGTCGATGATTTTGATGAGTCTCCTGGGATCCCGTTCTTGCTGAGCTTTCTGTTGCAGTTCACTCCAGCCTTCTGGTTCTTCGAGTAGCATCGTCCTTTCCTCGAAAATAGAGATGAATTAATTCCCATGCTATTTGCGAATGGCGCGAACCGCCATATTTTCGGGATATTTTTTGGGCGATTTTCCCAAAATGGAACGTCCGCCGGTTGCCGTCCGGCAGCCCTTTTCCGCGCTTCAACCTGAGCAAACTTGACCGCGGAACCGGATATCCCCAAAATGGAGGGAGATTCGAGCAAGTCTTGCGAAAGTGGCGGAATTGGCAGACGCACCAGACTTAGGATCTGGCGGGGTAACCCATGGGGGTTCGAGTCCCCCCTTTCGCACCAAGCCTTGATTTCCAATGCTTTCCGGCCTAGCGGGCCGGTCCCGGGCAACCGGGTAATGGGAAGCAGGCACGACAAACCTGTACCGTTGAACCTATCCATCCGCGAAAATAACCTGTCCCTTCGTTGGTCTCTGGTGTGCCGCGGCGTACGGGGCGCGGTGTAGCATTCCAGTAATCGTCCCGTGCAAGGAGGCGCTGGTCGCCTTCTCGGACACTCATCCACCTGGAGTTCTCTATATGCGGTTGCTCGCCGGCAATACTGGCGTTTTTCGCCCAGGTAATTTCGTTCTGGCTTGCCTGGCACTGGGGATGACGCTGAATCTCGCGAACTGCGGCGGCTCTACGTCATCGTCGATGTCCTCCGGCTCAAATCCACCAGTGATGACGCCGCCTCCGCCTGCCGGCAGCACGGATGTTGTGACCTACCACAACGACAACGCGCGCACCGGGCAAAACCTCAACGAAACCACGCTGACGACCAGCAACGTGAATTCCGGCACTTTTGGCAAACTGTTCACGATTCCGGCCGACGGCAAGGTCAACGCCGAGCCTTTGTATCTTTCGAACCTGACCATCAACCAGGCGGCGCACAATGTGTTGTTTGTGGCCAGCGAGCACGGCACGGTTTACGCTTTCGACGCGGATACTGGCACTATGCTGTGGCAGGTTTCGACGCTCCAGTCCGGCGAAACTACCAGCGACGATCACGGCTGCGGCCAGATCAGCCCGGAGATTGGCATCACCTCGACTCCAGTCATCGATCGCAGCGCCGGAACGCACGGCACGATTTACGTCGTCGCTATGTCGAAAGATGGCTCAGGCGGTTATCACCAGCGTCTGCATGCCTTGGACGTCACCACTGGCGCCGAGGAATTTGGCGGCCCGAAGGAGATCGTAGCGACGTTTCCGGGAAGCGGCGACAACAGCTCCAATGGGACGGTGACTTTTGATCCCAGTCAATATGCTCAGCGTTCCGGATTATTGCTGATGAATGGCGTCATCTATACCGCCTGGACCTCGCACTGCGACGCCCGCCCATACACCGGCTGGATTATCAGCTATGACCAAAAGACGCTGGCGCAGGTCAGCGTGCTGAATCTGACCCCGAACGGCAACGAAGGCGCAATCTGGATGAGCGGCGCCGGCCCAGCCGCCGACAGCAACGGAAACATCTTTGTGCTCGACGCCAACGGGTCTTTCGACTCGACACTCGATGCCAACGGCTTTCCCAGCCAAGGTGACTACGGGAACGCTTTTTTGAAGATTTCAACCACGAGCAACCAGCTGGCGGTCGCCGACTACTTTGAAATGTCCAACCAAGCGCAGGAAAACGGGAGCGACCAAGACCTCGGTTCCGGAGGCGCTCTGGTGTTACCTGACCTGAAGGACAACGCCGGCACTACCTGGCATCTCGCGGTGGGCGCAGGCAAGGACGGCAACATCTACGTGGTGAACCGCGATGCGATGGGGAAGTTCAACGCCAACACAAACAACATCCATCAGGAACTTGCGGGAGCGCTGGCGGGCGGAATTTGGTCCATGCCGGCGTACTTCAATAACACGGTGTACTACGGCGCCGTGGGCAACAACATCAGAGCTTTCGCCATCAATAACGCCCAACTCAGCACTTCGCCCGCGTCGCAGACCGGCACCGCTTTCACCTACCCCGGTGCTACGCCCAGCATCTCCGCCAACGGAACCGGCAATGCCATTCTGTGGGCGACGGAGAACACAAGTCCCGCCGTGCTGCACGCCTACGACGCCACCAATCTGACGCGTGAACTTTACAACAGCAACCAAGCCTCGAACGGGCGCGATCAGCTGGCTTCCGGCAACAAGTTCATCACTCCCATGATCGTCAACGGCAAGGTCTACGTCGGAACCACCACCGGCGTTGGCGTGTTTGGACTGTTACCCTAGGAGGATGCTCGAAGTTTCTCCCGGCGATGTTCTCTCTATCCCGTCGCGCTTTCTTTACGGGCGCGCTCTTATGGTTCTTGTTGCGCTTCTGTGTTGCTTGAGTTTGGCCGCCTGCAAGCGCACCGCGCCCGCCACGGAAGAAAACCAGGCCACGACTCGGCCGGTCAACCCCGCCTACTTGGTCCGCCGCCGACGTGCTCACCTATCACAACGACGTTGCACGCACCGGGCAGAATCTCCACGAAACTGTATTGACGCCCGGCAACGTGAATTCCTCCAGTTTCGGCAAATTGTTTGAGATCCCGGTGGACGGCAAAGTGGACGCCGAGCCGCTCTATCTCGGGAAGTTGGCCATCAGTCAAGGTAGGCATAACGTTCTGTATGTGGCGACCGAGCATGGCAGCGTTTATGCTTTCGATGCAGACACGGGCTTGCCACTTTGGCAAGTGACTACGCTGAAGCCCGGCGAGACTGCCAGCGACAGTCGAGGATGCGACCAAGTCGTCCCGGAGATTGGCGTCACCGCGACCCCGGTCATCGACCGCGGCGCCGGCCCACAGGGCACGATTTATGTGGTCGCCATGTCGAAGGACGGCTCGGGGACCTATCACCAGCGGCTGCATGCGCTCGATGTCACGACCGGAGCGGAGGAGTTTGGGGGCCCAAAGGAGATTCAAGCTTCCTATCCGGGAACCGGGGACAACAGTTCGAACGGAATCGTATTTTTCGATCCTAAGCAATACGAAGAACGCGCTGCCTTACTACTACTGAATGGTGTGCTATACACGAGTTGGGCGTCGCACTGCGACGTTCGCCCTTACACCGGCTGGATCATCTCGTTCGACCAAAATACTCTGGCCCAGGTCAGCGTTCTGAACACCACCCCCAACGGCAACGAGGGGGCATTCTGGATGAGCGGCGCCGGCCCCGCGGCAGACGCGAATGGAAGCATTTATCTTCTCGAGGCCAATGGCACTTTTGATACGACGCTTAATTCCAGTGGCTTTCCTAGCCAAGGCGATTTTGGCAATGCCTTTCTTAAGCTCTCAGCAGCAAATAAGCGACTCGTGGTTTCGGATTATTTTGAGATGTTCAATTCCAGCTTGGAAAACTCGATTGATCAGGATCTTGGCTCGGGCGGAGTGCTGGTGCTGCCTGACCTTACGGACGCCTCAGGTAAGACCCGGCACTTGGCCGTCGGCGCGGGTAAGGATGCGAAAATCTACGTGGTGGACCGCGACAACCTGGGGAAATTCAATCCCACCTCGAACATCAATGTTTACCAAGTCGTGCCCGGGGCGCTTTCCAGCGCAGTGTTTTCCATGCCAGCCTACTTTAATGGCACCGTCTATTACGGCGCCGAGGGCGACAATATCAAAGCGTTTGCCCTCAATTACGGACGGCTGGGGACAATGCCAACCTCCGAGACAGCCGCAAGTTTCACTTATCCGGGTGCGACTCCGAGCGTCTCCGCCAATGGAACCAGCAATGGAATTGTCTGGGCGACGGAAAACACCAATCCCGCCGTTCTACATGCCTTCGACGCGACGAATCTGTCGCACGAGCTCTACAATAGCAACCAAGCAGCGCACGGGCGCGACCAGTTCGGCGCCGGCAACAAATTCATTACGCCCATGATCGTCAACGGAAAGGTCTATGTGGGCGCCACCACCGGCGTCGGCGTATTCGGACCGCTGCGTTAGCGTGCCGCTTGGATACGGGCGGCCCCTGACGTATGATTTTTGCGCTATGGCACGCACGGACCCGGAGCAGGAGAGACGCCGGCTCGAGACTCTTTATTCCCAAATGACCGCAGGAGAATTGCGCAAGGTCGCGGACGACGCGCCTTCTCTCACCGGTGAAGCGCTCCAGGCGCTGAAGCAAGAAATCAGCCACCGGCGCCTCGACATACCCATCACAGCTCCTCCAGCTGGCACAGACGAGATTGAGTTGCGGGAGTTGGTCACGGTTCGCGAGTTCAGGGACCTGCCCGAGGCCGTCCTCGCCAAGGGATTGCTCGAGTCGGCGGGCATTGAGTGCTTTCTTGCCGACGACAACATCGTGCGTATGGATTGGTTCTATTCGAACGCAGTTGGAGGAATCAAACTGCAAGTGAATCAGGAGGACGCCGCAGCCGCGATTGAGGTATTGGAGCAGCCGATTCCCGAGAATTTCGACGTGGAGGGAATCGGCAGCTACCCGCAACCGCGGTGC